>NZ_CP022530.1:626250-939375 GCF_002237535.1 Bacterioplanes sanyensis
CCCTGACACAGCAGCGCTGACTTTTCACAAGGTGTCTAACAGCTGACTATAAAAGCAGCGCATTACCCTTACGATTGTGGGGGAGAAACCCAGCTTTGCGCATTAGTGTCCGGCTTATCAGCATAGTGCTGTTCCACCCAAGAGGGATGCTTCCAAATAATGCGCACATCGCGGTAGCGCACCACATCCCGCAGCAGACTGAAAAATTCGGCAAACACCAAGCGCAGTGGGTTGAGTGTGGTCGCCGGGCGATGATCGACGCCGTAGCGAATCTCGCCAGCATCGCGCTCATCGACAAAGGTGCCAAACAATCGGTCCCACAGCATAAACACACCGGCAAAATTAGTATCAATTTGCGCTGGGTTGCTGCCGTGATGAACTCGGTGGTGCGAGGGAGTGTTAAACAGCCACTCGAACCAGGCTGGCATACGGCGAATGGCCTCGGTGTGAATAAAAAACTGGAAGAACAAGTTCAGCTCTAACGCCACCACGGCGTACTCCAACGGAAAGCCCACCAAAGCCGGTGGCAGCAGCGCCACCAGCATCACGCCATTAAATGAGACCATGGGCGTCTGGCGCAAAGCGGTGGAAAAGTTAAAGCGCTCGGAACTGTGATGCACCCAATGGCCGGTCCAACCGTAGCGCGTGGCGTGCATAAAGCGATGCACCCAATAAAAGGTGAAGTCGACTAGGACAAACAGCAGCATAAAATCGAGCCAGCCATGGCCAGAGCTCCAACCCCAGCCCAGACTGTGCACACCGAGATAAGCGGCGCTACCAGCCACAATAAGAAACAGCGCATCGCCGACTTTGTAGATAAAGCCAGTGCCGATGTTGGCCAGTGACTCGCGCACATCGTAGGCCTCGGTGCGCCCCTGGCGCAGCAGCCACCAGCGCTCCAAGGCAATGACCGAGATAAACACAGGTCCGGCCAACAGAATAAAAATCATCGCTCCGGTGAGTTCGTTCATCATCTGCTCCTGTTGTTATTTTTACCGCTGCTAGCAGCCTGTTGAAAAAGTCTTTCCGGCTCAGGCTTTCGGGCTGGTTCGGAATCAAGGCGCCATTTTGAAGGTGTGTGTCCACCCATCGAGAAATGGGAACACAGAGTCCGGGCCAGCCCGAATGCCCCGTCGGGCGAGGCCTTAAACGCACATCTGCTGCGCTTTGCCTCTAGGAAAGGGAGCCACCCTGTCCGTCGAGACAAAACACACCAGCTGCACATTTCAGGTCTCGCTGAGCATGCAAAGACTTTTTCAACAGGCTGCTAGTGGCAGCGGCTGTGAGTCATTGACAGCCTAAGGCGATATTGGCGAGAGTTATTGATATTAGATGCCACACTTTTAGCATTTCACGCCACATTCTAGTTTGGGAGACAGGCCGCTATGAGCTCAGCGATTCGCGTTAACGGCAGCTGGATTCGTTTGTTAGCCGACTGGCTTGATCGCCATCAACTGGCCGCACCTGGCATACGCGCGCAAATCGCCCAGTATCAACCCAGCGATGCTGTGCCCATCGAGTACTGGCAACACCTGTTAAACCAAGCCTTTGCACTGCGTCCGCAGCAAACCAACCAAGCACTGGAGGTGGCGCAAGGGGTGACCCTCACTCATGTTGGTGTGCTTGGCTATTTGGTGGTGGCCTGCGATCACTTAGGCCAAGCGATGGCAACTTACCAACGTTTCGAAACGCTGTTTTATGGCCGCCCATTGGCAAGCCTAGAAAGCCATGGCGATCAGGCCGGCATTTACTGGCAGCCGGAGCAGCATCTGCCAGAAGCAGAAGAAATTGGGTTGTGTGCGTTGGTGTATTTGGCGCGTCAGCACATAGATGCAGGCACTGCGTTACCACTGCAACAAGTGTCCTTTTGCCATCAGCCCGGCGCAGCCCAACTGCACGCGATGGAAGCGTTTTTTGACTGCCCTGTGATCGGTGGTGCACAACGCAGCGGCCTGACGTTCCATGCCTCGGCCTTGATGCTGCCGCTGCGTAACAGCGAGCCGGGCTTGCGTAAACTGCTAGAAGAGCAAGCCAGTGCCATGCTCAAAGCCCTGCCAGAGCCGGATGAATTTGAGCGTCAGCTGCAGGCACAGCTGGTGCGCCAACTTCCCGATGGCCATGTCAGCCTCGACACCGCCGCGCGACAATTGCACTGCTCAGTACGCACGTTGCAACGGCGTCTGCACAAACGCCAATTACATTGGCAAGGGCTGGTGGAGCGTACGCGCGAGCAACTGGCCCGTCAGTACCTGTGCGACCCAGGGCTGTCACTGTTGGATATTGCGCTGCTATTGGGGTATCGCGATCAAAGTACCTTTACGCGCTCCTTCAAACGCTGGAGTGGTATGACTCCGTCTGCCTTTCGTAAGCAGCATCTGTCACCGTAACGACATCGACGCTGTAACAAGAGAACCGTCGTCACCAGAAATAAAATATACAGCCATTGTACAAGACGCACAGATCGCAGTTGTACACTCTAAAAGGTTTATTGCTGCCCTACCCCAGCCAATTAAATATCGGCAAGCATCATTGCAAGCCAAAGCCTAACAATTAAAAAACAATGGCATAAAAAATCATATTAGCTGCACGAACGTGCAACTTAATTGTCTGACAAAGTCGGTTGATATAAAAATCAAATTAATACAGATGACACACCTATCAACTAAATAATAACGACATGGCTATTAATTAGCCGCACACCTACCAACACCCTGGAGACAAAACGCGTCATGCTGAATTTCATGGCCATTCGACACCGGATAGTTTCATAAAGCGTTAACAATTCTGTTACCAAAGCGACAAATTTTTCTAATCAGTTATTAATTATGTCCGACCGTTTGTTCACTTTGCACTAAGTCAGACATCATCATCTAAGACTTATTACTGATACTTTCAGGATCGCTAGAACAAGTCTTCACAAATTAAAAATAAAGCATTTATATTCTGGCGCTTATCGGTTAGCTTAATTTTTCCATTTCGGGAAGTTGTCTCATTCAGAGGAAAGGCATGTTTTCACTTGCGGAGTTTTATCCACGCGTGGTGTCCGACCATTGGCAAGGATCAATAACAGATACCTTGGGCAATCAGTTAAGTAGTGATACCTGCATGGCTTGCTTGGATACATTGACTCAGCTAGAGATGCCTCTGAATTTTGGCGACAAATGCTTGTTGGTTGTCGATAGCTCCGTCCACTCCATCGCCTGGATGCTGACTTTATGGAGCAAAGGCATCGTGGTTGTTCCGGTTAAAACTGGTATAGCAGACTCCGCCATCCATGCCATCGCCACTGATTGTAATGCTCGCTACCTGATTGAGGGCAGCCAGATCCAGTGCTTAGGTAATTACGTCGCCACGCCCAAGCAATTTGTGACCAAATACGCGCAGGCTGTCACCGGTGTCGACCTGGCTCTACTGATATATACGTCAGGAAGTACTGGAACACCCAAAGGCATTATGCTCACACATCACAATGTGATCACAGCGCTGTCGTCCATCAGCCAGTATTTAAACATCCAAGCAGACGACAGAATTTTATGCTTGTCACCGCTGTCGTTTGACTACGGCCTGTACCAGGCATTGTTTGCGCTTTATTGCGATTGTCACACCCTGCTGTCATCACAATCGTTTAATCCAATGGCAGTGATCAAGCAGTTAAGCAACGAGCGCATTACCTTGCTGCCGCTGGTACCGGCCATGGCGTCGGCGTTAGTGCGTTTGTTGCCGGTATTAAAGCCGGATTTATCCACGCTGCGCGGTATCACCAATACTGGTGGCCATCTGCCGCAAGCGGTGATTCAACGCTGGAAGGATTACCACCCAGAGTTAGACGTGTATGCCATGTATGGCCTGACCGAGTGCAAACGTGCTTTGTATTTGCCACCCGAGCATTGGCACAGCAAAGCAGGCTCGGTAGGCAAGCCCGTGCCTGGATTAGAGGCGAAAGTGTTTATTCAACAGGGCGACACCCATATTGAGGCCGCAGTAGGGCAAGTAGGCGAGCTGTATGTACGAGGCTCAGCGGTGATGCAAGCCTATTGCGACCCACAAGCACAAGGCGGTGCCAAGCTTCACCCGGGTGATTATCGCGATGATAACTGGCTGGCCACGGGCGACTTATTTTGCATTGATGACGATGGTTTCTTCTATTTTAAAGGGCGCTCAAAAGACCTAATCAAACAAGCAGGCTTTTGCTTGTACCCAAAAGATATTGAATCTGTGCTGGAGACCTGCCCACTGGTGGAGCTGTCAGCAGTGATCGCCGCACAAGATAATAATGGCGATGAGATTGCCGCCGCGATTATTCAATTGCAATGCAATGACAAAGAGCATCAACAGCAGTTTTCCGCCTGGGCACGTGAACATATAGACAAAGACTACATGCCGAGAGAAGTTCGCTTTGCTGACAGATTGGCACTCACCGACAACAGCAAAGTGGATAAACGCAAATTACAGCAAGAGCTCGCACAAGAATCGCAATAGCAGACATAACATAGATACTAATAACACCTACTTGCGGATGCCGACATAACCAAGTTATGCCATTAGCACGCCGGTATTTAGCCCGAATAAGGTAAAACAACATGCAATCTATTGAGCGACTGAAGCCAATGCTTCAGGAGGAGCCTTGTGCTCTGTCCACACCATGCTACGTCTATTCCGTATCTGCGGTGGAGCGTAATTTCAAGGCGCTAAAGCAGGCGCTCGGGACTCAATTGATTTATTCCTTCAAAGCCAATAGCAACCTAGAGCTGATGGTTCGCTGTGGTCATATTTTTACCGATGGCATTGAACTGGCCTCACAGGGTGAACTTGGGCTGATGGCCACCGGCAAAGCACCGCGTTACATCAACAACCCATCGGCCGATAAAAACTTTCTGCGCGCCGCCATTGCCAGCAAAGCGCAGATCATCATCGACCATCCGGCACAGCTAGAGGTGATGAAAGATTTTGTTGGCAAGCGCCCGATTGCACCGCTGATATTGCGTTTGAATCCGTGCGTATTAAGCGATTATGACCCACAACCATCGTTGCGCGCTAACCACTTTGGCATGGACTGGCCGCTGCTACAACAGGCCATCAATCGCTGTCAGCAGCTGCAACTGGAAGTCGGCGGCGTACATCTATTTACCGGCTCCTACCAATTTGAGCGCCATGCTATCAGTACCGCGCAAGCGGCATTGCAGTGTGTAGAGCGCATTCAACAGCTGCTCGACGGCCCGTTGAATTTTTTAAACCTTGGCGGTGGGTTCGATGAGCACTGGCAACAGAATGATTTCGATTTTGAGCAATACCGTCATCTGTTAGCCGAGTTCCCCAGCCATGTCACACTGGCACACGAAAGTGGTCGCGGCATTATGGCCAGCGCAGGCCACTTTGTGACAAAAGTGCGCTACACCAAAACCATTGAAGATCGCCACTATGCAATTTGTGATGGTGGCATGGCGCAGAATTTTCTATTAGCGCAAACCGAAAATACCTTCCGCCGTTATGCCCAGCCTACGGTAGTGCATAACACCACCCCCGCTGGCCACACTGGTACCTGGCTACTAGCAGGCACCTCATGCAATAAAGACGACCTTATTGGCCAGCTCAACGACGCCAGCATCGGGGTTGGGGATTTCGCAATATTTGCCGACTGCGGTGCCTATAACGCCAGTTACACCGTCTCTCCATTTCTCAATTTGCCCACCGCCAATACCTACATAGTGGAGTGACCATGAGCATTGCAACGACCCTGGGTCATTTTATTACACAACCTTTGTCCGCCGTGGCAGACGTGCCTGCAACCTTTGAGCAACTGTTACAGCGATCCGTGCTGCGCTTATTGGATGCCAACATGCTGATTGAGGACTCACTGCAGCCGCTGGCACCGGAGCGTGCTTCATCGGTGCAACAGCCACTGGAGCAGTTCGAACAAACCTGGGTTATCGATCAATTGATTGATTGCATCAAGCAAGAGGGGTTAGCCCCGCATTTTCATTCCATGATTGGTTTATTTGGCTCCATCATGATGAGCCTGACCGCCACACCCAGCCAGTTGCAACAAGTTCAAGACTGGGTTAATGACGGAATTTTTGGACATTTTTTAATGACCGATAAAGGTGGTCCATCGCTGGCTCACTGGCGTACGCAGCTGTATCAAGCCGACCATGAGCTGCGCCTTAAAGTGGACAAAATGCATGGTATTGAGGCCCACAAACTGGGCTTTGCCATGATAGTTGCTGCCCAGCCCGGCAAACCCTTTCCGGTCACAGTGATGTTGCCGCCAGAGCTGTGTGCCCAATTAAACCAGCGCGCCGTGGGCAACACGTATCTGGACGGCCATTTGCAACTGGGTAATTGCAGCGGCGAAGTAGCCGTGACCACCGACATGATGCTCAGCGGTGGGGGTTTAGGCAGTGTGAACCGCTTTTTAACTCTGGTTCGGCCACGCTTTGTTAAATCCTTAATGCATCATCTGCTGTTTCTTCATCAGCACAAGGAAGTCCACCTCGATCATCAAGATCAACATCATATCGAGTACCTAATTGGCGTCTGTCAGCGTCAATTAGAGAACAATCATTTCTCCATTCATAGCGTTAACCGGGTGCTGGCTACCAAGTTTGCCAGCAATGAATTACTGCTGAATCTGGTGATGGACAACAAAGTGGTACGCACCGAAGTGCAACGCGATCTGCTGGGCTTTAGCAAAATGGAAGGCAGCTCGTATCGTTGTTTTTTCGAGATCTACAGTAAGTTAAAAGGCCAGCGACTATGACACTGCGTTTAAAGGCGGCTGCATTTACACCTATTCCAACCAGCAGCGATGACAGTCATTTATCACTGCAGGAGCAGGCCCGTGCTCTGGCTGGATTGATGCATCAACATCATCAACAGCTGACATCTGAACAGTCAGAAGGCGAACCGCTCACTGGAGCAAGGCATTTTTTATGCTCCACCATGTTGGAACTGCCTTTTACCTCAGGGGCGCTGTCGCTTACTCACTTTCGCCACGCCGACGACCCGCTGGCACCCAGTAGCTACATCAATACCTACGAATGTGCCTCATGGGGCTACACGCTGAGATACTATTTAAGTCAGCTCAAACAAGCAGGCCAAAGCCAAGGGCAGTTACTGTTCAGTATTCTGGACGCCAACTTGATGGGACTGAGCTTCTGGCGCCAAAATGAAAACTGGGGCCACAGTGGTTTTGGCCTGACCTCGGTGTGGTTGGATGTTGAAGATGTCGATAGTGCACTGCAACATCTCGCCACCAGTTGCGCGCAAACCTGGAATGCTACACCCGAATTTGCCACTTTAATTCGTCGCCACACCAGCCAACGCGATGATATAACGCTGGGCTTGCCGTTCTTTCCCGATCATATACGCCAAATATTCGATAAATTATTGGCCGAGCAAACACGGCTGCCAGATCACCATGCACGCTGGGGCCATGTGTTTGGCTCCGACCCCTGGCTGGCCATCATCGAGCAACAACAAACTGCGCCCACTGAGCAGCGCTACCTGCCAGCTTCCATTGCATTAAATGGCTATTACTGTTGGGCCGAAGTATCTGTGGGTGCAGACAGTCGTTGTTATTTGAACGATGCTTTTCAATGGCCTCAGGAGCGTGTGGCATGCTGATACAACGGACTTTTGAGCTCACCGCCAACCCTTATCCACATACTGCAACGCTGGCACAAACCATGACTTTGCCATTGGTCACGCCACGTGATTTTGCCAGTGTGGCGGCATTGCCCGTCGGTGATGTGGCTATTTTACTCAACCATTCCGAGCATTACCGGCTATTGGAAGGTTTGCTACATACCGCATGGCAGCAACTGGAGACGCTGCAGGTATTAATGTCGATGCAAATGCCAGCCGGCGGGCGCATGCCACGCGCGTTTCTTGATCAGCGGGTATTAATGCTGCAATGCGTCGAGGATGAAGAAAGCCGTTGGCCCACCAATTCTGTCCCTTTATTGGTTATTGATAACGCACTGCCGCGGTATCCATTGGAAGCCGGCGACAATCGTTTAACACTGCGCCTGTATCATCCAGATGAAAATTGGGCCAATACCTGCCTAGACGTCTGCTCACAGTATTTATCGGCTCATCAGCTGGCACCCTTGCAAGACAGCAGCGTGAGCCAAGGAGCAACGGCTTGATGGACTTGTTCATTCGTCGCTCTTGGTTTTTGCAGCCAGCCAACTCCGAAGCACTTTCTTCAACCGCTTTATTGCAAGCGCTGGATCGTGAGTTGGCCAGCTGGAAAAACGAGGTGGATTTTCCCAGCTTTTGGTATTTGACCTCAGCGGCAGAAGTAAACGTATTGCTGGATGACAGTTTGCAAAGCTGGTTGAGCCAGCGCGCACAACCCGATTTGCAATTAGATTTTGTCGCCAGTGCCTGTACCAGTTGGCATGCCGCAATTCTCGATTTCGCCAGCAGCGAACAACAAGATGTGTTGGTGGTGCAACTGGAGCTAAATCAATATCGCCAGCAGGACTGCCTGGACAGCTTAGGAATTGGTATTCAGCCCGAGCAGGATGGTTTGTCCGTTGTAACCGGTATCGCCGTGTCCTGGCTTAGCAAAGTGGCGACTGCGTGTGATGAAGCGAAAATACTGGAGTGCGATTTGCTATCGCAACCCAGCGGGTTAGATGGGTTACTGCAGCTGATTCGTTTGGTGCGGCGTCGCCTAGCCACCGCACCAGATACACCTGTGGTGTCGTTTGATATTCACTCGCGCTGGGGGAAACAATTACTAAAAGGTTTTTCGCAGCAGGTCCGCCATTGGCTGACCAGTGTTGAAAGTGATCAACAGCATTTTCTCAGCATCAAACCACTGCGAGAAATGCACACCTATTTATTGTCTCAACAGCATCGCGAGATATGGATATTGACCCTCGGCGGCGGCGGTCGTATTGGCTGCTTGCGGTTAACCTCTGACAGCAACCACCCGCATGGGTTTATTCCCAGAGCCGTGCATCGTCAGCGCCTCACCCTGGACGCCAGTCTACGTCAGTTTCAGGCGGCACTGGCGGTTAAGGAACACAGTGCAGACGCCTTTTATGCCATGGTGCGAAGCGCCATGAGTTATCCACAAAAGCGTTTTCGCGGCCACCACAATCAAGTATTTCATTGGCACCCCAGCCACAGCTGGCAACAGCTACCACAGCACTATGGAGCTCAGTATGGAGAAGCGTAATTTCTATAAAGCCGACCTCAGGGACTTTGAATTTTTGCTGTGGGAGCAATTTCCTAAGTTCGCTGAAATATTAGCGCACCCGCGCTACTCGAAGTGCTCTGATGCTGACATCAGCACCATTTTGCAGCGTGGGCAGACATTTGCGTACCAACACCTGGGTCCCAGTTATCAGTCGTCAGATGAGCAAGGCTGTCAACTGATTGATGGCAGCGTACAACTACCGCGCGAGTACCCAGAACTGTGGCAGCGTTTTCAACAGGACTGGGGCGACTTAGCCAACGACGATCGTGACGATGCCAGCCCGCTGCCGCCGATGGTCATGCAAATGCTGTTAGAAATGTTTATGGGTGCACATCCGAGCTTTATGACCTATGGCGGCTTTTGTTTGCCATCGGCCACTTTGCTAGAGCGTTACGGCTCCGCGCTGCAGCAACAGTTATTCAAACATAAACTCGCGACGTCACAATGGACGTCCTGCTTGGCATTAACCGAGCCACAAGCTGGCTCCGATGTGTCGCTGGTCAAAACGCGCGGCAGCCGCCAAGAAGATGGTACCTATTTGCTGCAAGGCGAGAAGTATTTAATCAGCGCAGGCATGCACGATCTAACCGATAACACCGTCTATTTTGTGCTCGGCCGAGGCGAGCAAAGTGGTGACGGCACCTTCGGTTTAAGCTGTTTTATTGTGCCCAAATACTGGGTGGAAGAAGATGGTACACAAGGGGAGTTTAACCACGTCGAGTGCGTCGCCCTAGCCGACAAAATGGGCTTTAAAGGATGTGCCAATACGCACCTGACCTTTGGCAAAAATGGTCCCTGTCGCGCCTACCTGATGGGTGAGCGCGAGAATGTGGGTTTACTGCAATTCCTAACGCTGATGAACCAAGCGCGCATCAGTACCGGGGTGTATGCACTGGGAATGGCTTCATCGGCCTACCTAAACGCCCTGCACTACTCCAGTACCCGTTTGCAAGGTAAACGTTTTCAGGAAAGTTTTAATCCACGTGCTGATCGCGTGAATATAATTGAACACGCCGATGTGCAGCGCATGTTGCTGGAAATGAAGTCCAAAGTTGAAGGCTGTCGTGCTTTGATTGCCCGGCTAACGTTATCAGAAAGCTATCTCAGTATTTATCAGCAAGACGTAGACAAAGAGCAAGAGTGCACACATCATCAAGGTTTGATGAATCTGCTCACGCCAGTGGTAAAGGCCTATATTTCTGACCAAGCTTGGCGCATATGCGAGCTGGCCATACAAACCTGCGGTGGCCAGGGCTATTTAAAGCATACTGGTATCGAGCAGTACGCGCGCGATATTAAAGTGCTATCTATTTGGGAAGGCACTAACTTTATTCAAAGCCAGGATTTAATCCGCGATAAGCTGGGCATGGGAAACCAGAGCAAGCTGTATCGCATCTACCAGCAGCAAGTGGACGCAACATTAGCGCGTGCCAGCGATTTCCCAGCACTAAAGCCGCTGGTGGAGCAACTCACTCTATCCTATCAACACTTAGACCAGTGCCTGCAGCAGGTAGGCCAGTGGGTTAAAAGTAAACAGCTCGAGCGCATCCCCACTTTCAGCACACGTATTTTGCATCTTATGGGCGATGTCACCATCGGCTGGCTGCTGTTGGATGGTGCGATGGCTGCCACTTCAGCCCTCACTCAGGCCGATAAAAAACACAGCGATGCGTTTTATCGCGGCAAATTACACAGTGCGCAGTATTTTATTTTGAATGAACTACCGCGCAGTGCCTTTACCTTAGCGGTCGTCAGCAATGACGACGCATCTCACACCATGGCCAGCGAACAGTGGCAAGATTTAATTGCGGGAGTAAACGGCTGATGCAAACCTTTGACGTGATTATTATCGGTGGTGGCTGGGCTGGGTTAACACTGGCAAGGCAACTAAAGTTGGAGCAGCCGGCGCTAAAAATCCAAGTATTGGAAGCACGCCAGGGCTTTGCCAGCAAGGTCGGTGAGGCCACGGTAGAGATGACAGGGCATTATTTTCTAAAGCGCCTTGGCTTGGTGAATTATCTGTATCGTCGTCATTTGCCAAAAAATGGTTTGCGCTTCTTTTTTGACTCTCCACAGCATGACCGGCCGTTGGAGCAACTGAGCGAACATGGCACTACAGCCATTCCTCCACACCCCGCCTTCCAGCTTGACCGAGCGCGGCTGGAGGAAGACCTGATGCAGATGAATCGTGAACAAGGTATCGAGGTACTGCAAGGCGCCAAGGTAGTGGGTTGGACGGTGGCAGAAGGCCAACAAAAACATCAGCTCAGCTACCAATATCAGCAACAGGAATACACTCACCAAGCCAAATGGGTGGTGGACTGCTCTGGACGCCATCGGGTAGCGCGCAAACATCAGAAGTTGCATAAGCTCGACAACGTGCCGCAGAACTTTGCCGCTTGGGGACGTTTCAAAGACATTCAGGATATCGACTCACTGGGCAGTGCCCAGTGGCGGCAAAAAGCCTTTGGCCGCTTTTTATCAACCCTGCATTTCACCGGTGATGGCTACTGGGTGTGGTTTATTCCGTTAAGTGGTGGTTACACCAGCGTCGGTATTGTCGGCGAGCAAGCTAAGTTTGAACGCTGGCCGAAAAAACAAGATGAGTTCTTACATTTTTTAAATCAACACAGCGCCATTAAAGAGTTACTGCACGGCGCCGAGCTCATAGACTTTGAAGCCTGGGGGCAGTTGGCCTATCGCGCTGATGAGTTTCTTTTCCGCGACCGCTGGGCTACCTCTGGCTTCGCCGCTATGTTTTTAGACCCATTGTTCAGTGGTGGCGGTGATGTTATTGCCTTGTTAAATGATGCCATCAGTCAGCAGATTGTGATGGACTTTAACGAGCCTGATGACGACATCGCCAATCAGCGCCTGGCGCAGCAAGTACCCCAGTACAATCAGATGGCGAAAGAGTTCTATCAAGGGCTCTATGCGCACATTGCAACGATTTACCCGGTGCTGGACAGCGCTGAGTTGGCGAATGCCATTGCCGCTTACAACACCTCAGCGTACTTTGTTGAAATTGCCTGGGATTATATGGCCGACCACTATCGTGACCTTGAGTATTGGCAGCGTAAAAGCTACCTGCGCCGAGGCTACATGGCGTTGGAGTTGATGTTGCAACGCCAGATTTTGAGCGCTCGCCACACCATGCTGCAACAAGATCGCTATTTTGATCGCAATCATGAAGGCTTTTTTGAATCCGGCGCGGACCACTATAAATATTTCGTTTATTTAATGGGGCAAAGTGGTCGTGATGGCTGGCGTATCGACTTGCGAGTCAAGCTCTTTACTGAAGTCTTCTTGCGTATCACTCAAGCAAAGCTGGACCTGCCAAATCTTGCCCATCGACGTGTTGTACAACAGTGCTTCACCCTAGTGGATATCTTAAAAGCACCCTTATTTGATGAGCAGGATTTACCACAACTACTGTGCCGTTTAGGTGAAAAAATCAGTCAGTGGGTATCTGAGCAATCGGACAACGAGTTTCAAGTTACCGTTGAGCGGCATTCGTTCCATTCCAATCAGGTGGTGGTAACCAGTGATACAGATGTAACACAGCAGCAGCTCGACAAAGCGCAGCACCTAGCCAATCAACTGTGGCAGCAAACGGATGAATTTATCGCCATGCCAAGCATGGTGCCGGTATTTCTGGCTTTCGCCCGTGAACAGCCGGACGCCATTATGGACAGCGTTGTCGATCAGCGTCTGCTGTTCGATCCGGCACACCATCACACTCACGAGCAAGCTGACACCGCCACAGACGATGTTGAGGTGGCATTGTGATTACTTTGCAGTATCAGGCACGGGATAAAACCACACTGGCCTACCGCTGGTTTCCGCGCGCAGATGCAGAGCAGCGCGGCCTTGGCCCAGTGTTGGTGTGTTTGCATGGCGCCACGATGAATAATTTACGCTATGTGACCCTAGCACGCAGTTGTCAGAACAAAGGCATTTCGGTGTGCTTGCCGGATTGGCGTGGTCACGGCGATAGCGAGGGGAAGCCCGGCGACTTGGACTATCCCCAGCAACTGCAGGACGACTTAGCCGATTTGCTAAAGCACTTAAAAGAATTGGGCGCCGAACGTTTAATCATTGGCGGTCACAGCGCCGGTTCGCTGGTGGCTTTGGGCTATATCGACAGCTATGGCTGCGACGACATTGACGGCTATTTTGCCATTTCACCGCCACTGTCGAAAACCGATGAAACCCGTCGTTACGACTTTTCAGGTGCAGCTATGCAATATTTGGCACGTTACTGGCGGCGCCAATCGCGTCATCGACCGATGTCCGACGAAGCCGCGCGTTATTTACCTAAAATAAAAACGCTGCGCTATTTGTTAGCCGCTTGGCTACCATTCCTTCGTCATCAAGTGGTGATGCAATTTCCCACCATGACAGCGCGCCCGATTCCAAACGATACGCGTGTATACGACTACACCTACACATTGATCAGTGCTTACAGCCACACAAATTACCCAGAGCTGTTTGGCAAGCTGACCGTTCCTTGCCGCTTGTTAGTGGGTGAGTTGGATGAAATTATTGAGCCGGATTTGGTCGACCACATTCACCGGTGGTACATACATCCGCAATTGGACTGTGCCAGCCAGGTCATTCCTCGCAGCCATCATATGTCGGTCATTATGCCTGCTGGGCATGTTTTAGCCGCTTGGCTACAGCCTTGGGCTGAGCAGCGGGAGGCAGCGTAATGAATGCCTATCAGCCCATCACTATTCGCCCCGGCGAATCGCTGGAGCAGGTTCAGCGCCACGTGGAAGCCAATCCTGCCTACAAGGATCAATTGGTCATTATCCTCACCGCTGAGCAGTTATTCATTTGGCAAGGTGTTGAGCACACATTGGCCTGGTACCTTGATACACGCCAAGCGACGGCTTTTATCTCCACACAGGCGCCCGAGTACGCAAGCCACACTGCGGTGGATGAATCCATTTTGGATGAAATTGGATTTTTTGGTTTTGCTTTATCCAACAACACCTTGCTACACCATGTGCAGCGTATATTTCCCGAACATTGGTACAAGGTCGAGGCAGAGAATTACCAATGTCAGAATGCCATTGCATTGAGCGGGGATACTTCCACCCTCGATCTTGCGCAGCCGATTGTTCGTGACCTGGTTAATGGTCAGTTGGCAGCTGTGACTGGCCCTGCTGATCAGGATACCGCTATGAATGCGGGCCGAGATGCAGGCCCAGATACCGACGCAATCGAATACACACTGCTGTCTGCACTGCCCGCCTGTTCACGCCAAATGCTCGCTCCGGTGACCACAGCGTTATTCGCGCAACTGACTCTGGCAGCAGAGCTGTGCCCAGCGCCGCAGGTACAGCTGGCAATCAATAATAGTTCAGCCGAACATCTGGGTATTCAGTTGAACATCGGCGACTGGTTTACCCTATTTAAAAATCGACGCAAGCAACTGCGCCAGCGTGTAAAAGCAGTTTATCAACAGTTAGCTGAGCTCAGCCCAGGTGCCGATCGCAACCGGCTGGATGAATTGGCTTGGAAGCACTTTGGTTGGCCACAGCTACAGCACCAATTGCGAACAGTGGTGCAAAGCCAAGGTAAAGCACTGTTATTAACCTTAGACAGCACTGCTGCTCCAAATTATGCCTTTCGGGTACACAGTCGTCCCATAAATAATATTTTGGAAAGTTTCCAACGGCTATTTTTTTACGCCTGCTCTCAGCTACGGCAGATGGGCTTCTTTATGCCACCGCTGATGAGTAATGCATTGATAAAACCACAACTAAAAAACACTCTGGCCAACAATCCGAGTCTGCCGATGCTGACATTAACACTGGATTATTTGCTCAGATTTCAACACCCAATAGGAGACGATCATGACTGTAACCTTAACTGAAAAGCTGGACGAGCTGTGCACACAAGTGGCTCAGATGCTCAACAAAGATAGCGTGGATGCCGACACCCCGATAGCCGAGCTGGGAGTCGATTCACTCAATATTGTCGAGGTAATTTTGATCTGTGAGCAAATCTACCCAGGTGTTATGAATCCTGAAAATCTGGTCTTTGATGAGCATACGACACTGCGTGAAATGGATCAGCAACTGCTCGAAAACTCAGTCGAATTTTAACGGAGAAACCTAAGGTGGCTAAGAACATGTTAACCGCAATCGTCTCCAGCTTTATTATTGGTAACGTCATCGCTTGGTTCAGTGGTGCAGCACCGATCTATTTTCCACCGGTGCCGTACAACGAACAACAGCAACAGCAAGTGCTCTACCTAGAGCAATCATTGCAGCAGGACCCAAACGATGTCGATGTCATGCTCGAGTTGGGGCAGCTATATAGCCACCACAACCATTTGGATAAAGCCGACGCACTATTGGGCCAGGCGCTGCAACAGCAACAAGATAATACTCTTGCCCAAGCTGCTTATTACGCCAATGACGGCAAACTGGCAGGGGCCATGTTTGACCCTGGCATGGGAATCTACAAGCTGGTACGCCTGCGCTCGGCGATGGACGCAATTGACCAAGCGGCCGAGCAAACCCCAGATAATGTTCAGGTGCGACTGATTCGACTAATGACCTTTGCGTTTGTTGGAGAGATTAGTGGCCATGCGGATACGGTATTTGAAGACGAAGCTTGGTTTCAACAGCAAATCGAAAACGACGAGCAGTTTCCTGGCGCGATAAAGCAATTGGTGTACATCGCACTGGCACACACCTATCAACAACAGGATAGCAATCGAGCGTCCGGGTATTTCAGTAAGGCCATGGCGCTCGGTCCTTGTCCGAATACCCTGTTAGATACTTGCCAAGCCATGCCAGAAGCCATGCTCGCGGAAGAGAGCGGATATGCTGGTTGAATTAACTCGGGTCGGAAAACAGTACCCATTGGGCGATACTCAGGTGTGTGCGCTAAAAAGCGTTGATCTGAGTATCGACCGGGGCGAATTTATTGTCCTTAAAGGCAACAGTGGCAGTGGAAAAAGCACCCTGCTGAACTTGATCAGTGCCTTGGACGATGCCAGCCAGGGCGAGGTTCGCATTCTTGGCAACAACGTTCGTTCCTTGAATGAAGTTCAACGGGCTAAGTTACGGCTACAAACCATTGGCATTGTTTTTCAGTCCTTTAACCTGATTCCGGTACTCACAGCGTTAGAAAATGTTATGTACCCACTTACGCTTAAGGGCATTTCTAATAGTGAAGCGAAGCAGCGCGCTCAACACGCGTTGCAACAGGTGGGGCTGAGCGCACAAATGCAACAGCGCCCAGTGCATTTGTCCGGAGGTCAAATGCAACGCGTTGCTATCGCCCGTGCGTTGGTCACACAGCCGGCGTTAATTTTGGCCGACGAGCCGACCGCCAATTTGGATTCGCACACCGCCGAAACCATTTTAACGCTGATGCAGCAGTTAAATCGGCAACAGGACATTACCTTTATTATCGCCAGCCATGATGAGTATGTGATGACACGTGCCTCGCGTGTTCTTACCTTAAAAGACGGTCGTATTACTCAAGACAGCCAACTCACGTCGTCCTTTTCACCTTCTCAGTTGCAGACAAGCGTATGAAATTTTTAAACCTTCTATTCTTAGCATTAATGCTGATCACTGAACCAGCGCTCGCTAGTGAAGTATCCGGCTACCCCACTGCAATCGCCATGACGGTAGACGAACGTCGTCAGCAAATTGCAGCAGCAACAGACAACACGGATACACAACAACAACGTATAGCCTGGCTGGCCGAACTGGCGAACATAACCGCGGAAAGCAGCCGCGATGAACAGCGCATCCAACAACTGCAACATACGCTAACTCAGGCATTAAAAGCGTCGCCTGAAGACGCTGAACTGATGGCGGCACTAGGTTCGCTGCTGAGTTATCAGTCCAGCTTACATACCGACAATCTGGCCAAGTTAAACGTATTAATGCGCAAAGGCACACGTTATATGGATCGCGCCATTAAGCAGGCCCCCCACCACTTGGGAGCGCGGCTACAGCGAGGCATCGCCTGCGCTAATATGCCTGCGTTTGTAAAACGTGCGCACTTTGCCGTGCAAGACTTAACCATGGTGCGCGAGCAAGTTGGCCAGCGGTATGGCGCCGATTTCCTGGCGTTTGTTGAGTATTACCTAGGTCAGGCATTATTACGCAACGGAGAACCTGATGCCGCCCGCCAAGTTTGGCAGGGCATAGATCAACATGCAGAGCAATGGAGCACCAAAGCGCAACAGGCATTGGCGGCGTTATGACCGGTTTAGGGCTAAAAATGGCCACCCTCAACGTATTAAGAAACTACCGTCGCAGTCTAATTACGCTGGCTGCGATTATGTTTGGTTGCGTGAGCTTGGTGGTATTCGGTGGCTTTGTGCAATCCATGTACGACGGCATGCGTGAAAGCATGATCCGCTCACAATTGGGGCACATTCAGGTATACGCACAAGGCTATAACCAGTTCGCCAAAGCCGAGCCGGATCAGTACATGCTCGATGCAGCGTCATTGCAGACTGTGCAAAATCTGATTGACGAACATGCCCAGCCGCTGGTGATGGCTCCGCGATTGAACTTTAATGGCTTGCTCAGCGACGGCAAACAGTCATTGGCGATTATGGGAGTCGGTGTGGATGCAGATAGCGAAGCATTATTGTCTTCTGCCATTAAAATCGTCGCTGGTGAAGATTTATTTCCTATGGACACAGATGGTGCACTCCTTGGCCAAGGCTTATTTGAGTCATTGGACATCGAGGTAGGTGATTACTTGACCTTGATGGCCAGCACTACTGACGGCGCCATTAATGCCGTGGATATTCGCGTTAGTGGCGTTATTAATACCGGCACACAAGCTTTAGATGATCGATTAGTACGTTTAAACCTGAGTCATGCACAAGAACTGCTTTATACCAATGCCGTCACTCGCTTGGTGGTGTTATTGGAAGACACTCACACCACGCAAGCCGCTCAACGGCAATTGCAGTCGCTTTTTGAGCTGCATGGTTTGGCAATTGAAACACGGCGCTGGGATCAGCTGGCAGACTATTACCACCAAGTGGTGGCCTTGTTTGACGGTATTTTTGGTTTTGTCCGCATCATCGTCATTATTATTGTTGCGCTAAGTATCTCCAATACCATGATGATGGCTGTGATGGAGCGCACCCGAGAACTGGGTACTATTCGCGCTATGGGCGCAGCACCGCTACAAGTCGTGGGTCTGGTTTTATTAGAAGCTCTGGTTCTTGGTCTGTTGGGCGCATTGGTAGGAGTCTTCGCGGGCATTGCATGCGCCGAATTTATCACTTGGGCAGAATGGATGATGCCAACACCACCAGGCAGCACTCAGGACTACCCCATTCGGGTTCTGATCGTAGCGGATATCTTGTGGCAGACCTTTGCTCTCGGCGTCATCATTGCTGTGGTGTCCAGCCTTTATCCTGCCTACAAAGCCGCGCGACTCCCAGTCGCCAATGCATTGCGTTTTTCATAAGGTGTTTATGTCTCTTATCAAACTAGGTTCTGCGACCTTATTGCTACTGCTTACCACGATATTAGCTGCGGCAGCGGAGCCAGATGCGAATGAACTATTGCAGCGCTTTGATCAGCTGCGCGGTTATGGCGATCAAGGATTCAGCTTCGTTATTGAAAACAGCAGTCACCAGCCAGAAAAAGCACCGCACACTAACCGGCTAAAAGTTCGTGTTTTATCTGATCTCTCGTTAGTGAGCTTTCTTAGTCCCGAGCGCGAAAAAGGTCGAGCGATGCTAAAAGATGGCAAGAATATGTGGCTGTACATTCCCGGTACGCGCAAAGTTATTCGTGTAACACCCGCGCAACGTTTAATCGGACAAGCCAGCAATGGTGATGTTATGGGAACCACGCTATCCGGCCAATACCAGGTCGCGGCTAAGCAGGCGGTGCAATGGCAACAGCAAAGTAGCTGGCAGCTTAGCTTACAGCCGCTGCAAGAAGGCGCAACTTACGGCCGAATTGAATTATGGTTATCACAACAATCGCCAGCCATGCCACAGCAAGCCGAGTTTTATTCACGCTCAGGAAAGTTGCTAAAGACGGCGATATACGAGGAAGTAAGTGAGTTTAATGGTCACGAAAAGCTGGCTCGCATCAAACTGGTAGATGCGGTGCGACCACAGCACTACACCATTATGAATTTCAGTGAGTATCAGCCAGAAGACTTGGATGCTGCAATATTCAACAAAGATGCGCTGCAATACCTGGATTTTTAGTATTTTGATTATTTTCCATCGTGTATGTGGTCGACGCCATTTTCGGAAATTTACGACTCAAAACAGGTGTTTTCTGCTGTTCACATTGATAACAGCCAGTGGTAGCTCAGCACTGGTGCATGCTGAGCTGGATATCCGCCAACGCCTACTTATGAGCAGTCAATGGAACGAGACCCGACAGCACACACAGTTTAATCCAGGTATTTTCGCAGTCGAACAGCGCCATCAGCAAATTGCGCTCGATAATGATCTCAAACTGGCCGTTCATCCGAATGTATCAGCCGCCACCCGCTTTGCCTGGATTGGGGAACAGACGAATTTTACCGCCAACGCGGGTGGCAACAGTTCCGAGCGCGACCTCAGTGCTGTGCTGCTGGAAGCAGAGCTGTCCTGGCATAGCCGTTTTCGCACGCGACAGCTGCGTATCGGTCGGATAAAGCCGCAATGGAGCCAAGGGTTCAACTGGCCAGTGCTGGATTTGTTGCGGCCAGATCGATCACGCCCTAATTTCGATCAGGATAATCTGCGCCAGCAGCAAGGCTTCGATATGATCAATGTACGCTGGCGGCAGTCCAGTTGGGGGTTATCCGCCTTGGTAGCAACAATGGATGACAGCCAATACGCTGCCCAGCATCAGTCTGCCTTGCGGCTGAGCCATGAAGGCAGCGTTGATAGCAGTCTGATCTGGCATTATTTACCCGGCGTTGGCCACCAATGGGGCGCCAGCCTCAGTATTTTAATCAGCGACGCCAGCTCCCTACGCGTGGAAAGCAGTTATGAGCGCCAGCGCGATAGGCCTGAATTCGATGCGCAAGGTAGCACTGCGCTGGCCAGTGATGGTTATTTGAAAACGTTGATAGGCTATCAATACAGCCTGGAGCAGTGGGATATCCGCGCTGAGTATTTGTACAATCAACACGCTTATAATAATTCTGAACAGCAACAACTAAACCAACTCAGCGATACGTTTGCTCAGCGATTAACGTCAGCCGAGGCAGCACAAAGCTATGCCTTTTTTGCTAGCGTCAACCAAGCAATGGCACAAGGACAGTCGTCCCGCCATGGTCTGTATTTGATGTATACCAACCAGCGTGATCAGGGCTTTTGGTCTTGGCAGCAAAGTGTTCAGTTAAATACCAACGACGGCAGTCAATATCATCAACTCCAGCTCGGTCAGCGATGGAGTGATGAATGGCATAGCCGAGTGCAATTGGAATACTTTACTGGTAACGAGCAATCTGAGTTTGGCCGCTTACCCAGTCAGTTTAATGCACGTGCATCGCTCTATTGGAGCTTTTAACCATGGCACGCTTATTATTCGACTATCGGTCGGCCTACTTCTTAATCACACTGATACTGGTGTACAGTTTTGCCGTTGGCTGGGACAACAATGCCCATTTAAAGCTGCCAAGCTTAGTTGAAGACTACGGCCATTTTTTCTTTATTGGCTTAATCGCAGCGATCATAGCCAACTCCACCGGAGCGGGAGGCGGCATTGTTTTTTTCCCGGCGTTCGTAACACTGGGATTAACAACACAACAGGCTTTGGCGACCAGCTTGGCCATTCAGTGTTTCGGCATGACTGCCGGCAGTTTGGGCTGGCTTAGAGTTCGCCGTCTAGAAGCATCGGGCTATCATATCCAATGGCGCTGGCTTTGGAGGGTACTGGCCATCGCTCTGCCCGCGAATTTGGCAGGATTGTGGCTTGCTCAATGGGCACTGCCAGCGCCAGCTTTTTCTGTGCATGTATTTTTTTCGGTATTTTCTCTTATAGTCGGTTTTGCTGTATTGCTGCGGCGCCAAGCAGACCAGCAGCATGGGCGCTGGCAAGCATTGAGCACCAACGAATGCTACTGGCTACTGGTGATGTGTTTTATTGGTGGGATTGTTACTGCCTGGTTATCTATCGGTATTGGTGAAATTCTTGCCGTTGTTCTGATATTCCTAGGCTTTCGTACCAATATGGCCATTGCAGCAGCAGTGATGATTTCTGCCATCACCGTTATCTGCGCGGTGCCCTACCATGTGTGGATCTCTGGCGCGGTTGTGGTAGAGGTATTAATGTTTGCTGCACCGGGTGCAGTGATCGGCGGCACCTTAGCGTCGGTTTTGGCAGTGAAACTGGGCGCCTCCCGGCTTAAAACCGCTATGGCATTGTGGATTATTATCAGCGCCCTAATTTATCTTGCTATTTCTATATAACACTGCCCGCGTGGTGATTGGTGTTAACATTTTTCCTGTTGACCTTGAAAATAAGTCACCTTGTTCCAGCGTCAGTAGATGCTGTTTACGCGCAATACCTCCAGCGTAACCCGTTAGGCGACCGTTGGCCCCAATCACCCGATGGCATGGCACAATAATAGAAATTGGATTTTTGCCGTTGGCGGCACCGACTGCACGGCTGGCGTTGGGCTTGCCAATATGCTGCGCCAGCTGTTGATAACTGCATGTTTGCGCAAAGGGAATGCGACACAAGGCACTCCAAACTTTGCGTTGAAATTCTGTACCGTGAAAACTCAACGGCACATCAAATTGCTGTCGCTCACCGGTAAAATACTGCTGCAATTGTTGGCAGGCAGTACTTAATAGCGCATCTCCGCTGCAGTATTCACCTAACTCAGCAGGTTTGCTGGTATGTTGCTCGAACCAGATTCCAGTAATACCTTGATCATCCGCTTGCAGCGTTATTTGACCCAACGGCGATGCCCAGTGGCGGTATCGCATCATATTATTTTTCCCATAATTGTAAGTTGGCATAGCTGCCCCAGGGCGACAGTTGTTTTACCTCAATACCACCCAGCTGTGATAACTGTTTTTTAATGATCAAATCGTTTTCCAACAAGCAATCCGGTTCTGACCAGCCACGCAATTTGATGTAATTCAGTGTCCACGGGCCAATACCCGGCAGAGCCAACAGCTCAGACTCCTGGAGCTGATCATGTTGCTGACAATAGTGGGCAAAATGATGCAGTGTCTGCTGACGCCGTGCTGGCATTTTTAATGCGCTGACATCGATAGCCAGTACTTGTGTAGGCGAGGGAAAGGTATCGCCACCTGGGTGTGCCAGCTCCATCAGTTGATTAAGCAACTGTGTCGCCGCCGACAACGACACTTGTTGACCAAAGATTGCTCTTACGCCAGCTTCCCAGCCATTCCATACGCCCGGTATTCTTAACCCGGTAACAGTGACCAACTCTGGATGTATGGACGATAAATGCTGCTCGATCACCTGGGTGTTGGCGTCCAAGTCAAACATACGCCGTACATTCGCCAGCAGTGGCTGCAGTTGGTTTAAATCATGTACATCAAAGGTCAACTGCAACTGTTGGTCGACGCACTCCAGAGAGAAACTGGCAGGCTGCCCATGAATCATCACTCGACGTTGATAATAATGGTCGCCCACGCTTTCGACACCGTGCAATAGACGTCGCCGATAAAAATCCAACATGGTTTGCCAAGCCAACTCACCCTGGTATTTCAGATGAATGCGATTATCTGTCGAGGTCACTGTTGGCGAGCGTCTGAGCTGCGTAGGCGCCATCGAGAAGTGCTGCAAAAAAGCATCGTTAAATCGGCGAATGCTGCTAAAGCCAGATGAATAAGCGACGTCCGTGACCGACAAACTGCTGTCGTGCAACAAATGTTTAGCAAACATAAGCTGGGTGTAGAGCTGGTATTTTTTCGGTGCTACGCCCAAATAACGTGCGAATAGATCGCGCAAATAGCGCTCGGATATGCCCAAGCGCAGCGCCAGCTGTGCCACCGAGACACTGCCCAACGGTTCACTGTGTAATATCGACAAAGCACGCAGGAAAGTGGTTTCTACCCCTTTCCAGGCCCAGGAATTCGGTGCACTGTCCGGCCGACAGCGCAAGCATGGGCGATAGCCATGCGCCAGTGCCTGCGATGGCTGCAAATAATACTCAACGTTTTCTTCTTTCGGTAAACGTGCAGGACAAATTGGCCGACAAAATATCCTCGTCGTTTTCACTGCAACATAAAACTGACCATCAAAGCGCACATCACGGCTTAAGCGGGCCAAGCGGCATTGCTCCAAAGTCAATGATGAGTGTTCCAGTGTCATGAGCGCTTACCTATACGCTGGCCGTGACCAGCGGTGTTGCAATGAATAGTGGCGACGTAAACAGTGCCAGTGCACAGAATTATTTAGAAGTGCCGCAGCAGTGTAACCGCATGATCGGCCTGCGCTGGCCATTTTCGGCACTGACAAGCCTGGTCGACTGCGCATTACCATGATTTTACCGAAACCCACTTGAGCCGCGCTCGGCAACTGGCTATGATGCGCGCGTTTTTACTTATCCACACCACTGCAAAGGAGAGTTCTTATGTCGTTTATCTACTCCCTTGCAGGCCTCGCCCTCAGCTAATTCATACGCAATAGCTGCTCTGGGCTCAGAATATCTGCGGCCTGCCAATTCCACTTTTGTTATCCATTTAAAAGAGAATTGGAGCTATGGGCACGTCCATACAATTTCTTTCTGACTCTATTTGCTTAGTGGCTTCGCGTCACAGCTGGATCGAAGGCCAAGCCGTTCAACAACTGCATAGCACAGCCAAACTGTCTGGCATGCAGAAAATCGCTGGCATGCCGGATTTACATCCCGGCAAAGGTTACCCCATTGGTGCAGCTTGCCTGAGCCAAGGCATTTTATATCCGGCACTGGTCGGCAGCGACATTGGTTGCGGTATGTCGTTTTGGCAAACCGATTTATCCGCCCGCAAAGCTAAACCGGAAAAGTGGCAACGCCAACTCTCGCAGGTGGAGCAACCTCTGCAGCAGCACTGGCAAGCGCTGGTCATCGACGAAAAGCAGCGCCTAAACATTCATTGCGACGAGTTTGATCACGCTCTAGGCACCATCGGCGGCGGCAATCACTTTGCTGAATTTCAGCAAGTGGATGAAATCTACGATGACGTCCGTGCTGCTCAGCTCGGGCTTAATCCGCAGACACTGCAATTGCTGGTGCACTCGGGTTCACGTGGTTATGGGCAGCGCATCTTGCAGCATCACGTGCAACGGTTTGGCCATCACGGTCTGGCCGATGACAGCAATGAACAGCAGGCTTATTTGCAATGCCACGATGAGGCACTGCGCTGGGCGCAATTGAACCGCCAGCTCATCGCCCAGCGGTTTCTGCATGCCTTGGGCACGCACGGCGAACCCTTGCTCGATGTTCACCACAATCTGGTCAGCGCCAGCCCACAGCCAGACGTTAGCTTGCTGGACGGCCAACCGTCTGCTTGGCTGCATCGCAAAGGCGCAACGCCGGCCGACCAAGGCCCAGTGGTGATTCCTGGCTCGCGCGGCGATTATTCCTGGCTGGTGGAGCCAATTACTGATACTGACAACGTCCGCCACGCTTTATGGTCACTGGCGCATGGCGCGGGGCGTAAGTGGAAACGTACCGATTGCAAAGGGCGTCTCAGCCATAAGTACAGTCAGACCGATTTACGTCGCACTCGCCTCGGCAGTGTGGTGATCTGCAACGACAAAGAGTTGCTGTACGAAGAAGCGCCGCAAGCCTACAAAGACAGCCGTCGGGTAATCGACGACTTGCTGGAAGCGGGCTTAGTGCGTTTGATCGCGCGATTAAAGCCGGTGCTGACGTTTAAAACACAAGGAGGGCGTTGCTGATGTGGGTAGTGCAACTGTCCGCCGGACAAGGCCCGGAAGAGTGCAGCCGCGCCGTGGGTTTGGCGCTGCAACGTTTACAACACGAAGCCCAACAGCAACAAGTGAGCTGTCAGATTTTAGAGCAGCACCCTGGCCGCCAGCCTGGCTGCTTTAAATCGGTATTGCTGGCGATGCGCGGCCAGCAAGCGCAGATACTCGCCCAACGTTGGCAGGGGCCGATGCAATGGTTATGCACCAGCCCTTACAGGCCGCGCCATAAGCGCAAAAACTGGTTCTTCAGTGGCCAGGTGTTTGAACTGCCAGAGTCGCCCCCTGCCAGTAGCGATGGCGCTTGCCTAGATAACGACATTGATTACCAAAGCTGTCGCTCCTCCGGCGCCGGTGGCCAGCACGTCAATACCACCAACTCGGCGGTGCAAGCTTGGCACCGCCCTAGTGGTATTCGTGTACGCGTCGAAAGTGAGCGCAGTCAGCATGCCAATAAAAAGCTAGCGCGTGCCTTAATCCAGCATAAGCTGCAACAACAGCGACAGAGCGAATCTGCACAGCAGGAGCAGCAGCGCTGGCAGCAACACCAGCAACTGCAACGTGGCGGCGCCATGCGTTGCTTTCATGGACCGCAGTTTCGTGAGGCCTAGAGCCGCTTAGGCTTGATGCAACACAACTGCTGCGGCATTAGGTTTGGCAGGGATTGTCCTTTTTGTTTACTATGCGCTCGGTATCGGCCACGACGATGGCCGACCCACCGTGATGATAGCAACCAACTCAAAGGCTTATTATGAATACGGTCGTTTACCCAGGCACATTTGATCCCATCACCAATGGACATACCGATCTGGTCGAACGCGCCGCACGCCTGTTTGACCGCATTATTATTGCCGTCGCAGACAACCCTAAAAAACAGCCGATGTTGGATTTGGACACGCGTGTTGATTTGGCGCGTGAAGTATTGGGGCATTTGCACAATGTCGAAGTGACCGGGTTCGCCAACCTGCTGTCTGACTTTGTCCGTGAGCACAATGCCAACATTATTTTGCGCGGCCTGCGTGCGGTGTCCGACTTTGAATACGAATTCCAGCTCGCCAACATGAACCGTGTGTTGGCGCCAAGTGTAGAGAGCATGTTCCTGACTCCGGCGGAGAAGTACTCCTACATTTCATCCACGCTGGTGAGAGAGATCGCGTCTTTAAATGGCGACGTCAGCAACTTCGTTCACCCGAGCGTTGCCAAAGCCCTGCAAAAACGCGTCAGTTAACCTGTGTGCCCATCCGACTGCGGATGATATGACGGAGGTATGTCATGGCGTTGATTATCACCGACGAATGCATCAATTGTGATGTGTGCGAGCCCGAGTGCCCCAACGAGGCGATCTCACCGGGCGAAGAAATCTACGAAATTGATCCAGCCAAGTGCACTGAGTGTGTTGGCCACTACGATGAGCCCCAGTGCCAGCTGGTGTGCCCTGTCGACTGCATTCCGCACGACGACAACAATCAGGAAACCCAAGAAGAGCTGGAAGCCAAATACGAGCGCTTAACGGGCAAAAAGATCGCCTAAATAAATCGCTCCTCGTGCCAGGCCAGTCACCCAACTGGCCTGTTTTCCCCTCTTCCCGAACTCCACTCCCCCGCTATTTAGCCAAACCTAAGCCAAATAACCGCCGACAACATGACAGCCACGGCGCTCGCCCTGTATGCTCGCTGATTCCTAGCATTGCCCAACGGAGACCAATAATAATGAGGCAAGCAAAGACCATTCTTACCTTATTCGTTAGCCTTTGGCTGCTAGCAGCCTGCAGCACTCCTGAAGACATTCGCACCACACCGGGTGCCACCCCGGCGCCGTCGCCATTGCCAGCGCTCATCCACTGGCGACCCAGGCCGGCATGGACATTCTGGCCGCCGGCGGCAATGCCGTAGACGCTGCCATTGCTGTGGCGGCGTCACTGGGTGTGGTTGAACCTTACGCTGCCGGTATTGGTGGTGGTGGTTTCTGGCTGATTTACAACGCCAGTGAAAACAAATACCGCTTTATTGATGCGCGTGAAACAGCGCCTAAAGCGGCGCATCGAGATTATTACCTGAAAGACGGCAAACCGGATCGCGACCGTTCCATAAACGGCCCGTCAGCAGCAGCCATTCCCGGCCAGCCCGCGGCCTTTGCTTATTTATCGCAGCGCTATGGACTGTTGTCTTTACCGCAGGTTTTAGCGCCCGCTATTGAGCAAGCGCGCACAGGCTTTGAAGTGGATGCACGCTATCAAAAGCTAGCCAACTTCCGCCTGCATCATATGCGGCGCTACCCGGTCACGGCGGAGATTTTTCTAGACGATAATCAGGTGCCAGCTGTGGGGCATCGCATTGTGCAGCCAGAATTAGCCACCACACTGGAGTTACTGGCTAAGCAAGGCAAAGCCGGGTTTTATCAGGGTGCGCTGGCTAACACCTTGGTCGAGGCTGTACAAGCCAATGGCGGTGATTGGACGCTGGAAGACTTGGCCAACTACCAAGTGGTAGAGCGTGAGCCGATTGTATTTGAATACGATGAGCACACCATTATTAGCGCACCGCCACCGTCGTCGGGCGGCATTGCTCTGGCACAAATGCTGGGCATGCTCGACGCCTATCAGCAACAAACGGGTACTGATTGGCGCCAGCTCGACAAAGTAGCGCAAGCTCACTTATTGGCTGAGGTAATGCGCCGCGCTTATCGCGACCGTGCTGAGTTCTTGGGCGACCCGGATTTTTATCAGGTTCCGGTGGATAAATTGTTATCTGAGCAGCGTGCAGCGGACTATGCCGCCAGCATCGATGCCAACAAAGCGTCCGTTAGCCTAGATATGCAAGGTCCAGCCAACCTGCACGAAGGTCGCCACACCACACATTTGTCGGTGTTGGATAAATACGGCAATCGGGTATCCGCCACATTGAGCATTAACTTGCCGTTCGGCTCAGCCTTTACCGTCGCAGGCGTGGTTTTGAATAATGAAATGGACGACTTCTCCCTCGCGCCTGGTGTCCCTAATAGCTACGGCTTGGTCGGCGCCGAGGCCAACGCCATTGCCGCTGGCAAGCGGCCGCTATCGAGCATGACGCCGACCATGATTGAAAGCTGCGATCAAGTAGCGGTATTGGGTGCCCCTGGTGGTAGCCGCATCATTACGCAAGTATTGTTGGGCACGCTAGCGCATCTGCAGAATGAGCCGGTGGAGCAATGGGTGAGTCAGCCACGTTTTCATCACCAGTATTTGCCCGATCGCATTCAAATTGAGCCCGATACGTTTAATAGCAGCGAGATCAATAGGCTCAATACCATTGGTCATGAAGTCCGCTCCGTTGGCCGCCAATATGGCAACATGCAGGCCATCTTGTGGGATATCCAGCAAGGCAAAGTCACTGCCGCCTCAGACCCGCGTGGCGTCGGAGCAGCCGAAGTGCTGAGCGTGCCGCAGCTGAATATTCGCTAACGGTACTCCTTGCCAGCAGACAATAAAAAAGGCGGCCAAGGCCGCCTTTTTTGCTTCATCAATGATGGCATTGTTCATCAGAACATAATGGCGGCAGTCAGATCGATAGTATCCAACTCGACTTCATATTTGCCGTCATCAAGGTTGTAGCGTGTGTATTCGATGCCAGCACGCATACTGTCACTCAAGCGGAAATCCAGTCCTAAGCCATATAAAAAGCCGTTACCGCTGGCGCTACCACTGTCGCTCTCACCCTCTTCAGGGCTCTCGACATCCCAGTCTGCCTGCCAGCGATGAACACCGAGTTTACCCATAATGTCGACGCCGTCTCCGATGGCACGGCCAAAGCGACTGGTAATCTGGTAGGACAACACTTGATCTTCAAAACCCGCGTCATCGTAATCGGGCTTGCCCAGATAGCGTGCACCGAGCATCACATCAAAACGACTGGTATCACTTAAACGAAAATGCGTACCGACAGCGAAGCCACCACCAGCAGAGTTTGCATCTTCATCTAGGCTTTTATCTTTAAACATGTTGTAGCCCGCATTCAGCTGCACAAAGTGCTGAATGGTTTTGCCATCGCCTTCTTCCATACGCGACACTTCAGTATTGATCTTGCGACAACCTAAGCAACGCAGAAAGCCTTGCTGCAATGGTGTAACAACCAAAGTTTCAGCCACCGCATCGGCTGAGCCGGTGAGCAAGGTCAGCGGCAAGGTCGCGCCATAAATCAGCGCACCGGCCTGAGATAGGATGATATATGCAGGACGAGCAATCGCAGCATCAGCAACAATGGCTGCAGCGCTGGGCTTGTCCTCAATTTGGTTCGCTGACACAGATGTGCTCAATGTGGCCAACGCCAAAGCCGCTGCCAGAGTCGATTTCTGTAAGGCCGCCGTCACTTGCATTGCTAGTCCTCTCAAGTAAGCAGAATAGCAGGGACTATAGCAGCAGCTGTGCAGAGCGTCACGACGCATGCGCGTCAGTGTGAAGCAGATCAACGCTGGCAGCGTGGACAATATACGCTGCTGCGCTGACCCAGACGGATTTCTGTCAACGGCTGTGTACATTTTCGACAAGGTTTGCCACCACGGCCGTATACGTCCAGCTGTTGGGCAAAATAGCCCGGCTGACCATCGCCACCAACGAAATCTCGCAGCGTCGTGCCGCCTTGCTCAATAGCACGGGCCAATACTTCCTTTATGTGCTCAACCAAACGCAGATAACGCGCCTTGCTGATACGCCCAGCCGCAGTAGTGGGGCGAATGCCGGCCATGAACAGTGCTTCGTTGGCGTAAATGTTGCCCACCCCCACCACTACTTTGCCATCCATCACAAAGGTTTTGACCGCTTGTTTTTTGCCGCGTGAACGTTGGTACAAATAATCGCCGTCAAAGTCACTGCTTAACGGTTCAGGGCCAAGGTGCGCCAGATACTCGTTGTCACCCCAGTCCTCGCCCGGTGGCAGCCACAGCAGCGCGCCAAAGCGACGCGGGTCGTGATAGCGCAATATCTTGCCATTGCTTAGCCGCCAATCAATGTGGTCGTGCAGCCGTGCGTCCTCATCTGGCTCAACCAGTCGCAGAGAGCCCGACATGCCGAGATGCCACATGGCCGTGCCAGCATCCGTTTCCACCAGGATGTATTTGGCTCGGCGTTGCAGACCGCGGATAACCTGCCCAGTTAATTGTTGAATGTCATCGGCCACCGGCCAACGCAGCTGTGGCTGTCGCACGATGATTTGCTCAATGGCGGTCCCTTTCAGCCAGGGTTCAATACCGCGCTTAGTGGTTTCGACCTCAGGTAACTCAGGCATCCAATCTCTCCTGCATAAACGTCGGACATAAAAAAACCCGGCAGCGCCGGGTTCTTTTCAAGCGACAAAGAAACTTATTTGATTTTTGCTTCTTTGTACATCACGTGCTTGCGAACAACAGGATCAAATTTTTTGATCTCCATTTTCTCAGGCATGGTGCGCTTGTTTTTGTCTGTGGTGTAAAAGTGACCGGTACCGGCACTTGAAACCAGACGAATCTTATCGCGTGGCATAACGAGTCTCCTTAAACTTTCTCGCCGCGTGCGCGGATTTCAGCCAGAACAGCATCGATACCTTTCTTATCGATGATGCGCATACCTTTGGTAGTAACGCGCAGACGTACGAAACGCTTTTCGCTTTCTACCCAAAAACGATGGTATTGCAGGTTTGGCAGAAAACGGCGCTTGGTTTTGATGTTAGAGTGGGAAACGTTATTCCCTGTTACAGGGCTTTTACCTGTAACCTGACAAACCTTAGACATGGATCTTCGCCCCGATTTTATCTGTATCGAACAATGTGAAAAATTCGTTACCAACCGTGGGCTAAACCGTCGAAATCGACAGCGTCAGGTGCCCTGGCTGAAAAGAGTTGCGCTTTATACCAAAAGCAGCCAAACGCCGCAAGGGAAAGGTCGTTTTTTGTACGAAAGGCAGGGCTACGCCACACAATCACCGTAATCGGCCACCAAGCGCACTACAGCCAGCCCCGCTCGGCAAACGACACCGCTTCACCATCGCCAATCACAATATGATCCAACACCCGAATGTCCATCAGCCCCAGTGCCTGCTGCAAACGCTCGGTGATGGCACGGTCAGAGCGGCTCGGTTCTGCCACTCCAGACGGATGGTTGTGCGCCAAAATCACTGCGGCAGCCTGTTGCTCTAGCGCCAGTTTCACCACTTCGCGCGGGTAGACCGCTGCGCTGTCCAGCGTGCCTCGAAACAAGGGGACGAGTTTAATCACCTGATGCTGGTTATCCAGCAACAGGATGGCGAACACCTCATGTTGATAGTCGCGCAAACTGGCTTGCAAGAATCGTCGTGTTAGCTCTGGGCTGGTCAGAGCGTCGCCACGCTGCAGCTGCTCGATCATATGGCGGCGGCTCATTTCCAACACCGCTTGCAGCTGTGCAAACTTGGCATTACCCAAGCCATCTGAGCGACAGAAGCGTTGCTGACTGGCGGTCAATAGCGGTCGCAAGCCTCCATACTCCTGTAACAGCTCACGCGCCAAGTCGACCGCGGATTTGCCACGTGTTCCGGTGCGTAAAAAAATGGCCAGCAGCTCTGCATCTGACAGGGCTGCCACCCCTTGTTGCAGCAGCTTTTCTCTGGGCCGCTCGGCCTCAGGCCAATCACGAATTGCCATACACACTCCTTGTGCTGGTCGGCTGATGTTGTCCCACAACGCTCTGCGATATACTGCGGCAAAATTTAGTCAGTGGTCCGATACCATGCAACAATTGAGTAACAAACGCATCGTGCTCGGCATCAGTGGGGGCATTGCTGCGTACAAATCTGCGGAGTTGGTGCGCACCTTGAAGAAAGCCGGCGCAGACGTTCGTGTGGTGATGACCGATGGCGCCAAAGAATTTATCACACCGCTGACGCTGCAGGCCTTGTCGGGCAACCCGGTGCATCACACCTTGTTGGACCCAGCCGCCGAAGCTGGCATGGGCCATATCGAGCTGGCCAAATGGGCCGATGTCATCGTCATAGCACCGACCTCCGCCAACTTGCTGGCACGCCTGGCACAGGGCTTGGGCGATGATTTGCTAACCACCATTTGCTTGGCCAGTGGCGCACCACTGTCATTGGCACCCGCCATGAACCAGGCCATGTGGAGCAACCCAGTCACGCAAAACAACGTGCAACAATTGCAACAATTGCGGGGTTCGCAGCTGCGTTGGTTTGGTCCCGATGCCGGCCAGCAAGCCTGCGGAGATATCGGCCCTGGTCGCATGTTAGAGCCAGAGGCTATTGCCGAGCTGTTGGCGCAGCAGTTTGACACTGGGCAACTCAGCGGCAAACACGTGGTCATTACCGCCGGCCCCACCCGTGAAGCACTGGACCCTGTGCGTTACATCAGCAATCACAGTTCCGGCAAAATGGGCTTTGCATTGGCACAAGCAGCGGCAGAGGCCGGTGCCAGGGTAACGCTGATCAGCGGGCCAGTTAACCTGCCCACACCGCCCCAATGCGAGCGCATTGATGTAATCAGCGCTGACGACATGCTGCAAGCCGCTGAGCACGCGACGTCCGATTGCGATGTATTTATCGCCGCAGCGGCCGTCGCCGACTATCGGCCGGCGAATATCGCCGAACAGAAAATCAAAAAATCCGGCGAGCACATCACACTGACGCTCACCAAAAACCCAGACATCGTCGCCACCATTGCCGGCCAGCCAACACCTCCATTTTGCGTCGGCTTTGCCGCTGAGACACAACATTTGGGTGAACATGCCCAGTGCAAATTACAGCGCAAGCGGCTCGACATGATCGTCGCCAATGATGTGTCACAGCCTGGCATTGGATTTAACAGCGACGACAACGCCGTCAGCGTTTTCTGGCCTGGCGGCAAGCAGCAACTGGCACAAGCCAGTAAGCAGCAGCTGGCACGACAACTGATTCAACTCATGGCGGAGCGCCTATCCGCAACACAACCACAGGCTAACTGATGACAGATAACAACGCTTTCCCTCTGCAGGTTCGCATTCTTGACCCGCGTATCGGCGATACCATCGCCATGCCGGAATACGCCACCACAGGCTCAGCTGGCCTTGATTTGCGAGCCTGCCTCGACAGTGCGTTGACCTTGCACCCAGGCGAGACGCAACTGATTCCTACGGGTCTGAGCATCTTTATCCAAGACCCAAGTTTTGCGGCGATGATCCTGCCACGCTCAGGCTTAGGCCATAAGCACGGCATTGTGCTCGGTAACTTGGTCGGCTTGATCGATTCTGATTACCAAGGCGAGCTGATGGTCAGCTGTTGGAATCGCGGCGATACGGCCTTCACGATTGAAGTCGGTGAGCGCATTGCTCAGCTGGTGCTGGTGCCCGTCGTGCAAGCAAAGTTTGAAATTGTGCAGGAGTTCACAGCCACGGAGCGGGGTTCCGGTGGCTTTGGCCATTCCGGTCGTACCTGACAGCAGCTACACTGACGCTTGGTGAATTCGCTGCTTTGACCATGCCATAACCTAGCTATTCTGTAGTGACCAGAAAGCTAGCGGGCGTACAAAGCAGCGCTGTTTCCTGTTTCGCATGGCCGCCTCCGGCCAGTTCGGTACTAATCGGAAGGAACCCAAGCATGAGCGGCGACGCCAAGGCACCTACACGCACGTTACTGTTTTTCACTCGTATCAGCGCTTGGCTGTCCATCCTGATCATTGTCGCCGGCATGGCCGTGCAAAGTTTGCAGATCAACCTGTTCGCGCAATCCGAAGTCGACCAGGCATATTCCAACGCCGTCGCCGCACAAATGGCGCAATCGTTAAAATCCCGCCTCGAAGACACCCGTGCCCAGCAGATGGCGGCCAGCAGTCATCCACAAACCTTGACGGCGCTGCGCAGCAACGACGAGACATGGCGTGAGACGTTGAAGCTATTTATGCCTGGCGTACAACGCCTGCTGCTGCTGTCCAAAAACAACTCGCAAGGCTTGCAAGACGACCTCGGGTTTGCCGTACAAGAGCTGGTCACCCGCACACTGCGCGGCGCCGATATGCGCGTCGAAGCTGTGATGCGCAAAAACAAATTGCAGTTTTACTGGGCTTCTCCTGTTGCCGATGCGGCTGGCAACATTCGCGGCGTACTGTTAGCTGAGTACGGCCCAGAGTGGCTGGATCGCTTACGCGCTGCTGCCGGCACCGACGTTGGTGAAGTGGTGGTGACTCAAATGCTCAACCCAGGCAGTGATCAAGGGCTTGAGCTGCTTCGAGCCGGCGACAGCAGCAGCGATGGTCATGTTGTGACGGAGACCATTAACGATTATTGGTACCTAACTTATCTGCCCGCCGACAACCGCCCCAAACTGGCGCTGATGCCATTGATTACCCCCTGGCTGATCGTGTTGGTGGCTACGCTTCTGCTGCTGTTTGTCATGCTGTATCTGCAAAAACGCGACTTACGCAACAACCAAGTGGCGTTGCTGACCCATGTTCGTCAGATGGTACGTAAAGGACAGGATCATCCGCCCAAGTACACAGTGGCGTTGTTTTATGACCTGGCGCAGCACATGCGCCAGCTGTGCTTTGGCAGCAGCGCCAGCGGTGCCATTGCAATCGAGTCGCCACAAGCTGAAAGTGACGACGATGGTGACTTGATGCCTGAGCGAGAAAAAATGAACGTCTCACTCGAGCAGCCACGTCCAGGCCCTAAGGTGGCTGCCAGCGACAGCAGCGCTCAGCCCATCGCCTTTGGTAGCAGCTTGCCGCAAATGACGGTGATCGATGACGAAGACGACGACCCCTTCGAAGCCCCTGAGCCGGCAGAGCAACCCACTACCAGCACTGACGCAGCGCAGCCAGAGCCTGTGCCAGAAACTAAACCTAAGCCACGCAAGAAAGAACCGCCTGCACCTATGGTCAGCCCACCGATCATGCCCAAACACATCTTTCGTGCCTACGATATTCGCGGTGTGGTGGGGCATGAACTGAGTGAAGAGGTAGCCTATTGGATTGGCCGCTCACTGGCGGTGGAGCTAAAGCATCGCGGCTTTAACAAAATCTGCCTGGCCTGGGATGGGCGCCGCTCCAGTCCGCCGCTGGCAGAGAATCTCGAGCGCGGGCTGCTGGATGCGGGCTGTAACGTGATGATCTTAGGAGCCCAGCCCACCGGGCTATTGTACTTTGCAACGCATGAAACCGACGCCAAATGCGGCGTTATGATCACCGGCAGCCACAATCCACCACAGTACAACGGCATTAAAATCGTGGTGGATCGTCTGCCGTTTGCGATGGAAGATTTGCAGGGCTTGTATCACCGTATTGTGCGCAACGACTTACCCACCGACACCCGTGGCGCGCGCGAATCACGACAACTCAACGACGCTTACCTGCAACGCATCGATGACGACGTTAGCCTGAATCGCCAGATGAAAGTTGTCGTCGATGCCGGCAATGGCATCGCTGGGCCATTGGCTACGCAGCTCATGTCACGCTTGGGCGTTGATTGCGTGCCACTGTTTTGTGACGTTGATGGCCGCTTTCCCAATCATCACCCAGATCCAACGGTACCCGACAACCTGGTGGCATTGCAGCAAGCGGTGGAAGAGCACAAAGCCGACCTCGGGCTGGCCTTTGATGGTGATGGTGATCGGTTAGTGCTGGTCGATAACCATGGCAAAATCATCTGGCCTGATCGTCTGCTGATGCTGTTACTGCGCGATATTTTGCCGCGCAACCCAGGCCGCGATGTGGTGTTCGATGTGAAATCGTCACGTCATTTGCCGGGCGTCATCATTGGCTCTGGCGGGCGACCTGATATGTGGAAAACCGGCCATTCGTTGATGAAGCAGCGCATGCACGAACGCAATGCCGTGGTCGGCGCAGAGTTCAGCGGCCACATTTACATCAAAGAGCGTTGGTATGGCTTTGATGATGGCCTGTACGCTGCGGCGCGTATCCTTGAGGTATTGGCGCAACAGAATGTTCCTGTGGCGATGATTTTCTCTCGCGTACCAGAAGATACCAGCACGCCCGAACTGCACATCAACACCTCCGATGACGCTAAGTTCTCCCTGTTGGAGCAGCTGCAGAAAGATGAGGATCTGACACGCGGCGCTCGTGTACACACCATTGATGGTCTGCGGCTCGAATTCCCCGACGGCTGGGGCCTGATTCGCGCGTCCAACACCACTCCGGCACTGACGTTGCGCTTTGCAGGTAATGATCAGCAAGCCATCGGCCGCATTCAGCAACGCCTGCGGCAGGCACTGAACCGCCACGCTCCCGACCTAGCACTGCCATTTTAGACAGCTGCACTTCAGGCTATAATCGCCGCCACTTTGTGGTTGGCGATGGCCGACCATTTTCCTGACGCTGCCATTCATGCCGCAGCCAACGAAGGAGTGACTGCATGCCACTGACGCGTAAACGCGCGATGACCACGGCCATGGTGCTCAGCCAGGCCCTGCCCTACCTGCAACGCTTTGTCGGCAAAACCATCGTGGTGAAATATGGTGGCAACGCCATGATCGACGAAGAGTTGAAGAACTCCTTTGCTCGCGACATGGTCATGCTCAAGCTGGTGGGCATCAATCCCATCGTTGTTCACGGCGGTGGCCCACAAATCGGCGAGTTGCTGGCCAAGCTGAACATCGAAAGCAAATTCGTTAACGGCATGCGCGTCACCACCAGCGAAACCATGGATGTGGTGGAAATGGTGCTCGGTGGCTTAGTAAATAAAGACATCGTCAACCTGATCAACCAAAACGGCGGCAAAGCCATTGGCCTGACCGGTAAAGACGGCCAGTTGCTACACGCGCGCAAACTGAAAGTGAAGAAAAACACCCCCGATATGCAGCAGCCCGAGATCATCGACATCGGCCATGTCGGCGAGGTAGCGCGTATCAACACCCAAGTGCTGGATATGCTGACGCGCAGCGATTTTATTCCCGTGATCGCACCGATTGGGGTGGATGAAGCGGGCAACTCCTACAACATCAACGCCGATCTGGTTGCCGGTAAGGTGGCCGAGGTGCTGCGTGCAGAAAAGCTGATTTTGCTCACCAACATCGAAGGCTTACTGGACAAAGAAGGCAAACTACTGACCGGTTTATCCACCGCAGAAGTCGATGCCCTGATCGCCGACGGCACCATTCATGGCGGCATGCTGCCAAAGATTCGCTGTGCTCTGGACGCCGTTCATGCTGGCGTGGTGAGCTCGCACATCATTGATGGCCGTTTGGCCCACTCCACCATGTTGGAGCTCTTCACTGACGAAGGTGTCGGCACCTTGATCAGCGACGGTCGATAGGGAACAGTCCATGAGCCAAAGCGAAAAACTGTCACGGCGGGATCAGATACTGCAGGCACTGGTGCACATGCTGGAAACCAACCCAGGGGCACGCATCACCACCGCCAGCCTGGCGAAAACCGTTGGCGTATCCGAGGCCGCGCTGTACCGCCACTTTCCCAGCAAAGCCAAAATGTTTGAAGGCTTGATTGCGTTCATTGAGGACACCGTGTTCTCGCGCATCAACCGTATCCTGCAAGATTTCGACAGCGCCGATGAACGCTGTGAAAATACTCTAACCCTGATCCTGACCTTTGCCGAAAAGAACCCCGGCATGTGCCGCTTGCTGTCCGGCGACGCTCTGGCTGGTGAAACCGATCGCCTGCGCACGCGCATACAACAGTTTTTCGAGCGCATCGAAACACAGTTGCGACAGATTTTACGCGAAGCTGAAATGCGTGAGGGAAGAGTGGCAACGGAGACCGTCAGCGCGGCAGCTAATTTGTTGACGGCGGTGCTGGAGGGGCGCATTCGCCAGTACGTGCGCACCGAGTTTGAGATATTGCCCACCAGCTATTGGGACGAGCAGTGGCGCTTGCTGCAACCCAATTTACTGCGACATCGCCAGAGTTAACTCTGGCGAGACGCTTACAAATCGCCCAGCGCCTGATCCACGCGGTCGTAATCCACTTCGTCGTTCAAGGTGCCCGGTTTATACACCTGTAGAATGCGCATGCGCTCATATTGCTCGGCGTAATCCTTGGTGCTGTCGATCATTTCCTTGCGGCGCGTGGTGATGGTCTGTTGCGTTTCACTGATGCGATTTTGCAGTTGCACAATTTCTAGGCGCATATCGGCAGGCACTTCCCGCCCAACGCGCTCAACATTGGCCGCCCGGCTCTGAGCTTGCTCTAGCTTTTCTTCAAAACCAGCAATACGGCGGCGCTGCAATTGCACGTATGCATCCAATTCATCGGCGCGGCGCTGGCGCGCCCGCTCGACGTCTTCCGGCTTGGCATACAGGCGCAGCAGCTCCATGTCCTTGGCACGGCGATCGGCGATTGCCTGAATACGGGCTTCTTTGCGCCGCTCGGCTTCTTCGCGCGCTTTAATCTCCGCCGGCGTCAGCGCCCGATCCACGCGGTCAATCACCATGCCACGGGAGTTCAGAACTTCATAACCGAGATGCTTGTACTCTGATGGCACGTGGTCTTTGATCACAGTGCGACCCTCGACCTTGAAGCGATACAGCTTCGATGCCCACGCCGATGAGGCCATCACCAGCGACACAGATGCCAGTACACAGACAAGCAATCTCATGATGAATCTACACTCCGTATTGGTCCCGATAGCGACGAATGGCGTCTTCATATTGCTGCAGCTCTGGCTGCTGCGCAACATACTCTAACACTTGGTTCAGACCGACAATGCTGATCACCTGCATGCCAAAGTCGCGCTCCACTTCCTGAATGGCTGACAACTCGCCCTGACCTTTTTCTTGGCGGTCCAACGCAATTAACGCCGCTGCTGGCTTCGCTTGCGGCGCTGCTTCAATCATAGCCATGACTTCACGAATGGCGGTGCCGGCGGTGATGACGTCATCAACAATCAGTACTCGGCCAGTTAGGTCTGCGCCGACCAAGGTGCCGCCTTCGCCGTGGGCTTTGGCTTCTTTGCGGTTAAATACATAAGGAACATCTTTGCCGTACTGGTCGTACAGCGCGACAGCCACAGTAGTAGCGAGGGGAATGCCTTTGTAGGCAGGGCCGAACAATACGTCGTAATCGATACCCGCGTCTTCTAACGCTGCGGCATAAAAACGCCCCAGCTTGGCCAGTGCAACGCCACTGTTAAACAGTCCGGCATTGAAGAAATACGGGCTCACACGGCCCGACTTGAGCGTGTATTCACCAAAACGTAACACGCCTTGCTGAATCGCAAATTCGATAAATTCCTGTTGGTAACTCTGCATGATAAGAACCTTGGCTGCGGTGCGATGGTCGGTCACCGGCACATCTGCAAAGCGATGCTGGGCGATGGCACTGCAGCAGGCAAATAGCTCAGCGGCCAGCGCGTGTCCGTCTCGACGTGGCGACATGGTATAGACTGCAGCCGCAAACGGGCATCGACGGATTCACAGAATGCGCGGATTTACCGATGCTCAGGATGCGGTATCATACACACTTCACTATCCGGGAACCATGTATGAGGATTGTCAGTTTACACGTCGATGGCCTGCAACAAGCGGTCGATAAGGGGTTGTATACCTGGCTGCAGGGTGCCGATGCCGACGTCATCGCGCTGCAGAATTTGAAAGCCAAGGAGTATCAGCTGTCAGACGATGTGCTCTACCCGGATGGTTACAATGCTTATTTCTTTGATGCCGAAGCCGACCACTACTCCGGCGTTGCCATTCTGACGCGCGACATGCCGAAAGCCATCATGACCGGCTTGGCCTTCTCGCACTGCGACCTGCAGGGGCGCTATATTCAAGCCGACTTCGACCACGTCAGTGTCGGTTCTATCCTGTTCCCAAGCGTTGACGAGCACAACAGCCTGGAAGACAAGCTGGCGTTTCAGCAAGCCTTCTTGGAGCATCTGCAAAAGACGCGACGCAAACGCCGTGAATTTATTTTTTGCGGCAACTTTGAAGCGGCGCATAAAACCGTCGATATCGCCAACTGGCAAGACGCCCAGCAATCACCGGGGTTTTTACCGGAAGAGCGCGCCTGGTTTGATCAGATGTTTGGCCCTGTGGGTTTTGTCGATGCCTTCCGCGAGGCCAATTTTGGCGAAAACCAATTTACCTGGTGGCCGGACGCCGACAGCGCGCGTCGCAACTTGAACGGCTGGCGCAAGGACTATCAGATTTGCACACCCAATGTGCGGCAGTACGTGGTGGATGCCAAGATCGACACCAACTTACAGTTCGGTGACCATGCCGCGGTGATGGTCGAATACGAGTTCGATGACGAATAAGCGCCTCGAAGGGCGCTTATTGTTAACTGTCTAAAGCCGTTTGCTGCGCTGCAGCCAGCTCACCAATCGCCTTTTGCGCCAGCGCTAGCATGGCGTTTAACTCGTCGGCGCTGAACGCTTCTTGCTCAGCGGTGCCCTGCACTTCAACAAAGCCACCGGCGGCGGTCATCACCACATTCAAGTCCGTATCGGCTTGGGAATCCTCGGCGTAGTCCAAATCGAGCACCGGAGTGCCTTGGTAAATTCCCACCGAAATCGCTGCGATTGGGCTTTTGATTGGGTTGGTTTTGATGGTACCCGCCGCAAGCAAGCCGTTGATGGCATCGGCCAGCGCCACATAAGCGCCAGTGATGGCGGCGGTGCGCGTGCCACCGTCGGCCTGAATCACGTCGCAGTCCAGCGTGATGGTATTTTCACCGAGTTTATTCAAGTCCAGCGCGGCACGCAGGCTGCGGCCAATCAAGCGTGATATTTCTACCGTGCGCCCTTGCTGCTTGCCTTTGGCCGCTTCACGAATCATGCGTGAGCCAGTCGAGCGCGGCAACATGCCGTATTCAGCCGTTACCCAGCCACGGCCCTCGCCCCGCATAAAGGGCGGTACACGGTTTTCCACGCTGGCGGTACAAATGACTTTGGTATCACCAAACTCCACCAACACAGAGCCTTCGGCATGCTTGGTAAAGTTGCGAGTAATACGCACATCGCGCAGTTGGTCGGGCTGACGGCCGCTGGGTCGCATAGCAGTTCCTTAAAATATGGAGGATGAAACGGCGTCATTATACGGCACAGACGCCCTCTTGGGCGCTTGGATTGAAGCACGTACAATGACGTTTTCACTATCGGAGGCACACCCGTGGGCACAGCTAAGGTATTCAGCATGACAGCCTTTGCACGCGCTAGCAGCGAGCAAACGGATGGCCGTTTCACCTGGGAAATACGCAGCGTCAATAGCCGTTACCTGGAACCCCACTTTCGCTTACCCGATGCCTTTCGTGAATTAGAGCCCAAGCTGCGGGAGCGGTTAAAGCACTACCTCAGCCGTGGCAAAATCGAGTGTGCGCTGAAGTTCCAACCGCTGGCGGGTCAGTCAGAGCTGAGCGTCAACACCGCGCTGGTAGAGCAACTCAACCAAGCCGCCGATCAGATTCACGCCATTATCGGCCCAGGCAATGCCATGAACGTACTGCAGCTAATGCAATGGCCAGGCGTACTAGACAGCAACACGTCGGACAGCAAAGCGCTGCAGGCCAGCGCCCTGGATGCGTTTGAGTCAGCGCTGCAACAATTGCTGGCGGCGCGCGAACGCGAAGGGCAGGCATTGGCCGATATGATTCAGCAGCGCTTGCGAGCCATGCAGCCGCTGGTAGCGCAAGTGCGTGAGCAAATGCCCGCTGCGCTGCAAGCACAGCGTGCGCAACTGCAAACACGCCTAGAAGAACTGCAACAGCAGCTCGCACCCGAGCGGCTGGAACAAGAGATGGTGCTGCTGGCACAAAAGGCCGATGTCGCCGAGGAACTCGACCGACTCGATACGCACCTGGCAGAAGTGACGCGCATTCTCAGCAGCAATGAGCCCATTGGCCGTCGTCTCGACTTTATGATGCAAGAGCTCAACCGTGAGGCGAATACGCTGTCGTCGAAATCTCTTACGGCTGCCATCACCCAAGCGGCGGTCGATTTAAAAGTACTGATCGAGCAAATGCGCGAACAAGTACAAAACATCGAATGATGACACCTAGTATGAGCAGTACACACTCAACCCTGACGTGGGACGCGTTTATCCGTCTGTTTCATTGGCTGCTGGTCGCCTGCATCAGTTTTGGCTGGTGGTCTGGCGAGCAAGGCGGCGAGTGGATGGAATGGCACATGCGCAGCGGCTATGCGGTGCTCGCCCTGGTGATGTTCCGCTTACTGTGGGGTTTTACCGGCACTCCTTTTGCGCGTTTTCGCCAGTTTGTGCGCAGCCCTCTGACGGTGTGGCGCTATGCCAACGGCCTGTGGCGCAAAGACGCGTCGACGTATCAAGGACATAACCCACTGGGTGGTTGGATGGTGGTGGCATTGCTGCTGTTGTGTTCCGCTCAAGCCGGTACCGGGTTATTCGCCAATGATGAGATTTTTACCGAAGGGCCGCTGGTCGCCTTGGTCAGCTACGACCTGAGTGTCGAGATCACCCGCTGGCACCGTACCCTGTTCGACTTACTGCTGGCCGCCATCGCCTTGCATCTCATCGGGGTCGCCACGCATCAATGGGGTAAAAAAGAGCCGCTACTGCAAGCCATGCTGCATGGCCGCAAACCCAGCCAAAGCAATGACAACAGCGTCGCCACGCCTTGGCTGCGCGGAATTCTGGTGGCAGCCATTGCCGCCACCAGCGTGTGGGCGTTAATCAGTCTTTGAACTTGTCGTGGCAAGACTTACAAGTGCGCGCCACGGTGATGAAAGCCGGTTTGATGGTCTTCATATCACCGCTGGCAGCCGCCTGCTGCAGCGCGGCCGTGTTGTTTTGGAACTGTGTCATGGTGTCAGCAAAGGTTTGCCAGTCGTCTTCGATGCTCGGTAAAGCGGACGTGCTGCTGGCGTAAGTGCCGGCGCGAAAACCCTCCAACGGCATATGGCTCAGCGCCGCCAGGTTGGTGGCGCGGCGGCTAAATTCTTCCGCGTCGTAGTCGATTTTGCCTTTAACCATGTCGCCCATCGGGCCAAACTGCCATTTCACTGCTTTAAAAATGCCTTTGCGGTATTCCACCGCCTCAAATGGCTTGATCTCAGCCAGGGCCGTCATGCTCAGTGCGCCCAATACGGCGGCTAAGGTCACTTGCTTGAGTGCTTTCACGGATACTTCCTCTGTTATTATGTCGCGCCGCGAGTGTATCGACATCGCCAACCGACTCGCAACGCGCTTACGCTCCTTGACAGACAGCACATCACTTAGCCAGCAGGCAGAATACGTAACGACTCGGCGTAAATGATTTCGCAAGCGCCGTCGCCGGTATCGTCGCGACTGGTGGAGCTAACCCAGTGCCAGCCATCGCTGCTGTCGGCACGAATCAAATAGCCTTCAATGTGCACCAGATCACCACGCCGCACGCGTTTTAGCTGGTCGGCGACCCAGTCACTGGCCGGCACGATGTGCATATTGGCGCTAGAGCGCTCAATATCGCGCCGCGGGGCTGGCAGTTGCTCCGCGCGCCAACGATACCAGCGACCGCTTTGACTGATATCCAGTGAGTCCAGAATCTGGCTGTCCGACATAATGCCCCAGCCCAGCGCCAGATCCGTTGGGGACAAGTCGGCCTCGCGTCCGAAGTGGTAGTCTTCGCGCGCCAACACACGCGCTGTGATGTCAAACTCCGCCAGCGGCGTTAAGGTGTATTCATCCAGCGTCAGCAGTGCGCCAGAGCGCACTGTTCGCTGCTCTGGCGGCTGCGGCGCTGTTTGCCCCGGTGGATGCTCACGCTCACTGGCCGGCCAGACCAGCCACAGCAACAATATCAGCAGTACAGGCCATACTTTCATGGTAATGCTGGTGAGCTTTGTCGCTGGCTTTTATATACTGGCGCGCTTTTATCGCGACGCGTTACTGGAGTCATCATGATTGGTACCTTGTATGTCTTTTCTGCTCCCTCAGGAGCCGGCAAGACCAGTTTAGTGAAAGCCTTGCTGGACAGCACCGGCTACATTGGCGTCTCTGTGTCGCACACCACGCGCGCCGCGCGCCCAGGCGAAGTCGATGGCCAGGACTATCACTTTGTCGACAAGGCCGAATTTGAGCGCTTGATCGGCGAAGGCGCGTTTCTTGAGCATGCGCAAGTGTTTGATAATTACTATGGCACTTCGCAGCGCTGGGTAGAAAGTGAGCTGGCCGCCGGTCGTGATGTGATTCTCGAAATTGATTGGCAAGGGGCACAGCAAGTCCGTCGCTTGATGCCAGACACTGTCAGCGTGTTTATCGCTCCGCCATCGATCGAGGCCTTACGCGAGCGCCTCGGCCAGCGTGGCCAGGACGATGACGCCACCATCGAACGTCGCATGCGCGATGCACGCAGCGAAATGAGCCACTACGCTGAATACGACTATCTGATCGTCAACGACGATTTCAACAACGCGGTGGAAGAGCTTCGCGCCATCGTGATTGCTCGTCGTCACCGTCTGGAAGCACAGCAAGAACGCCACGCCAGCACCTTGCAAGCGCTGTTGAACGACTGAACCAGAAGCGTATGAAAGTTGAGCATTATGTAATCAAAATGCTTTCTTTCAGACCAATTTCAGATAAACTATCAGGTCAATTCGAATTCGACTGAAAACAGGATAACTATGGCCCGCGTTACCGTTGAAGACTGCTTGAACAACGTAGACAACCGCTTTGAACTGATCATGCTGGCGACCAAGCGTGCTCGTCAAATTGCCGTACAGGGCGCTGAACCACTGGTGCCGGTTGAAAATGACAAGCCTACCGTACTGGCCCTGCGTGAAATCGCTGAAGATCTGGTGACTCCGGCCAGCATGGCCGCTCACGAAGAAGCTGAGCGCAACAACAGCCTGTAAGGCGATTCTTTGTGCCCACCATTGATGCCCTGGCTGAGCGACTGACCCAATATCTGACGCCCGTTCAGATTAAACAGGTCAGTCGTGCGTATTATTACGCCGAACAAGCTCACGAGGGGCAGCGCCGCCGCAGCGGCGAACCTTATATTATCCATCCATTGGCGGTCGCCAATATCCTCGCCAACATGCATCTTGACCATCAAAGTCTGATGGCCGCCATGCTGCATGATGTCATTGAGGATACCGGTATCCCCAAAGGCGCCCTGTCGACTCAATTTGGTGATGTGGTCACCGAGCTGGTTGATGGCGTTTCCAAGCTCACGCACATCCATTTCGAGAGCAAAGAGCAGCAACAAGCCGAAAACTTCCAGAAGATGGCCATGGCGATGGCCAAAGACATCCGCGTCATTCTGGTTAAGCTGGCTGATCGCCTGCACAACCTACGTACCTTAGGTTCATTGCGGCCGGAAAAACGCCGTCGTATCGCACGTGAAACCCTCGATATTTACGCACCGATTGCCAATCGTTTGGGTTTGAACGATGTCCGCATCGAAATGGAAGAGTTGTGTTTTGAAGCCATCTACCCGATGCGCTCCAACATGATTCGCAAAGCGGTGAAGGCAGCGCGAGGCCATCGCAAGGAAATGGTCGACACCATCTCCACCGCGATTCGCAACCGCCTCAATGAAGTAGGCGTTCAGGCGCGCATCGTGGGCCGCGAGAAACACCTCTACAGCATTTATTGCAAGATGCGTGACCAGCGCAAACCGCTGGCCGATATTATGGATGTGTATGGCTTTCGCCTGATCACCGAGAGCGCTGACGATTGTTACCGCCTATTGGGCGCCATGCATTCTCTGTACAAACCCATTCCTGGGCGCTTCAAAGATTACATCGCCATCCCTAAAGCCAACGGCTATCAGTCATTGCACACCACCTTGATTGGCATCGCCGGTCTGCCCGTTGAGATACAGATTCGTACCGAAGAAATGGAAGCCATGGCCAACCATGGTATCGCCGCGCATTGGCTGTACAAATCTGACGTTGATCCGGCTAATGGCAGCCAACGCGCCCGACAATGGGTGCAAAACCTGCTGGAACTGCAAAAAAGCGCCGGCAGCCCGATGGAGTTCGTCGAGCACGTTAAGGTCGATCTGTTCCCCGACGAAATCTACGTATTCACGCCTAAAGGCAAGATTCTGGCGCTGCCAGCAGGCTCTACCCCCATCGATTTTGCTTATGCCGTGCACACCGACGTCGGCAATCGCTGCATTGCGTGTCGTATCAATCGCCAGCTGGCGCCATTAAGCGCCAAGCTGCAAAACGGCCAAACGGTGCAAATTGTGACGGCGCCCAACTCGCAGCCGAATCCGGCGTGGCTCAATTTTGTCGTCACCGGCAAAGCCCGCTCGAACATTCGCAGCTACCTGAAAAACCAGCGCCGCAGCGAATCGGTATCGTTGGGCGAGCGGCTGCTTAACAAAGCGCTCAGCAGCCTGGGTAAATCTCTCGATGATATCGATGCCCATCACATCCATCTGGTGCTGGAAGAAACTGGCATGGAAAGCCTCGACGATCTGCTGGAAGACATTGGCTCCGGCAACCGCATGGCGCCTCTGATGGCGCGTCGATTGCTGGTCGCCAACCGCGATTCCGACGTTGATTTGGGCGCGTTCGAGCAGTCTCCATTAGCCATCAAGGGCACCGAAGGACTGGTGGTGAGCTTTGCCAAATGCTGCAGCCCGATTCCTGGAGACCCCATTGTTGGTCACGCCAGCTCAGGTCGTGGTTTGGTGATCCATACCGAGCACTGCAAAAACGTCGAAGAGTATCGCGACAACCCAGAAAAGTGCGTCATTCTCAGCTGGGACAAAGACATCAATACCGAGTTTTCGGTCAACCTCAAGGTCTATATGGAGCACCGCCGTGGCGCCGTGGTGGAACTGGCCAGCGCGGTTAACCAGGCCGATGCCAGCCTCGACAGCTTCTCTGTCCAAGAACGAGATGCACGCCTTAGCGTCGCTCATATGACCATCAGCATTCAGGGCCGCAATCATCTCGCCAGAGCCATTCGCCGCTTGCGCCATGTGCACGGTGTCACCAAGATCGTTCGTACCCGCAACTAACTCCTCCCTTATTACACTCACTGAGCCTTGGCATGACCGACCTACTTGAGTTGCGTGAGTATCAAATCAAACCCGGCCAACTGGACGCGTTTTTACAGCTGATGCGTGACACCATCCTTCCCTATCAGCGGGCGCAAGTCATGGAGGTAGTCTTCACCAGCCACTGGTGCGATGAGCAAGGTCAGGACTGGTTTGTGTGGCAACGCCGCTACCGCGATGAGGCCCATCGCCAGCAGTTATTTGAGCAGGTCTATAACGATTGGTGGATCGAGCACATTCGGCCACAAGTGTTCGAGCTGATTGAAGCCGACACCGTGCGCGTGCGCCTTCTCACCCCCACCGCATTCTGATCCATTGGCGCCGCCACCATCGGTGGGCATAATGGCGCCTCCTAAATTTCCGGCGCAGTGACCTATGACCGTTTTTTTACTGTTTTTGGCAGTGGGTGCTCTGGCGGGCCTGCTTGCTGGCCTGTTTGGCGTTGGCGGTGGCATGGTCATCGTACCTGTGTTGGTGCTGACGTTTGAGGCACAACACCTCAGTGCCGATGTGCTCACACATATGGCCGTGGCTACCTCCTTGGCCACCATCGTATTTACCTCGATCAGCTCAGTGTTGGAACATCATCGCAATGGCGCCGTGCAATGGCCACTGGTGACGCGCTTGAGTGTGGGTATCGTCATCGGCACCGCCATTGGTGTCGCGCTCATCACCCAGGTGCCAGGCCCAGTGCTGCAAAACATCATCGGTGTGTTTGCGTTGTTGCTGGCGGGCAAAATGTTCTTCGACCTCAACCCCGGCAGTGACGGTACCATCCCGTCAGTACCGGCGATGGTGGGCGCCGGCGGCGTCATCGGTTTTGGCTCTTCCTGGTTTGGCATTGGCGGCGGCACCTTCACCGTGCCCTATTTAAGCTGGATGCGCATTCCCATGCGCCAAGCAGTCGCTACCTCTGCGGCCTGCGGTTTACCGATTGCCATCACAGGTGCCATCAGCAACGTTTGGGCAGGTTGGAACAACCCGTTATTGCCCAGCTGGAGCAGTGGCTTTCTGTACTGGCCAGCCATCGTTGGCATCGTATTGACCAGTGTTCCGATGGCCAAAGTCGGCGCGCGACTAGCCCACCGGCTGGATCAGAACAAACTGAAAAAAGGTTTTGCCTTGCTGCTGTTGGTAGTCGGGCTGCGCTTCTTGCTCGGTTGAACCGAGCCAGACGTATGCGCTCTTAAACTGTCACACGGATGGCCGACACTGCCACCCAATCATTTGATAAGGACCCAATATGCTGAAGTACCCGGATATCGACCCCGTTGCCATCGCCATCGGTCCGCTGCAGATCCACTGGTATGGGCTGATGTATTTGCTGGCGTTTGGCACCGCCTGGTGGCTGGCCAACTATCGCGCGCGCCAGCCCGGCTCAAACTGGACGGCTGAGCAAGTCAGCGACCTGATCTTTTATGGCGCCATGGGGGTCATTCTTGGTGGCCGCTTTGGTTACGTCATGTTTTATAACTTCTCACAGTTTCTCGACGACCCAATTTGGTTGTTGCGCGTGTGGGAAGGCGGCATGTCCTTCCATGGTGGACTGCTGGGTGTGCTGATCGCGGTGGCGATATTTGCGCGCAAATATCAAAAGAACTTTTTTGATGTCGGCGATTTCGTCGCGCCTTTGGTGCCCATTGGTCTGATGTTCGGACGCATCGGTAATTTCATTGGCGGCGAGCTGTGGGGCCGAGCAGCGGATCCTCAAGCTGTGCCTTGGGCCATGGTTTTCCCACGTGCCGATGAGCTGGCACGTCATCCGTCGCAGCTGTATCAAGCCGGCTTGGAAGGCTTAATGCTGTTCATCGTATTGTGGTGGTACTCCAGCAAGCCGCGCCCACGCATGGCGGTGGGTGCTGCGTTTTTGCTTGGCTACGGGATTTTCCGTACCATTGCCGAATTCTTCCGCGAGCCCGATGCGCACATCGGCTTTGACCTGTTTGGCTGGATGAGCCGTGGCCAGTTGCTGAGCCTGCCGATGATCGTTGCAGGCTTATTGCTGATGGCCTGGGCTTATCGTCGTCGCCCCCAGAGTGTTTAAACAACCATGCAACAGTATCTCGATATGATGCGCCACGTGCGCGAACAGGGTGTGTTCAAACAAGATCGTACCGGCACCGGTACCTACAGCTGCTTTGGCTACCAGATGCGCTTTGACCTGAGCCAGGGCTTTCCGCTGGTGACCACCAAAAAGTTGCACCTGCGCTCCATCATTCATGAACTGCTGTGGTTCTTAAGTGGCGACACCAACATCGCCTACTTAAAAGAAAACGGCGTTTCTATTTGGGATGAGTGGGCCGATGCTGATGGCAATCTGGGGCCAGTCTATGGCTCGCAATGGCGCAGCTGGCCAGCGGCGGATGGCCGCCAGATTGATCAAATCAGCCAGTTGATCGAGCAGGTTCGCAACAACCCGGATTCACGTCGTTTGATCGTCAGTGCTTGGAATGTCGGTGAAATCGACAATATGGCCTTGCCGCCTTGCCATGCTTTTTTCCAGTTCTACGTCGCCGATGGCAAGCTGTCGTGTCAGTTGTATCAGCGCAGCGCCGACGTATTTTTGGGTGTGCCGTTTAACATTGCCAGTTACGCCTTGCTGCTGCATATGATGGCACAGCAATGCGAGCTGGAGGTGGGTGATTTTGTCTGGACCGGTGGTGATGTGCATTTGTATGCCAACCACCTAGAGCAAGCCGACCTGCAACTGACGCGTGAGCCGCTGCCTTTGCCGCAGCTGGTTATTCAGCGCAAGCCGGAATCCTTGTTCGACTATCAGTTTGACGACTTTGTTATCGAAGGATACCAAAGCCACCCGCACATTAAGGCACCGGTCGCGGTCTGACCTGCCTATCCTCCCGATAGGGCTGACGAGAAAGTCTGAGTTAATCACCGCTGGCTATACTGGTTACGTTGTATAGCTGCGGTTGTTTTCCTGATGACACAAGTCAGCCCGATCCCGCACCAGCGGTCGCAATTATTTTGCTTAAGCTTGGACGATTCCGCCTTTGACTTCTGGCAAGCACAAGCCCGAGGTGAAGCGCTGATAAGCCGCTGCGACGGCTTTGCCGACATGAGCAGCCAATGGTTGCAGTCCCCCGACAGCGCGCTGGCGATTGCCGCCAGCCATTACGATGGCAGGCTGCGCGACTTGCTGGAACGGCTGCAACTGACCCTGCCCGATGCCCCGGTGATTGTGCTGTTGCAGCAACCGTGCGGCGCGGATATTGCCGTTGAGCTGATCGACCTAGGCGTACAGGAAGTGGTGGTCTCGCCTGAGTCGGGCTGGCAACTGGACGACTCATTGGCACTGGCCAGCGCTCGCAAACACCATGAGCTGCAACTGCAGCGCAGCTCTCATTACGACTGCCTAACAGGATTAGCCAATCGCACCCTGTTTCAGGACCGGCTGGATTACAGCTTGGCGCAAAGCCAGCGCCGTCAACGCGGTTTGGCACTGCTGTTTATCGATCTTGATCGCTTTCGTATCGTCAATGACGTATTCGGTCACGATGGCGGCGATGAGGTATTAAAAGTCATCGCAGCGCGTCTGCAACAATGCGTGCGCCGCGCCGACACTTTGGCTCGGCTGGCCGGCAACAGCTTTGCGGTATTGCTCGACAACATCAATGACACCCACATCGCTGAGCTGGTGGCCGACAAGCTGCGCTTGCGCATCAATCAAGCGATCGAGCTGGGCGAAGAAGAAGTGTTTGTTAGCGCCAGTATCGGTATGGAACTGGCCACCCGCGTCGGTTTCGATGCCGGCCAGCTGGTGCGACGCGCGGAGTTGGCGTTGCATCAAGCAAAACAGCAAGGGCGCCAGCGCAGCCAGCTGTACGAAGATCAGCCCTCGCCCATCAGCAGCGTACGCGCAGGGCTGGAGAGCTCATTGCACCATGCGCTGGAGCGCGATGAGCTGTACTTGGCCTATCAGCCCCAGGTGCAAGTCGATAGCCGCCGCTTTGCTGGCGTCGAAGCGCTGATGCGCTGGCAACACAGCAGCCTGGGTTCAATTCCACCGGCGGTGTTTATTCCGGTGCTTGAAGACACAGGCTTGATCGAGGCCTTTGGTGAATGGGCCATTCGCAGCGCCTGCCGACAATATCAACAATGGCTGCAACAAGGCCAAGTACCGGACAACAGCAAGGTCTCCGTCAATCTGTCACCCAGGCAGTTCCGCCAGGATAACTTGGAGCAAATCGTTCGTCGCACCTTGACCGAGACCGGCCTGCCTGCCCATAACCTGATGCTGGAAATTACCGAGAGCATGCTTATGACCAGCGTCGAGCAAAATGCCGAGTTGCTGTCGCGGTTGCGTGAATTGGGCATCGGCGTCGCGATTGACGATTTTGGCACCGGCTATTCGTCGTTGGCGTATTTGAAAAATCTGCCCATCGATGTACTTAAAATCGATCGCATGTTTGTCAAAGACATCGTCGACAACGCCGATGATGCCGCCATCGCTCACTCCATCATTAATCTCGCCCACAACCTCGGGCTGAAGGTCATAGCCGAAGGCGTGGAGGATGTCGAGGTGCTGGAAATCCTCAGTTTACTCGGCTGCGATCAGTACCAAGGGTATTACTTTGCCCGCCCCAGCAACGCCGCAGACATACCCGATTTGGTGGCCCGCTGCCGCTGACGTATGATGCCGCTTGAATTACCAACCTCAGTGTAATGGAGCTGCTGTGTCACTTGCTTTGATCGTTGCGAAAGCGCAAAACCACACCATTGGCCGTGATAATAAACTGCCCTGGTACCTGCCCAATGACCTCAAATACTTTAAGCAAGTGACACTCGGCAAGCCGATTATTATGGGCCGCAAAACCTACGACAGCATTGGTAAACCACTACCAGGGCGCACCAACATCGTTATTACCCGGCAAACCGATTATCAGCCGCCGCAGGCCGACGAGAGCGTGCGCGTGGTCGACAGTCTGGAGGCGGCGCAGCAACTGGCGGAGCAAATACTGCTGATCAACGGCCAAGACGAGGCCATGATCATTGGTGGGGCAGAGATTTACGCTTTGGCGTTGCCGTTAGTCGAGCGTATGTACATCACCGAAGTGCACGCCAAGGTGGATGGCGACGCGTTTTTCCCCGCTTTTGATACCCAGCAATGGCAGCCCGTGGCGCGGGAAGACTTCAGCGCCGAAGGTCCAAATCCATACGATTACAGCTTTGTTGTCTACCAGCGCCGCTGAACCTTAGCCACCGTCCGCGCTCTAACCCCGCTGGAAACGCATCACGCCTAGGGAATAGCAGTGCGGACGCTGCATTTAACATTACTACTGTCAGTCGTGCTGCATGGCTTGGCCTTATGGTGTTGGCCAAATTCGACAGCATCATTCCACCCTCTACTTGTAACCCAGACGGTGGCCCTGAATGTGACGTTGGCGCCGTCGAAAAGTCCCTCTGGGGCTGGCACTGTCGCCGAGCAGATATTAACGCCTACGCCATCAACGCCAGCACCTGATAAGCCAGAAGCGGGTGCAGCAGCACCTCACACCCAGCCGCAAACGTCACCTAAGACACCATCACTTGCCAACACGCCGCCCGCGAAAACGTCAGCGCCAAAAACAGTCATCAACTGGCAACTGCCCAGCGACTTGTCCGTCCCCACACCAATCGAGCATCCATCGACCACAGGCACCACTGACGGCGAAATTTTCGACCCGCGCCTGCGGCGCTCGGTGCTAGAAACCAGGCAAGTCCAAGAACAGCAGAGAGCGGCGGTACGTACTGACATCAGCACGCATGCACTCAGCGGCGAAGGCCGACGCTATATTCGCGCTGGCGACCATTGTTTTATTCACCAAGCCGCCGACCCGTTGGATGAGGACAGTTTCGAAACCTGGTCTCCCGTTCGCTGCGTCACCGACAATCGGCGCTAGCCAGGCAATATTGGCCCTTACTTCTGTCATCCACTGCGCCGACAATGGCAGCAACCGCGTCATGAGAAAGCCAATGAAATACACACTGAAAGTCTATGCCGGTAGCGAAGCACTGACACACATCCGCCAGCACGGTTTGCAACCTGATGATATCGACATGTTGTTGGGGGCATCCGGCGGGCCGAAGTGGTTGTCATTAGCCGCGATGGATCGCTATTGGTTAAGCGAATGGTTTGCCCAGCGCAGTAAACCGCTGCATTTGTTGGGCACATCGGCCGGAGCCTGGCGTTTGGCCTGCTTCGCTCGCACTGACGCATTGGCCGCTCACCAGCGCTTTCAGCAGGCCTACATGAGCCAACGCTATTCGGACAAACCGAGCGCTGCCGAAGTAGCCGCTGGATGTCAGGTCATTCTGGACGACATGCTCGGCGATGACGGCGCCAGCGAAATCATTCAGCACCCAGTGATGCGCTATCACACTCTGGCGACACGCTGTCGAGGCCTGGCCCGTTTTGACACTAAAGCACTGCAATCGCTGGGTTTATTGGGCGCTATGAGTGCCAATGTGGTGGCACGCAGTGCCATGCGCCCATGGTTGCAACGCACCTTGTTCCACCACCCGCAGCAACCGCCCATCAGCTACTTTCCCCATTTACCCGCCCAGCGCGTCACCTTAAATGAACACAACCTGCAGCCGGCGCTCATGGCCACCGGCGCGATCCCATTGGTCATTGCCGGAGTGAAGCACATACCCGGTGCCAAGCGCGGTACCTATCGCGACGGCGGCATTACCGACTATCAATTTGATCTGCCAGTGCTACCACAAAGTGGTTTTGTGCTGTATCCGCACTATTTTGCGCGCGCACCGAAAGCAGGCTGGTTCGATAAGAAGTTATCTTGGCGTCAGGCGTCCGCGCACCACTACCGGCGCACCATTATGATCACCCCGTCATGGGAGTTTGCGCAGACGTTGCCCGGCGGGCGGATTCCAGATTTGGAGGATTTTTACCAATTCACCGACTACGACGTACGCAGAGCTCGATGGGAGCAGGCGGTCAGTCAGTGCCAACGTTTGGCGGATGATTTGGCCACCATCGATCAACAGCAGCGCTGGGCCGAAGTGGCCGAGCCGCTGCCGTGGTAAATCGGGGTTATTCGGCGGACGTTTGCTGCGCCGCTTGCTGAGCCTGATGCTGCATCACGCGCTGCACCACGGTTTGATACTGAGCCTGAGCTTGATTCAGCTGCTCCAGTAACTGCTCGCTGCTGTCATCGACGGTTTTCATACCGTCTACTAGGGCTTTGCTAAGGGCATCGCCCGCGGCTTTCACCTCATCCATCTGCATCACTTGCTGCTGTGCTTGCTGCAAGGCGTTGCGCTGTTCGGTGTATTCCTGCTGCATTTTTTCACGCTGTTCTTCAGTCAGCGATTGTGCTTTTTGTTTGGCTTCTGCTGCAATCTTTTCCAGCTTCTGGCGTGCTTCGTCAGCGTTGACGCCCAGTTCGGCCATCTTGCTTTGCACCATGTCGGCAAAATCGTCTTTTTGCTGTTGCAGTTCAGGCTTCTTCTCCAAGGCTTGCTGCTGAATGGTTTGCAAGCGATTGCCAAGCTGCTGAATCTTTTGCTGCAGCTGCTGCAATACTTGCCCAGCCGTCAGTTGCGCCGGTGCGGCTTCGGTGGCTGTGCTGTCGGCAGCAGAAGTGTCTTCAGCATGGGTGGGTGCAGCCAGCAAAGACGCGGCAAACAATACAGGGAGAGAAATAGAACGCATGAACATGGCTGTCATCCTTATTGGTTTGCCGAGACGGTAGCAGACAGCCCCGGGGCCATGTCAATCGGTGGGCGGTTATAAACGAAACTCGTGCTCAATTTGCACCACCAACTGATCGCTGCCAGCGGGCAATGGCGCCAACGGCAGGGCTGCATCAATGGCACTGGTCACGGCCTGATTCAATTCGCGGTGGGCTGCCGATTGCAGGGCGGTGCTGGAAATTAACTGGCCATCGGCGGCGATCACCAGCTGGTAAGAGACACGGCCGGTCTTTTTCAGTATCTGCGCCGCTTTCGGATAACGAATGTTGTCACGCACTCGGCTGATTAACTGTTGGCGATAGGCATCAAGGCTGACGGAGTCATTGCCGCCAGCGCTTTCCATATTCGCCCCCTCAGGGGCTTTGGGCTCAGGGTTGGGGAGCGGCGTGGCATCGTCGAGCAAGAAACGATAGCGCAGTGGCAGCGTCCAAGAATCGCCGTCTAAGGCTTCAGGCACCTCGACCTTACTCGCCACCACCTGCAAAGCACGCTGCACCTCACTAATCAGCAGCTTGTGGGCGCCGTTTTCGGCCGCCATGACTTCAATGATGTCGCCGTTGCGGCGCAGTGTCAGGCTGACTTCCACCAGACCTTCTTGCTCAAACTGACGTGCCCAAGCAGGGTAAGCCACCTCAGCGTTAAGGGCGTTTTGCATGCGCCACTGCAGCACTGCCGCCAGATAGCGTTGCTGCTCGGCTGGGTCCACCGCTTGCTGCTTGGCACGCTCGGCTTCCAGCGCGGCCAGACGTGCTGCCTCAGCTGCGCGCTGACGTTCCGCTTCTTGCTGCGCCAGACGCTCTGCTTCTAATCGCGCCTGCCGTTCAGCTTCTTCTTTGGCTTTACGCTCCGCCAGTATGCGGGCACGACGTTCCGCCTCTTCGCGTTTGGCTTGCTCGGCTTTGCGTCGTGCGGCTTCTTCGGCGGCTTGCGCCGCCTGCTGTTGCTGCAGTTCCTGCTCGACCCAGCCTTTGTACAAACCGAGACGCGCGCTAGGAATCTTATGTTCGGCCAGCATTTGGCGTTGGCGCTGACTGAGATCGTCCTTCACCTTGCCCAGCATGCGATCGCGGAAGTCGCGCGACGGCGGCAACGGGCCGATCCAGGTGTTCACCAGAAAATTAAACAGCTCCGTGCCACTGCTGCGAATCGCCAGTTGCTGATTCAGATAAATGCGGGTGCCCACGGCGGGCTGATAATCGATGGTGAGCTCATCGCCTTGCAGCAGATCTTCGCGCAGCAATTCAGTCAACTGCTGAATACCACGCGCCACTTGGGCTGATTGGCTGACGTTTTCGTTATTGATGGAGATGTTGTTTTGCCACATCTGCTGCCAGCGCCGCGGCGACCAACGCTTGGCCGCCACCACCAAGCGCATGCGTTTGGCAGTCGCAGCACTGCGCACAAACACGACGTCGTCACTGGCCTGCGACAGGTACAGGCCACCGATGTAAATGTCTTGGGATAAGCGCTGGTAACTGGCGCTGCCATTGAGCACCAATTGCGCCTGAACAGGCATCGCTAAAACACAGAGCAACAATACCGCAGACAGACTTCGCGCCATGATCAATCCTCTCGACATCGGTTCCCCCGCCGAGGCGGGGGCTGGGTGTTAATCCTCAATAGTAAAGAGGACTGCCACGCTGGCGTCTACGGCGCTGGCCTTGATGTAGCCAATGGCGCTTTCGTCCGCCGCCACCGCCGCTTTCATGGCTTCGGCATCATCCATGCTGCGGGGAGGTTGTTGTTTGCCGGAGAAGATACGGCGAGACCAGTAGGCATGCAACTGTGATGGGCTCTTTTGCAGAACCTCACGCACAAACTGCTGACGCGATGGATCGCCCTTTTCCAGATCATAAGGCGTGGCGGTGCTGCCATCGGGGAACTGGCTGGCTTTACCCAAGTAAATACGCTGCACTAACGCCTGATCGACACCGGTGTAGGTATTGGGGTTTTTGACGTTCACAATGACGGCAACGTCCGCCCACAACACACTAGACAAGGTCAGCAGCGCTGCCGTGGTGAAAGCTTGAATACCTTTCATGATAGCGCTCCTTAAAAGACCAGTTGCACAGCCATACGGTACAAGTTACCGCTGGTACCAGGCTCACCACGGTTGGTGATTTCGTTGTGATGGGTGGCTTCCAACTTGAAGGCTGTTGCTTCATCCAAGTCGTAGCGCAAGCCCAAGGTGTAGCTTTCGTCTTCGCCGTCCAACTTCAACTGCTCCTGTACGTCGCCCACTTCACCGCTGTCTACCTGATCCTGCGATTTGGAGTAGGTGGCGTGCACAGTGGCCGCGCCGAAACGCTTGGCAACACTGGCCAACCAGGCAATGTTGTCTACGTACAAGCCGGTGTCGAACTCGATGATGGCGGTCTCCGCCATGGCACTCCAGTCGCCGTTATCCCAGTTCACTGCCAGGTTGTAGTAGTTGGCGTCCTGCTCGTCGAAGTTAAACGCCTCTTGGGTGCTTTTGCTCATGCCAGCCGTCAGCGCTGCGGCGGCGGTTTGTGCCACATCAATACGACGCGCACCCGATGCTGTCAGCGCTGCCAGCGCGTCTTGCGGTGACGTGCCTTGTAAAATGGCACCCAGCGTTGCGCTGTCAGCGTAGCTGTCCAGGTTCATTTCGGTTTGCTGCGCACCGGCGCGGAAACCAAAGTTGCCTTTGTAGAGGTTCAGCGTAATGCCGGCGAAGTTGTTCAACTCCGACTCGTACTCTTCACCAAACAGATCGATCGGCTTGTCACGACGACCAAAGTTCACCTGCAGCTGACCGTCAAAGGTGTCGAAGCTGAAACGACGCGTCACATCGAAACCGTCGTAGTCAGCAAACGGCAAGCTGTAAACGTCGCTGGATGGGCGCACCCAGTTGTAGGCGTAGCCGACGTCCAAAAACTCGGAATAATAGAAGAACGGAATACGCAGACGACCAAAACGTAAGTCGGTCTGATCATTGATGGCGTGGCTTACAAACGCCAACGACGTTTTCACTGCAAAGTCGTCTTCACCACGGGCCGTCATTTGCACCGTTGCACTGGTGGCGTCGGTGATTTGCTTGCTGACTTGCAAGCCCATCATGGTGTCACGTTCAAAGAAACGCGCTTCTTCAGCCTGGTAAGACTCAATGGTGATGTCTTCTTCATCTAGGTAATAAGCGCCAATATTAATAAATCCATACACGTTGAGACTGTCGTCTGCCTGTGTAGCGGTTGCACCTGTGCCCAGGATGGCACAAGTCAAAGCAGTGTATAGTCGAGTTCGCATGCGAGACCTCCTAAATCAGGAGGCGCGATTCTAGCTGAGACGGCAAAACAGTTTTTGATCTAATCGGCGAATATTTGTTTCTTTGTGTGACCAGGCGGCGCAGATAGTCCGCTTAGTCATATCTGGGTCTTAGTAATTGCAAGGACAGCTGTATGCAGCGCCATCAAGAGACGTTAAGGCACCCTTGCACATCGGCCGGGCGACGACGCAAGCGCAGAGCAAAAATCGTCGCTGTCACAAACATCACCAGACTGTACACGCTTGGCGCAATCGACATTTCCGTGCTTTGCAGCACTCCGGTGGTAATCAACAGTGCCAGGGTACTGTTTTGCAAACCGACCTCTAGGCACACGGTGCGTGCCTGGGTTTCGCGATGCAGCAGCCAGCTTCCTAATGCGTAACCAAGCACCATGGTAACAACGTTGAGCAGCAACGCTGCAGGGCCCGCTTGCACCACAAAGTCGAGCAACTGCGGCCCCAGATTGATGGCAATGCTAATCACCAGCAGGCCTAGCACCAGCATGGAAAAAATACTCAGTACCGACTCCAGTCGCTTGGCCAGCTCTGGCCATTGGCCACGAATCGCCATGCCAAACAATACCGGCACCACCGTAATCACAATCAGCTTGAACCAAGTACTGAGCAGCGGCAGTTCAAACTGCTTGCCGCCATCGCCATAAAAGCTAATCGCCCACGCACCTAACAAAGGAATCGTAAACGGAGTGATAAAACCCAGCACCGCTGTCAGCGACACCGACAACCCGACGTCCCCTCGCGCTAAGTAAGTGTATAAATTAGAGGTCACCCCGCCTGGGCACAGCGCCAAGATAAACAAACCAATGGCCACCTCGCCCGAGAGCCCGGTGATGGCAATCAGTGCCATCGCCACCAGTGGCAGCATCAGCAACTGGCAACTGGCTCCTAAAAAGAAGCCTTTCGGCTCGCTGGCAACACGGCGGAAATCCGCTGGCGTCAGGCTCATCCCCACACCGGCCATGATTAACATTAAGGCGATCGGCAAACCGATCTGGGTCATTGCCTCAAACATATTGGAATTGCTCTTTTTATCGTTATTGTCAGCAAGCTACTGTATCGACCGCCACACAACAAGCCCGCTGAGTAACGGTTTGCAAAGGGCGTGACGGTCAAGTCGTGATTACAGTGCGTAAAAGAACACTTTGGAGTTGCGCTGGAAGTTGTACAGCTGCTGCCTGGCAGCGGGCAGTGCGCCAACATCACCAGCAACAAAACCCTGCTCAATAAACCAATGAGCAGTGCGTGTCGTCAGTACAAACAGCCGCTGAAAACCACGTCGCCGCGCCTCGTCGGCCACTTGCTGCAATAACCGCTGGCCACGCTGGCCACCGCGATAATCAGGGTGCACCGCCACGCACGCCAGTTCAGCGTCATCATCGGAATACGGATGCAGTGCTGCGCAAGCGGTAATCAGACCGTCGCGTTCTATCACAAAGAAACGCTGCAGTTCGTTTTCCAACAATTCACGTGAGCGCTTCACCAGAGTGCCGTCTTGCTCCAGCGGCTGTAACAGATTCAGTATGCCGGCCACATCGTCTGTGCGCGCTGGGCGCAGCTGATCGTAGGGTTCACGCGAGATCATGGTGCCGCCACCTTCGCGGGTAAACAGCTCTTGCAGCAAAGCGCCGTCGACGCTGTGGCTAATGATGTGCGCACGCGGCACACCTTGGCGCACTGCGCGAATGGCAGTACGGCTGAGTTGCTGGCAATGCTCATCCAGTGCCGGCAAACACTGCTCTAGCTGCCGACAAGTAATTTCTCGCAGCAATTCACCGTTGCTGCCGTTCAGCCCTTGCTCCGCCGACAACAAAATGAGCTTGTCTGCACGCAAGGCCGTTGCGGTGTGCAAGGCGACGTCTTCGGCGGTTAGGTTAAACACATCCCCAGCGGGTGAGTATCCGGTCGGCGACAGCAGCACTATGTGGCGTTGTTGCAACAACTCACGGATGGCCTGATGTTCGATGCGGCGCACCTCACCCGTGTGTTGATAGTCGATGCCATCGATCACGCCGCGTGGTTTAGCCATCACAAAATTGCCACTGACGACACGAATGCGCGCTCCGTGCATCGGTGAGTCAGGCAAGCCCAGCGACAAGCGCGATTCGATGTCGGCTTTGACGATACCAACCGCGGCTTTCACCGCAGCTAGGGCTGGATCGTCGGTAATGCGCACGCCCTGCTCAAACCGGCTCTGCAGATTTAAGTGCGTTAATACCCGATCAATTTGTGGGCGCGCGCCGTGAACCAGCACCAAACGCACACCAAAGCTTTGCAGCAGCGCCAGGTCGTGGACCAAGTGGGTAAAGTGCGCATCGTCCAGGGCTTCGCCTTCGAGCATAATGACAAAGGTTTTATCCCGATGGGCATTGATATAGGGTGACGACTGGCGAAACCAGTGCACATAGGGCGGAAGAGAGGCGTGTTCAGTCACAAAGGGGGCCGTTAACTGCAGTTTGCTCCCCATTGTTTTCGCTTAGACCAGTTTGTGCAAATGCTTTTGTCGTTCCCAAGCGGGTAGCAGGGGCTTACCATAGACTTATGACAACTGAAATCGAACTCAAATTGCGGCTCAACGCCGACCACGTCTCTGCTCTGGCGGATCACCTTGATCAACACGCCGAGCAGCAATCCAGCCAACCACTCAGCAATCAATACTTTGATACTGCCAATGGCGATCTGGCACATCATCGCTGCGCTCTGCGTGTCCGCGCCTTGGGCGACGAGAGCTACGAGCAAACGCTGAAAACCGTTGGCCAACTGCGCGATGGCATTCCTCATCGACGCGAGTGGAACTGGCCACTGGCCAGCGATGCTTTTGACCCAGAGCTGCTGCGCGACGACGAGATCGAAGCGCAGCTGCCCTTGGAGCTGGCCGAGCACGACATTGCGCGGGTGTTTCGCACCGATTTTGAACGCCGCCGCTGGCTGTGGCAGCAAGGTGAAAACACCATCGAAGTGGTGTTGGATCAGGGCAATATCGATGCCGCAGGTCAACAACAAGCGCTATGCGAACTGGAGCTAGAACTGAAACACGGCGATGCCAGTGCGCTGTGGGAACTGGCGCTCACCCTGGCGCAGCAAGTGCCTCTGTGGCTCAGCATTATTAGCAAAGCGGAACACGGCTATCGCTTGGCACAGCTCCACCAAGGCTGGCAGGAAGAACCGCAGCTAGCGGCCGACGCGTCTACCATCAGCGCTATGCGGTTATGGCTGCAGCATGAAACTGCGGGCCTGCAGCGCTCGATGGAGCTGGCGCTGTGGCACGGCGACAGCCAAGCCGGGCTAGACGCTTGGCAACACTGGAACAACTTGCGTCAATTGCTGGTCACCAGCGGTAAGGTGATCAAGCGCAAGCACAGCAAAACCGTGCGCGATGCACTGGCGCAGCTGGAACCTGCGTTGGCACAGCTGTCAGCGCTCGTCACTGCAGCTCGATTTAGCGGCGCACGGGATTTGTACAGTATCTACTGTCAGCAAGCCGCCAGCGTGGCCAGCAATGCGCAGCTGGCGCAGGCACTGATAGTCGTGTCACAGCAAATACCGCGCTTACAGCTGGAACCGTTAGAAGACAGCGCACTGCAGCGTCTGCAACGCACCTGGCGCGACGAAGCATCGCTCATCCTCGATGCCCCAGTGGACATCAACGCCGAACATTGGGCTCACCGCGTCACTCAATACGCCCGTTTGCGTCAGTTGTACCTGTGTCGGCACAGCTTGAGTGAGCCATTGGAAGATGACGGCAGCGCCATGCAGCAGCACCGTACACGAGTGCGCTTGCTGTCTGATATGCTGGCCGGCACGACTCTGTTGCAGATCAGTCGACAACCCGGTGCCTTACTGGGAGAGCATTCGCAGGCATTGCGCGACGAGTTCGCCCAGTATTTGCCACTCGAGTTGAAATCACGACTGCTGCAACTTCGACCACAACTGTAATCATGGCAGGCAGGTATGCAGGCTCAGGCTGATCGCTTCACCACGTTATCGACACTCATCGAAGGCCTGCGCCGTGACGGCGTATTGTCTGAAGAGGACTACCAAGCCGGGTTGTCGATCCGCCGCAGCAGTGACGAAGCCGAACTGCATCCCCTGACCTTGATCGCACGGCAGGGGTTCTCTGATCAGCGCAGCACCAAGCTGCTGACCGAAGACACCCTCACCGAGTGGCTGGCCGAGCAGCATAAACTGCCCTACTTCCACATCGATCCGCTGGAAGTCGACGTCGCCACCATCACCGACGTTATGTCCTACGCATTTGCCGAGCGCCACCGCATTTTGCCGGTCAAAGTGACCGCCGATGAAGTGGTGGTGGCCTGCGCAGAACCAGAGGTGTTCGGTTGGATCAGCAACATTGAACACGTCAGTCGCCGTCAGGTCAGCCGGGTATTAACACCACCCAGCGATATCGAGCGCCATCGGGTTGAATTTTATCAGCTGGCCAACTCCGTCAGTCGCGCCCGCCAAGCACATAAGGGCGCCAGCGGCGTGCAAAATCTCGAGTCGATGCTCGAGCTGGGCAAGGCCAGAGCGCCAGACGCCAACGACGAACACATCGTCAACATCGTGGACTGGTTGCTGCAATACGCCTTTGACCAACGCGCCAGTGATATCCACCTGGAGCCGCGGCGAGAGATTGGCCACGTGCGCTTTCGCATCGATGGTGTGCTACACACGGTGTACGAACTGCCGGCTCAAGTCGCCATGGCGGTGGTGGCACGCATCAAATCACTGGGCCGCATGAATATTGCCGAAAAGCGCAAACCGCAGGACGGCCGTTTGAAAACCAAAACCCCGGCCGGCAGCGAGGTTGAACTGCGCTTGTCGACCTTGCCCACCGCCTTTGGTGAAAAGCTGGTGATGCGGGTGTTCGATCCACAAGTGTTGGTGCGCTCATTTTCTGAGTTGGGGTTCAGCCGCGAGGACAATCGTCGCTGGCAGGCCATGACCGAAAACAACCACGGCATTGTGTTTGTCACCGGCCCCACCGGCTCTGGTAAAACCACCACCCTGTATTCAACCTTGAAGCAATTGGCCACGCCGGAAGTCAACGTCTCCACCATTGAAGACCCGATCGAGATGGTGGAGCCTGCGTTTAATCAGATGCAGGTACAACACAACATTGAGTTGGATTTTGCCAGCGGTGTGCGCGCCCTGTTGCGTCAGGACCCGGACATCATCATGGTCGGTGAGGTACGTGACCTGGAAACGGCGGAAATCGCTGTGCAAGCGGCGTTGACCGGCCACTTGGTATTGTCCACCTTGCACACCAACGATGCGCCCAGTGCCGTCACCCGTTTGCTGGAGCTGGGCCTGCCACCGTATCTGATTCGCTCCAGCGTGCTTGGCATCATGGCTCAGCGTTTGGTGCGCACGTTGTGCCCACACTGCAAAACGCCGCACAAGGTCGACGAAGACGCCTGGAAGCAGCTGACCACGCCATGGCTGGTGAAAACACCCGACACCATCTATGGCCCGAAAGGCTGTTTGGAGTGCCGCGATACCGGTTACATGGGCCGTATGGGCATCTACGAAGTAATGCCGCTGTCCGACAGTTTGATGGGGCAAATCGACGATAACACCGACCTGTTAAAACTGCGCCAAGCAGCCATGAAAGAAGGCATGCACAGCTTGCGTTTGAGTGGCGCACATAAAGTCGCGGCCGGCATGACCACCATTGCCGAGGTGATGCGCGTGGCACCTTTGTCCAAGTTTTAACGTTAATGCCTACTCGGACATAGAGTCAGGCCTTGCAAGCCCCTAGAATAGCACCCGTTTATCCGTCACACTGAAAAGAAACAACTACGCGGGACTAACGGGCGTGTCACAACAGCTTCCGGCCATCATAGATTTAGAAGCCTCCGGTTTTGGCCGCGGCAGTTATCCCATCGAGGTGGGATTTGCCCTGGAGGACCGCGTGGTACACAGTTTTTTGATTCGCCCGGCACCGACCTGGCTGCATTGGAGTGATGAAGCGCAACAGATTCACGGCATCAGCCGCGAGCAGTTGGCCGAAGAAGGCATCAGCGTGCGCGAAGTAGCGCTGCAAATGAATCAGCTGTTGCGTGATAAGACGCTGTACTCCGACGCCTGGAGTTTTGACTCCAGCTGGGTCGGACGGCTGTTCGATGAGGCCGAGTTGGTACAGCGTTTTCGCATTGAAACCATCAACCGCTTATTAACCCCGACACAAATGGAAGCCTGGCACGACACCAAACAACGGTTATGGCAGCAACAACCGTTTCATCGCCATCGTGCCGCCAATGATGTCAAAGTATTGCAAGAGACCTACCGTCAGGTAGTCGGCATGACCACAGCTTAAGACTGGGTTTGCTGTTCGTCGGAGTCCATATCCAGTACCGCTTGCTCCAGAAATTGCACCTCGCGCTGTTTGCGCTCCAGCTGTTCGCGCAATTCATCAACGTCGCCCTGATCCGCCAGCTCCAAAAAGTGGCGCTCGATAAATTCCTTCTCCGCCAGGGTGCGCTTGAGAGAGTCTTCGGCGCGGTTTAGCTCATCGCGGATTTCTTTCACTTCCGAGGCCCGAAAACTCAGCTTAAGCTCCTCGGATAAGTTGCGATTGAGCAGCTTCTCTTCTTGGTATTGCTGCTTTAACGCCTCGACTTTTTCCTGCAGGCGCTGTTTGTCGCGCTGCAAACGATCACTGGTCACCTTAAGCGACTTCATCGATTGCACTTCTCGGCTCATGCGACTGACTTTTTGTTTCAGTTGTTTGGCCGTCTCGCTCATGTTTTGCTGAGTGGTTTGATACTTATCTAATAACTTTTGCGCTTTTTCGTAGGCCTTGTTCAATTCGGCAAAGCGCCGTTGCAGCTCTTCTTTGTCCTGTTCTTCGCTTTGCAGATAGTCGTGAAATGCTTGTTTTTGCTGCTCCATCAGCGCCTGCATCTGCTGCCACTCTTCCACGCTGATATCACCTTGCCCGAGCTCTGCCAACTCGTGGCAGACATCATCCAAGGCGGTGGTGACCTTCTGCTGCTGCTCAGTGCTGTCTTCGATGTGCTTTTGTTGTTCGTTCAGTTGCTGCAGTAGATGATCATTGGCTTGCATCAACTCCAGCAATCGATGTTGCTTCCAGCGCCAAATGGCGACTAATGCAAACAGGGTCGCGATCCACAAAAAAGCCAATTGACCCAGAGCCAGCCAGCCATACACACTCATACATCACCTTTGCGCTATATGCTGATTACATACTGGCCTGACGCTGGCATACGTCAAGCTGTTCTATACTGGCAGCAACAACAGGAGGATGCATGAAGTTCTTGATCGTGGACGATAGCCCGGCGATGCAAACCATCATTCGCCGTTCGCTGGAAAAAGCCGGTTACGCCGATATTGAGTTCAAGCTGGCCAGTGATGGTAGTGAAGCACTGGATATCATCCGTACCTGGGAGCCGGAACTGGTGATTACCGACTGGCACATGCCGCAAATGAACGGCCTGGATCTGATGCACGAGTGCAATCGCCAGATGCTGGGCATTCGTTTTGGCCTAGTGACCACGGAAACCAGCCCGGAACGCATCCAAGAAGCGCGTGATGCCGGTGCTTTGTTTGTGCTGCATAAACCGTTTGAAATGGACGAATTTCAGCGCGCTCTGGTGCCCATTGTGCAGGGTTCGGTAGAAGGTGAAGAACTGCTCTCACGGCAACAACACGATCAAACCACCTACGATTTGCACCTCCCCGCACTCAGCGCGTTGACCACTGTGATTAACGGCGTCTGCCACAACCCCATTGTGTTAGAACCGACCGACATGCGCAGCATCGACTACCGGCACTTACCGTATGTAGTGAGCCTGTTTTGCGACCATGGTCATGCCAATGTCAAAGCCGTGTGTATTCTTGATTTACGTGCCGCCGCAGTGCTGGGTTGTTCCTACGAAGGTGCCGCCGAAGCGGTCATGCAGCAGTGTCTGCGTGAACAGCTGCTCGACCGCCACCTGCTGGATAACATCAAACGGCTGATGAAACTGACCGGCGCGCTGTTTTACGATCCAGCCAACAAGCAAGACCTGGATTTAAAAGGTGTGCATTTGATTCCCAAACCGTTTGAGCGGCTAGAAAAGTTGGGTGCCAGTACCGGCGATAAACGCTTGGATTTACGCGTCGGTTCTATTGAGTATGGCGAGGGGCAAATGATTTTGATGGAAGTGGTCGACTGACCACTTCCAGCTAGCGCTGATACAAGCGCCCTTTTTTCTCACGCTTATCGGGCCGTGTTTTAAAGCGCTTGTGTAGCCACAGATACTGACTTGGATGTTCACGCAGCTGCTGCTCTAAAAACGCATTCGCCAAACGTGCATCGGTGGCGTCGTCGCCACTGGGGATATCCAGCGCGGGATGCACCGTAACCACATAACCAGAGTTATCGTCTTTGCGAAAATACGTGATCGGCAAGACCACCGCGTTGCCCGCTTTCGCGATGCGTGATGTCGCGGTAATGGTCGCTGCCGGCATGCCAAAGAAATCGACAAAAATGCTGTTTTTGCGGCCAAAATCTTGGTCTTGTGCGTACCACAGCACTTCGCCCTGCTTCAGCGTGCGAATAAAACCACGAATGTCTTTGCGGGTAAAACAACGCTCATACAACCGGGCACGGCTGCGCTCCATCAAGTAATTCATCACCGCATTGTCCTGCGGGCGATAACTGACGTTAATGCTTTGCACGTTCGACACCAAAGCACCGGCCAGGTCCAGCATGCTGTAGTGTGCTCCCAACAACATTACACCGCGCCCTTGCTGCAGCTGCTCGGTGACTTGTTCAAAGCCATGAAACTCGGTGCGCGACATCAAATAATCCGGACGGCGAAACCAAGCCATCATGGTTTCCATCAGGCCAATGCCGTTGTCGATAAAGATCTGTCGCACCAACTGTTGGCGCTGCTGCGACGACTTTTCCGGGAAGCACAGCTGAATATTGACGCTGGTAATGTGGCGGCGCTGATGACCAAAGCGGTGCAACACCAAACCAATCTGGCGGCCAATCCACAGTTGAGTTTTGTATGGCAGCCGCGTCATCAGGTTCAAGCAGCCAATCCCTAACCAGGTAGGCCAGTACTTGGGGTGCCATAAGGCTTTCGGCATTGCCTTAAAAAAGCCCGTCTCAGCCATTGAGCCAGTCCATATAAGCACTCACGCCTTGCTCAACACTGGCAAACGTCTCGCTATACCCCACCGCGCGCAGAGCGCTGATGTCGGCTTCGGTAAAACTCTGGTAGGCGCCTTTTAAGTGATCCGGGAAAGGTACGTATTCTTTATGCCCATTCAAGCCATGCTGCTGATGCCAAGCCAATACCGCGTCGGCAACATCGTTAAAACTCTGACAACGACCGGTACCTAGGTTAAAAATGCCGCTCTTTTCCGGGTGCTGTAAAAACCACAAATTGACTTTGACCACGTCGGCGACAAAAACAAAGTCACGGCGCTGCTCACCGTCGCCATAACCGCCACTGCCGCCAAACAGTTTGCACACGCCTGCGTCTTTTAGCTGGTTGTTAAAGTGAAACGCCACCGATGCCATAGAGCCTTTGTGCTGTTCACGAGGGCCATACACATTGAAATAACGAAAGCCCACCACTTGTGAGCCAAAGCTGTTTTGCAAACGGCGCACGTATTGGTCGAACTGCCACTTGGAGTAGCCGTATACGTTCAATGGTTTTTCATGATCGCGTGCTTCTTTGAACACCTCACTGCCACCATACACAGAGGCGCTGGAGGCATACAAAAATTGAATGCCCTTGGCCAAGCACGCATGCAGCAGCACTTTGGAATATTCGTAGTTATTGGCCATCATAAACTTGCCGTCCCACTCGGTGGTGGCTGAGCAAGCGCCTTGATGGAAAATGGCCTCGACGTTGTCGAGAATGCCATCGTCGGCTTTTACTCGGGCAAGAAAGTCGTCTTTATCGAGATAATCGGCAATGTCGCAGTCGCTGATGTTATAGAACTGTTTGCCATCGCTGAGATCGTCCACCACGATGATGTCCGTGCGACCTTGCTCATTCAGTGCTTTGACCAGGTTACTGCCAATAAAACCCGCGCCGCCGGTTACGATAATCATGCTTCACTCTCCTGAATTCGTTTCACAATGGCGGACGTTGAACAGTTGTCTTTGAAACTTAAAATGGCCACGTCACCACCATTGTCTTGCACACACTGCCCACCTGCGACCTGCTCCACAGTGTAATCGCCGCCTTTTACCAACACGTCCGGCAATACTCGGCAAATCAGTCGCTCGGGGGTGTCTTCACTAAACGGCACCACCCAATCGACGCTTTCCAGAGCGGCCAACACCGCCATGCGGTGCTCCAACGGATTAATCGGCCGGCTGTCGCCTTTTAAACGCTGCACCGATTCATCCGAGTTCACCGCCACCAATAACCGCGCACCCAATGCCTTGGCTTCTTTTAAATACTGCACATGGCCTGGGTGAATGATGTCGAAACAGCCATTGGTCATTACCAGAGTTTCACCGCGTGCCCGCGCTTCGGCGACTTGCAGCAGCAAGCTTTCCTCGTCAAACAGCCCAGCGCCCTGGTGGTGCTCACTGCGCAGCTCAGCACGCAACTCTTCGGTGCTGACCGTCGCGGTACCAAGTTTGCCGACCACAATTCCGGCTGCGGTATTGGCCAAGGCCACCGCTTGGGCCAGGCCAACGCCGGCCGCCAGCGCCGCCGCCACCACGGAAATCACCGTATCACCAGCACCGGTCACATCGAACACTTCACGCGCTCGTGTGGGCAAGTGAATAGGCTCGTCTGTAGCGGTAATCAGCGTCATGCCCTTTTCACTGCGTGTTACCAGCAGCGCATGAAGATCGTAGTCGGCGATCAGCGCACGTCCTTTTGCTACCAGGGTAGCGTCGTCCGCAGCAGGGCCAACAACGGCCTCAAATTCATTCAGGTTGGGGGTAATTAGGGTCGCGCCTCGGTAGCGCTCGAAGTCCGTACCTTTAGGGTCGATCAGTACCGGGACTTGTTGAGCACGCGCGCCTTGAATGAGTGGCTGTGGATCGGTCAATGCGCCCTTGCCGTAGTCGGACAAAATCACCGCACCCGCGCCCGTCACATTTTGCTCAAACGCGCGCTGCAACGCCGATAAGTCGGTGGCATCGAACGCTTGTTCAAAGTCCAGCCGGATGAGTTGCTGATGGCGACTCATCACCCGCAGTTTGGTGATGGTAGGCAGCAAGGGGTGGTGATGAAAGTGGCAACGTACCTGATGCTGCTGCAGCATCTCCGACAACACCCGGGCGTTGTCGTCGTTGCCGACGATGCCCAACAGCTCGACCTGCGCTCCCAAGGTGGCGAGGTTTAACGCCACGTTGCCGGCGCCGCCGGCACGATTTTCAATGTCATCAATACGCACCACAGGCACTGGGGCTTCCGGAGAAATGCGCGACGTCGGGCCCTGCCAGTAGCGGTCCAACATAACGTCGCCAAACACCAGTACGCGGCCACGGTGGAAGTCAGGAAGGGCGATATCCATGGTTACAGTCACAGCCTAATTTGGAGCGCCGCAGTCTAGCATATTGGCTTATGTGATTGTGCTACTATGCGCGCGCCCGTGAGCCGGGTAGTGTTTTGTTTATCGATTCTGTATGCGGATGTTCTGTGGCGCGTTTTTTTTACACTGTGATTTATGCCTGCTTACTGCCCTTTATGCTGGCGCGCCTCTGGTGGCGCGGACGCGTTAACCCAGGCTATCGCTTGCGCTGGCGCGAACGCTTCGGTTTTATTCCACATCGTCCCGCCGCCAATGGTTTATGGGTGCATGCGGTCTCTGTCGGCGAGACGCTGGCCGCAGCGCCATGGATAAAAGCGTTCCAGCAGCGCCACCCCAATGTTCCGGTAATTGTCACCACCACCACGCCCACTGGCTCAGAACAGGTCAAGCGCCTGTTCGGTGACCGCGTTTATCACATGTTCCTGCCCTACGATTTGCCGGGCTTTTGCTTGCGCTTTCTGCGCCAGGTGAACCCCGGCGTATTAGTGATTATGGAAACGGAGCTGTGGCCCAACCTGATTCACAGCTGCCAGCAGCAACGCGTGCCCGTGGTGTTGGCCAACGCGCGTCTGTCGGAGAAATCACAACAAGGTTATCAGCGCTTCGCTGCGCTGACTCAACCCATGCTGCAACAGCTGACCATGGTTGCGGTGCAAAACGCCATTGATGGCCAGCGCTTTATCGAACTGGGTTTGCCCAGTGATCGCTTAGAAGTCACCGGCAGCGTCAAATTCGATGTGCAAGTTGCACCACAAAACATTGCCAGTGGCCAGCAGCTGCGCCAGCAGTGGGGCCATCAGCGTCCGGTACTGGCGCTGGCATCCAGCCACGCCGGTGAAGATGAACAGCTGTTGGATTTGTACCCGCAGTTGGCAGCCAGTTGCCCAGGGCTAGTGCTGATGTTGGTACCGCGTCACCCTGAGCGTTTTGATGCCGTGGCCAATGCCGTGCATGCACGTGGCTTAAAGCTGCAACGTCGCAGCAAGGGCACGGCCTCCGATATGACCCAAGTGTATGTTGCCGACAGCATGGGGGAAATGCTGAGTCTGCTGGCTGCAGCCGACTTAGTGGTGATGGGTGGCAGCCTAATCGAGCATGGCGGCCATAATCCAATCGAGCCGGCAGCATTGGCCAAAGCTACCGTTTGCGGGCCTCACTTCACCAACTTCGCCAGTATCGTACGCACGTTAAAAGAGGCCGGTGCTCTGCACGTTTTGCCAAACGATCAACAGCAGTGGTTAGCGCACCTGCAACAGCTGCTGGCGCAGCCGCAGCAACGCTTGGCGATGGGACAAGCCGGGCAGGCAACAGTAGAAAAAAACCGTGGCGCCGTCGCGCGTTTGGTGGGGATGGTAGAAACCCTGCTGCATCGCTAGTGCAGCAGGGTATAGAGCATCAGGCTTGGTTTTGTAACCAACCGTTTAACTCGTTGATGTCACCTTCGTGCAAGGTGCCAGCGTAGAACTTCAGGTTCAGCAGATTAATGATGTAATCGTAACGCGCATTGGCGTAGTCACGCTTTGCACTAAACAGATTACGTTGCGCATCCAATACTTCCACAATATTGCGCGTACCCACTTCATAGCCGGTTTCCGTCGCTTCCAGCGCGCTTTCGGCGGAAGCAATAGCTTGTTTGCGAGCCTTAACGTTCTTCACATCCGTTTGCACCTGACGATACAAGCTGCGAATGTTTTGCTTCGCCTGACGACGCTGGCTTTCTAACTGGTAGTCTGCCGCAGCAAACTGACTGGCTGCCTGTTTGCTCTGACCGTATAACGAGCCACCGGCCAGCAGTGGCACTGACAGCTGCACACCTATCGCTGTGGAAGTGCTGTCTGTTGGATCCGCTAATGAAGGCTGATCAGCGTCTGTGTAGCTGGCCACCAGTTTGACGGTGGGCAGGTGATTAGAGCGCGTGGCATTGCGCTGCAGGCGCACACTTTCCCGATTGGATTGCGCCAGCAGGATGCCCGCGTATTTTTCCATACCACTGGAAACCCATTCACCGACATTGGCAGGTGCTGGCATCTGCATTTGCACATCGTCACGCAGGGGCGCCACATCGCTGTAGCGCTCGCCAGTCAGAACTTCCAGCGCTTCGTAGCTGATGTCCAGTGCCGCTTCCTGACCAATCAGGTTCACGGCGGTCAAATCGTACGTCGCTTGCGCTTCCAGTACTTCAGTTACCGCAATCAAGCCCACTTCGAAACGCTGCTTGGTTTGCTCTAACGACCGGCCTACGGCTTTTTCTTCTGCTTGCGCGGTGGACAAGTTTTCCTGCGCGCGCAGCACATCAAAATAGGCTTTGGCAGCACGCAGTAGCAAATCTTGCTCAGCCAGCTGCAGTTGATGTGCGGCCGCATCGTCACCCGCTCGAGCAGATTGATAGGTGTACCAACTGTTTAAATCGAATAAGGCTTGAGAGGCTTCAATCGACAGGCTATCCAAGGTGTAGTCGTTATCGACGTCCGCAGAAGCGCCGCTAACCGGGTCGATTTGCTCGCTCTCCGTGTCGAATTTGGTTTTGCTGTAGTTAAACTGCGCTTGCGGCAGCAAACCACCCCGAGCAATGGCCACGTTATAGCCGTTTGCTTCGCGTGTGGCTCGAGCCGCTGCCACCTCCGCATCGTTAGCGACGGCACGCTGATAAATGGTACTCAAGTCGGTGGCGTGAGCCATTCCAGCCATCAACATGGCCGTCGACAGGGCAAGCAGTTTTTTCATACTCAGTGCCTTAATTAGGTTAGATTCAGTCCGTTGCGCAGGATCATAGCAGAAAGAAAAAGCGCTAAGTGGCGCTATTGTTCCGCTCAGAGGAACACAGCGTCAGTTTACAGCGTAAACATGCCGCCACAGACTGTCTACGTCCAGCCAACACCATGATTCTTCCACCAATAAGGTTCACCTCGTTATGCCTCCTATCCCACCACCTTTTCAAATAAAGGATGTCGAAGTCACTGACCGCAGCACCTCTTTTAAGGGCTTCTTCACCATTGAGCAGCTGACACTAAAGCACCGTACCTTTGACGGAGAATGGTTAGGGCCCTTTACTCGAGAGCTGTTTCGCCGGGGCGAAGCGGTGTGTGTATTGTTGTTTGACCCCAAGCGTCAGACGGTGGTGCTGACAGAGCAGTTTCGTGTTGGCGCCATCGATGATGAACGTTCGCCATGGTTGTTAGAGCTGGTGGCCGGCATGGTGGAAGACGGCGAAACATGGCAGCAGGTAGCCCAGCGAGAAACGCAAGAAGAAGCCGGCTGCCAGTTTTATCAGCTCATTCCCATCTGTGATTACTGGGTTTCGCCTGGTGGCTGCGATGAGCGTGTCATGCTCTACTGTGGGCTAATCGACAGTGAACAGGTAGGCGGTGTGCACGGCTTAGCGCAGGAACACGAAGACATTCGCTTGGTCACATTAAGCCTTGAAGAAGCCAAGCAAGCGCTGGCGGATGGCGTTATCAACAACGCCGCTGCCATCATTGCGTTGCAGTGGTTGCAGCTGCATCACAAACAACTACTGTCAGAACTGACGGACTGATTGGCAGCCATGACACTCCTTCGTTACTCTGCCGTCACACTTTGGGAGGCCTTAGGCGATGCGTAAGCGCTACGTACCGGATCTAACGCAGTTGGCCGCGCAGTGCGAAGCCAATTATTTGCGTTTGCAAAGATTGCTGCATAACGTCGACGAAGGCGATGTGCGCTGCTTTGCGCTGGAACCTAGCGGCACCAGTATTCGCATCCAGCTGGAGGAAGAACACCCGTACACCAGCATGCTCGATATTCGCCAAGCCGGTGAAACTGCGCAATGGATTACGCCACCGCAAATGAAAGTGCGGTTGTACCACGATGCCTCGATGGCGGAGGTGATACGCTTTCAGAATCAGCATCGCCTGCAGGGACGCTATACTTACCCGAACGATAAAATGCTGCTGCCCGATGAGAAATGGCAATTGAACAAGTTCCTGGCCGAATGGCTGGATCACTGCCTACAGCATGGTCGGTCACAAACTCAGCACCAATTTGCTCCGGCGCCGTGAGTTTGTGACCATGGTCTCACAGGGTTTACGGCACCACAGGTAAAGTTACACACTACAAAAAAACTAGGGATGAGGTGCCGCTTGTATACGTTACAGCAGTCGGGCTCATTAAAACTGATACAAATTACAGATACTCACCTCAATGAGCCCGAGGACGGTCACCTACTGGGCATGAAAACGCTGCACAGCCTTAATTGTGTGCTCGATCTGGTGCGCCAGGAACAGCCCCACATTGACGCCATCTTGGTCACCGGCGATTTGTCGCAGGACGGCTCACCTCGTTCTTACCAACATCTGCGCACCGCGTTAGACGCTTTTCCTGTGCCCTCTTTCTGGTTGGCGGGCAATCACGATGAGCGCAGTGCGATGCAAAGCGCCGATATTCCCGGTGACCACCTGATCCGCGTGGTGCGTTCTGCACACTGGCAAGTGGTTTTGATCAACAGCCAGGTGGCCGGCAAAGTATATGGACGCATCAGTCAAAGCGAGTTGGATTTTCTCGATCAGACACTGGCTGAACGGCCTGATTTACACAGCTTGGTGACGTTTCATCATCACCCAGTCGACATGGGCAGCCGCTGGATCGACACCATCGGCATTCGCAACGCCGACCAACTGCTTGAGGTGATCGATCGACACTCCCACGTGCGCTGCCTGCTGTGGGGTCATGTGCATCAGGAAAGTGACCAGGACCGCAACGGCGTGCGCCTGTTATCGACGCCTTCTACTTGCGTGCAATTCGCTCCTGGCAGCGAAGACTTTGCGGTCGATACCCTGGCACCCGGTTACCGCTGGTTAGAACTGCACGCAGACGGTCGGCTTGATACCGGCGTCAGCCGTGTCGAAGGCATCGACTTCGAAATCGATTATTCGGTTAAGGGCTACTGAGTGGCCCTCCCGGTCTGTCTTTATTTGCACGGATTTCTCAGCTCGCCGCATTCGCTCAAAGCGCAGCAAGTGCACGACTGGTACGAGCAGCATCACTGCCCGCATAGGCTAAGCATCCCCACCTTGCCATTTGCCCCTGAACAGGCCATGGCCGTTGCCGAAGCGGAACTGCAGCGCTTGCTTGAGGAGCATCCCAACACGCCCGTGCTGATCATCGGCAGTTCCTTGGGCGGCTATTACGCAACCTGGCTGGCTGAGCACTACCCCTGCAGCGCAGCGTTAATTAATCCCGCCGTACGTCCGTTTGATTTGTTCGCCGACTATCTCGGCCCTAACACTCACTTTCATACCGGCGAAGTGCACCATCTCGAGACTGAACACATTGACCAGCTGCGCCGGTTCTATTGCCCACAGCTGCAGTATCCGCAGCGCTGTTTATTGCTACTGCAAACGGGCGATGAAACTCTGGACTATCGCCTGGCGGCACACTATTACCGCAACAGCCCAGCCTGGTTGGAAGGCGGTGGCGACCACAGTTTCGTTAACTTCGTCCAACGCTTGCCCATGCTGATGCAGTTTTCGCAGCGCTAGGGCCCGGCTATACTCGCCTGCATTGCCTAATTCTTACTGCGCTTGGCGCAGTGGTTCCACCTTTGAGGTTGCTATGTCACAGCAGTACACCGCCCAATCCATTGAGGTACTGAGCGGACTGGATCCGGTACGCAAACGTCCCGGCATGTATACCGATACCACCCGGCCCAATCACTTGGCGCAAGAAGTGATAGACAACTCCGTGGATGAAGCCTTGGCCGGTCATGCCAGCAGCATTGAGGTCACGCTGCACGGCGACGGCTCCATGACAGTGCAGGACGATGGTCGTGGTATGCCCACCGATATCCACCCGGAACACGGGGTGTCCGGCGTAGAGCTGATTCTCACGCGCTTGCATGCCGGCGGTAAGTTCTCTAATGACAACTATCGTTTTTCCGGCGGCTTGCACGGTGTCGGCGTGTCCGTTGTGAATGCGCTGTCGACCATGTTGGAAGTTAAAATCTGGCGCGGTGGCGAAGTGCAGCGCATTGGTTTTAAAGACGGCAACAAAGCACTGGATTTGGAAGTCATCGACCAATGTGGCAAGCGCCGCACCGGCACCAGTGTGCGCTTCCTGCCCGACCCGCAATATTTTGATTCCGCTAAGTTTTCCATTCCGCGGCTGAAACATAATCTGCGGGCTAAAGCGGTACTGTGCCCTGGCCTGCGCATCAAGTTCAACGCCCCCAATGCCGAAGACAGCGCCGAATGGTTCTATGAAGACGGCTTGACCGATTACCTGCGCATCAGTGCCAGTGGCGAAACCGTGCTGCCAGCCGAGCCATTTACCGGCTCTATGTTGGGCGATACCGAAGGCGTCGATTGGGCCGTGCACTGGCTGCCAGAAGGCGGCGAACTGCTGCAAGAAAGCTACGTTAACCTGATTCCCACCGCCCAGGGTGGAACACACGTGAACGGTTTCCGCTCCGGTCTGCTGGACGCTTTGCGCGAGTTCTGTGAGTTTCGCAACCTGCTGCCGCGTGGCGTCAAGCTTACTCCTGATGACATTTGGGAGCGCTGTGCCTATGTGTTGTCGGCTAAGCTGGCGGACCCACAATTTGCCGGACAGACCAAAGAGCGCCTGTCCTCACGTGAGGCGTCGGCGTTTATTTCAGGCGTTGTTAAAGACGCTTTTGCTTTGTGGCTCAACCAGCACACCGCCGAAGCCGAGCACATTGCCGAGTTGGCCATTAATTCGGCGCAAAGCCGTTTACGCAAAGCGAAGAAAGTGGCCCGCAAGAAGATTACCCAAGGGCCAGCATTGCCCGGCAAACTGGCCGATTGCACCAGCCAGGACGGTCAACGCTCGGAGCTGTTTTTGGTGGAAGGTGACTCCGCCGGCGGCAGCGCCAAGCAGGCACGTGATCGTGAATTCCAGGCCATCATGCCGCTGCGCGGTAAGATCCTGAACACCTGGGAGGTAGAGTCGGGAGAGATTCTCGCCTCACAAGAAGTGCACGACATTGCTATTGCTCTTGGCATCGACCCCGCCAGCCATGAGTTGGATGGTTTACGCTACAGCAAAATCTGCATCCTAGCCGATGCCGACTCCGATGGCTTGCACATTGCTACACTGTTATGTGCGTTGTTTGTGCGCCACTTTCGCCCGCTGGTGCAGCAAGGCCATGTGTACGTTGCCATGCCGCCGCTGTATCGCATAGACGTTGGCAAAGACGTCTATTACGCATTGGACGAGGCTGAGAAGCAGGGCATACTGGAGCGCATTAAGGCAGAGAAAAAACGCGGCAAGGTCAATGTTCAGCGCTTTAAAGGCTTGGGCGAAATGAACCCCATGCAGCTGCGCGAAACCACCATGGATCCCAACACCCGTCGCTTGGTACAACTGACGTTGGATCCGGAAGATGGTACCGACGAGCTGATGGACATGCTGCTGGCGAAAAAGCGCGCCAGTGATCGCAAAGGCTGGCTGGAGCAACGCGGTAACGAAGTGGAGATTGCTTGATACGGCCAATCCCCACTACAGGACGTCTTGGGGATGCAAATCAAAGCAATCATCTTAGCAGCCACCCTATGGCTGCTAACGGCACCCGCCAAAGTTCAGGCAGAACCAGCCCAGGTTCTGCTGCTGCTGTCTTACGACCCGATGTTCCCCACCAGTCACCTGATTGTCGACACCGTTCGCCACACTCTAGAGTCAGAATCACAGCAGCCGCTGCAACTGCACGTCGAGTTCCTCTACAGTAAACACAACAATAACGCTGAATACCTAGCCAAAGCGCTAGAGCTACTGAAGATGCGCCGACCGCTGGCGCACTATGATCTGATTATCACCGCCGATGACAACGCCCTTCGTTTGGTTCACTACCACGCCCGTCCCCACCTGAATAACACGCCGGTGGTGTTTCTCGGCGTCAATGACGCCAACCTGATCCGTTTAGTGCGTGGCAATGGCGGTTATACCGGCCAGTTTGAAGGGTTGCCCGGCGCCGAATTTATGGCCTGGTATCGCACCTTTTTTGCCGAACAGACGCTGCGTGTGATCGCCGATGGCAGGCCCACCAGCCTTGCTGATTTGGAGCAAATCAAAGCCGCCAGCCGTGGCGTTGGACAACCGATCAACATACTGTCGCTCACCAAACTCAGCTGGTCAGAGCTGGCCCAGCAGCTGGATGCCAACACCGACCCAGTACTGCTGCTTTCTAGCTATCGCGACCGTTTAGGCGAGAACAAGACCTTTCCTGGCGCATTGCGGTTTATCAGCCACACCACCGCAGCGCCGCTGTTGCATGTGTATCGCCACGGCATTGGCCGAGGCATCATCGGCGGCATTGTGGTGGACCATCGTCAGCACGTGCGCCTAGCCGCCCGCCAAGCCTTACAGGTGTTAGCTGGCCAGCGGATCAATGACATCGACGTCAACTGGAGTACACCGGCAGTGCCATTGGCTGACAAGGCGCTGTTTGCTCAATACGGTTTGAGTGCCCAGCTGATGCCAGAAGATACCTTGTGGCTTAACGATGAACCATCCGCTTGGCTGCAGTTGCATCAGCTGCTGTTGTTCGCGGCGGCGGCGATGCTGCTGTTTATCGCGCCCTTGTTTTGGCTGTGGCTTAAATGGCAACAAAGCCGTTTGCGTGACCAACAGCACCGCCGGCAACTGCAGTCCTTGCAACAAGCACTGGATGCAGTGCCCGATATCGTCTTTATCAAAGACAGCGCCGGCCACTATCGTTTTTGCAATGCCGCCACCGCTCAGTTCCTCGGTCAGACCGCAGAGCAGCTGGAGGGTGTCAACGATCGTGAGCTGTTTACCGCAGAGCAAACCGCGGAAATCCAACATGTCGATCGCTCCGTCATCGACGGCCAGCAGCGACGCACACTGGATGAGTGGATACAGGATTCCAGTAGCCGCTTGGCGTTGCTGCAAACCACCAAAACCCCACTGCTCGACGAGAGCGGCGCTGTTGCTGGGCTGATCGGCGTTGCCCGCGATATCACCGAGCTGCGCAAGACCCAGCAAAGCTTGGAGCACATGGCCCACCATGACGGCCTCACCGGCTTGCCCAATCGCACCTTGCTGTATCAACGCCTGACGTACGCTCTGCAAATGGCGCAGCGCAATTCAGAACAGATTGCCGTGGTGTACGTCGACTTGGACCGCTTTAAAGACATCAACGACACCCTCGGACACGCCATTGGCGATTTACTCTTGCGTGATGTCGCCCAGCGTTTGCACAGCAATGTGCGTGACTCCGATATTTGCTCGCGCCTGGGTGGCGATGAGTTTGTGGTGATTCTGACGCAGGTGGACGATCCGCAGCACGTCAGCGACAAGTGCCAGCAGCTGCTGCAAGCATTGGCACAGCCGTATAGCCTGCAAGGGCATTTGCTGAGCGTTAACGCCAGCATCGGTGTGAGTATTTTTCCGCGCCACGGTGAACACATCGACGAACTGCTGCGACACGCCGACAGCGCATTAAGTCAGGCCAAGTCGCAAGGCCGCAATCGCTGCTGTATGTACGATGCCAGCAGTGACGATGGGCAATCCAAGCGCGCTAACCTGGAGCAGGACTTGCGCCAGGCCATCCAACAGCAACAGCTCACACTGGTGTATCAACCACAGTTTCATGTCGGTGAATCCGCTCCACGACGGGTCGAAGCGTTGTTGCGCTGGCCACATCCGGTGCATGGCCACATTACTCCGAACGAATTTATTCCGCTGGCCGAAGCCACCGGTCTGATGGCCGATATTGGCTTGTGGGCATTGGAAAATGCCTGTTTGCATTTTTTACACTGGCGCCGCAACGGCTTGGAGTTGGAGAAGCTGGCGGTGAATGTGTCTGCCATTCAAATTGATGGTCACTTTGCCCGCCGTATTCAGCAGATACTGCAATCCTTGCAATTTGATCCCCACTGGCTTGAGCTGGAGGTGACTGAGTCGCTAATGATGAGCAGCACCACCGAAGTGGCCCGGCAAATCGAGGTGCTGCAAGCCATGGGAGTGGAGTTTGCTATCGATGATTTTGGCACCGGTTACTCGTCTCTCAGTAAGATCAAAGCCATGCCGGTCAAAGCGTTGAAGATCGACCAGTCATTTGTCGCTGGCATCAACTCCGACCCCAACGATTACGAAATCGTGCGTGCCATTATCTTGATGGCCAGCAGCCTGAACATGTTGGTCATCGCCGAAGGTGTGGAAACCGCAGACCAAGCCGAAGCCTTGCAGCGCTTGGGCTGCGAATGGATGCAGGGCTATTTTTTCAGTCATCCCCTCGACAGCGATACCCTGTTTAACCAATACCGCCGCTGATTCAGCCTGGGTTCAGCCGGATTTTCTATCATGCTGCCCGTTTGCGCAGACTTGCGCAAACACACAGCGCCGGCCTCCACCGGCGACACATCCGTCATTATGGCGCTGCGTAGCGCCAGTACAGAAAGAGCATTTATGCGACTGATATTTCTCCTGCTGAGCTTGGCCAGCGTCGGTTGCGCACGACTGGATCAGGTTCAATTTGGCAGCCTCGACCAAAGCGCAGGCCAACTAACGCCTGTCAGTTTTGCCGTCAACGAGCTGGGTCTGGACATGGCCGCTGGCGCCGAAATTGCCCGCCAGCTGAGCAGCGGCCAAGCCTCACAAGACTTGCAAGCGCTGCGCGATATTCTGGCACTGATCAATATGGGGCCACGCACCGGCAACCCAGTATTTGATGACAGTTACAGCGATCACATTCTGGCCAGCATTCTGGCGCAATGCCCCAGTGGCCAGCTGACAGGCCTGCGTTCTATTCGTGAGGGCATTGCCTACGGTCCGGTGTCGGGCGAGGTGGTGCGTATCGACGGTTTTTGTATTCATCCGCGGAGTTAATTGGTTATGAAAGTGTTGTTCACCGCTGCTTTGTTGGCGTTACTGAGTGGCTGCGTCAGTCTCAACTCGATCTCGATGACGCAAGTGCCCCAACAACGTCAAAACGAAGTATCCAGCCAAGCCGACCATTGGTCACTGCTAGGGATTGCGTTTAATAATGACTTTGCTGACCAGGCCATGGCAGATCTGCAACAGCAGTGCGTTGGCGGCAAGTTAGAAGGCGTCTACACCAAGTATCAAAACACTCTGTATTTTTTGATTTTGCAGCGTGAGGTGATCGTCAGTGGTTATTGCAACCGGGGGTGATATGCGCATTTTCAGTTTGGTAATCGCCCTGCTGTTGCTCGGCGGCTGCACACACTCGGTGCACCTGCATCATGTCAGCGACGTCGAGCCCACCCTGGGTCAGCAGCCAGCCACAACCTTGGAAGCCAGTGGCGAGCAAAGCGTAGTGCTGGGTTTTGCCTTCGACACTCAATACGCCGACGACGCCCGTCGACAATTACTGCAGCAATGCCCAGGCAAACTGACGGCGATCAGCACACGCTATTCGACCAGCCACGGCTTTTTGCATTGGACCAATCGCATTCATTTGACTGGCCTATGTGTTAACCCGGCAGCGGAGTAAATTCGTCCTCGTCGCCTGGGACCACCGCAAAGCGTCCCTCGCGCCAATCCTGCTCGGCCTGGGCGATGCGCTCGCGACTGTAAGCCACGAAGTTCCAACGGATGTAGGGCACTTCGTGGTAGCGATCACCGCCCAGCAATACCAACCGCGTATAATTCTGTGGCGCTAGCACTTCATCACCCTCCAGCAGTACAAAGTCTCCCGCGCTGTAGTGATCATCTCCCACTGCTACCGAGCCCTGCTGAATGTAAACGGCTAGTTCCTCAGCACCGCTGGGCAACTCGATGCGCTCGCCGGCGGCGCTGATCACGTCCAATAAAAACATCGGTGCATAGGTTCTCACTGGCGAGGTCAAACCGTACGCTTCGCCCGCCACCAAACGCATGTAGGTATTGCCTTGATAACGATGTGGCAGCGCTTGCTTAGCCACATGTTGAAATGATGGTGCGATTTCCGCCTTCTCCGGCGGCAGCGCTAGCCAGAACTGCAAGCCGTTAAGCTCGTGCTCGCCGGCGCGCACCTCCAGTGTTTCGCGCTCAGAGTGCACAATGCCGCGGCCGGCGGTCATCCAGTTCACTTCACCGGGAAAAATTTCCTGCACATTGCCCAAGCTATCGCGATGCAACATGCTGCCAGAGAACAGATACGACAGCGTCGCCAGACCAATATGCGGGTGTGGCCTGACGTTTATGCCCTGACCCGCTTCAAACTGGGCTGGGCCCATGTGATCCAGAAAGATAAAGGGACCGACCATTTTCTTTGCCCGATTGGGCAGGATGCGATTAACACTGAAACCGTCCAGATCTTTTTTATCGCCTTCGATACGAGTCGCCATCGGTTGTCTCCAAAGTCCATGAATGCGCCTGACCGGCTTCGCGGTATCGGCGCTTTGCTACCACATTGCTCAGCAACAGCCCTGTAGAGTCTAGTACCGGCGCCAATTGCGTGAGCCTCTGCTCATTATCGATGCACAACAAAGAACAAAAATTGCAATGTTTCGCCACTTTCATTCCAGTATTTCGAATTTATGCCACCGCCACCGCGTGAGATGGTTGTTCCGCTGCGGGCTGTCGTTCACAATCACTGTCTTTCCATACAGCAGTCAGCCACACGCTCATGACGGATCAAATCAGTTACACCGACGACGGCGTCGAACGCCAGTCTTTGCGCCAATACACCGAGAGCGCCTACCTCAATTACTCCATGTACGTGATTTTGGATCGCGCCTTGCCGCACATTGGTGACGGCATGAAGCCGGTCCAACGCCGTATCGTCTACGCCATGAGCGAGCTGGGGCTGAAAAACACCGCTAAGTACAAAAAATCGGCACGTACCGTGGGCGACGTGCTGGGTAAGTACCACCCGCACGGCGACAGCGCTTGTTATGAAGCCATGGTGCTGATGGCTCAGCCGTTTTCCTATCGCTATCCGATGATTGATGGCCAGGGCAACTGGGGCGCGCCGGACGACCCAAAATCCTTCGCGGCAATGCGTTATACCGAAGCCAAGCTGTCACCGTTTGCCGATGTGTTGTTGTCCGAGCTGGGCCAAGGCACCGTCGACTGGCAGCCCAACTTCGATGGCACCCTCGATGAGCCCACCACCTTGCCAGCGCGCTTACCCAATGTATTGCTGAATGGCACGACGGGCATTGCCGTGGGCATGGCCACCGACATTCCGCCGCACAATGTGCGCGAAGTCGCCAGTGCCTGTATTCGCTTGCTGGACGAGCCCAGCGCCGATATGGACGCATTGTGCGAGCATATCCAGGCGCCAGATTTCCCCACCGACGCTGAAATCGTCACCCCAAAAGACGACATTCGCAAACTCTACCGCACTGGCCGCGGGTCGATAAAAATGCGCGCCGTGTACGAAGTCGACGATGGTGAAATCATCGTCACGGCGCTGCCGCACCAAGTTTCTGGCGCGCGCATTCTGGAGCAAATTGCCCAGCAAATGCAGGCGAAGAAACTACCGCTGGTGACGGATCTTCGAGACGAATCCGATCATGAAAACCCGACTCGTCTGGTGATCGTGCCGAAGTCCAATCGAGTGGACTGCGAAGCGGTGATGGCGCACTTGTTTGCCACCACCGACCTAGAGAAAAACTACCGCGTTAACATGAATGTGATTGGCCTCGATGGCCGTCCACAGGTCAAAGACCTGCGCACCATGTTGGTGGAGTGGCTGGAATATCGCACCGGCACCGTACGTCGCCGGTTACAGCACCGCTTGGACAAGGTGCTGGCGCGCCTACACATTCTTGAAGGTATGTTGGTCGCCTTCCTCAACATTGATGAGGTGATCCACATCATCCGCACCGAGGACGAACCCAAGTCGGTGCTGATGCAACGCTTTGGGGTCAGCGAGACGCAAGCTGAGGCCATCTTGGAGCTGAAGCTGCGCCACCTCGCCAAGCTCGAAGAGATGAAGATTCGCGCCGAGCAGGATGAGTTGTCACAAGAACGCGACAAGCTGGAGAAGACCCTTGGCTCGGATCGGCGTTTAAAAACACTGATCAAAAAAGAACTGGCCGCCGATGCCGAAAAATACGGCGATGACCGTCGCTCACCAGTGGTGGTGCGCGGCGAAGCCAAAGCCTTCAGCGAAACCGAGTTACTGTCGTCCGACCCTATTACCGTGGTGCTGTCACAAAAAGGCTGGATACGCGCCGCCAAAGGGCACGACATCGATGCCAGCAGCCTGAATTACAAAGCCGGTGACGGCTATCTGGCCAGTGCCAAAGGCCGCAGCAATCAAAACGCCATGTTTATTGATTCCAGCGGCCGCGCTTACAGTCTGGCGGGGCATACTTTGCCCTCGGCTCGTGGTCAGGGTGAACCTCTGACTGGACGGCTAAACCCGCCGTCTGGCAGTGAGTTTTTGTCGGTGCTGATGGGCAATGACAACGACCACTACTTGCTCAGCACCGACGCTGGTTATGGCTTTATCGCCCACATCAGTGACTTGTTCAGTAAAAACAAAGCGGGCAAATCGCTAATCACCGTGCCCGACAATGCCCGTATTCTGGCCCCGGCCGCAGTCACGGACCCAGCGCAACAATGGATTGCAGCGGTGACCAACGAAGGGCGCCTGTTGGTCTTCCCGGCAGCCGATTTGCCGTTAATGGCGCGCGGAAAGGGTAACAAGATGATCAACATCAGCGCCGCGCGTGCCGCTTCCCGCGAGGAGTTAATGATTGCTGCCGTCGCCTTCAGTGACACCGATGTCATTCAAGTGCAAGCAGGGAAGCGTCACATGAAACTGAAGTTTGCCGACCTTGAGCATTACCAAGGAGAGCGCGGACGCCGAGGCAACAAACTGCCGCGTGGTTTCCAGAATGTGGACGCCATGATAGTCCTGCGCTCAGACGACGAATGTGTCTGATCGTTTTTGATTGGCAGCCAAGCAAGCAGCTGTTACTGGCCGCCAATCGCGATGAGTTTTATCAGCGTCCGGCGGCGGCCATGCACATCTGGCCAGAGCAACCAAGCATTCTGGCCGGCCGCGATTTGACCCAAGGCGGTACGTGGTTGGGCATCAATCGCACTGGTCGTATCGCCATGCTGACCAATGTCCGCACCCCAGACCCTGCGCCCGAACAGCCGCGCTCACGCGGTGAGCTGGTGCTGCAGTTTTTGGCCGGTTCGGCGGAGCCGCAGGATTATCTGGCCGAGATTGACGGCGCCCACTACGGCCATTTCAATTTCATCTGTGGCGACCTGTCGCAGCTGTGGTACTTCAGCAACCATGGCGGCAACGCTGCCACTCAGATCACTGCCGGCATTCACGCACTCAGCAATGCCCAACTCGATACCCCCTGGCCAAAAGCCGAGCTGGCGAAACAGCAGCTGCGAGACTGGTCATCGACCGAACTGCCGCTTGGCTTGTTAAACCGGCGCCAACCGTTCGCCGATGAAATATTGCCCAACACTGGCGTTGCCCAAACGCTGGAGCGTCAGTTGTCCGCCCAGCATATCCACATTTCCGACCACTACGGCACGCGCTGCCAAACGGCGGTGAAGCTGCTGCCACAAGACGTATGGATTGCTGAACAAGGGTTCGATAATCTGGCCCAAGTCACGCACCAATGTCAGTGGCACTGGTCGCTCTGATTTCGCTGTTTGCGTCAATAAGTCAGCACTTTTCTCGAAAGTTTCCGATCGCCAGACAACTGCTTGTTTTTGCTTAACAAACTCGAAAGAAGCAGAAACATCAGTTGCATTCGTTTACAAAAATCCTGTTACAAGCGCGCCAATCAAATCACACTTTTTAGCATCTGCGTCCATACTTTATGGCATGAAGATACAGCCTTCCGCCCAGCGTCATTCCAGCTCTGCGATTCGCGCCACCGGCATCATTGCCTTGGTGTGTATGGCACTGTTGTTTGCTGCCTTGGCGGCCAGCATCAATACCAAGCCTTACATGCCGCCAAACGTGGCGCAGCGCTACATGGAGCATTGGCTGATTGAGTCGTCGCGCCAAGTAGCAGGCGAAGTGCGGCTGAAGCATGTGCGTGCCATTGAGCCGTTTTATCTGCGCCGCGATTACCAACCCGTGTGGATGGACAGCTTTGAAATCACGGACGCCGGACGTGAATTGTTACAAGCCCTGCGTGAGACGGCCGCCGACGATTGGCGCAACTATGGTTACGAGCTGCCGGTGCTGGAGCGCGAGGCCAGCCGCCTATCCAACATTCCAAAACAAGCCACTGCAGTAGATGTGTTGCTGACGGATGCGTTCGTCACCTACGCCAAGCAAGTGCTGAACTCTGAGTTGTTGCCAGATTTAAACGAGGGCGATCACCCCATTCGCAGGGTGGCCAGCTCCAGCCAGGACCGCTTAACCGCTAACGGCATCAGCGAAGAGCGTATTGTTGAGCTGCTACATGAATCGATTAATCGCGGTGAGCTTGAGCATTTGATCGAGCAACTGACCCCTTCTCACCCTGGTTACTTGCAACTGCGCAACGAACTCAACCGTTACCGTGACATCGCCAATTCCGGGTTGTGGTATCCGTTGCCGGCCGATTTGAGCCTGCAGCCTGGGGAGCGTCATCGGCAAGTGCCGCAATTGCGCTGGATGCTGTCTCAATACGGCGATCTGAAAAAAGGCGCCTTGGCGTGGCTGTTCGCCGAGGACAAAACCCTCACTCAAGCTCCGTTAGAAGGTGAAGCGGTTGACCTGTCGCAGCCGCAGTTTTTGTTTGACGATGCGTTGCAGCAAGCGGTGAGTTATTTCCAGCAGCGCCATCAGTTGCCAGCCGATGGCCTTATCAGCGCTGAAACGTTACAAACCCTGAACATACCGCCCTATCAGATTGCACAACGCATTGCTCATAACATGAAGCGCTGGCGTCACCTGCCTGAGCATTTGGGCCAACGTTATGTCATGGTCAATATGGCCGACTACCGGCTGCAGCTGGTGGATGGCGGCTCGACCGAGCTGGATATGAAGGTCATCATCGGCAACGCACAGCGTCGCACCCCGGTTATGGCACAAACCATCAGCACGTTAGAGCTGGCACCGACCTGGTCAGTGCCAAGACGTATCGCCGTGACCAGCTTATTACCTAAGATCAAACGCAACCCCGATTACTTGCGCGAGAAAGGCTACCAAGTGATTGGCCGCGTTGATGGTGTGGATAAGTTCATATCTCCGGACGACATTAACTGGTCACGCCTGAGCGCAAATTATTTTCCCTATCGCCTGATTCAAAAGGCTGGTGATGACAACGCACTAGGCACCATCAAATTCCTATTTCCTAACGATCGCGATATTTATCTGCACGACACGTCACAGCCGGAACTGTTCAACCTCGACAAACGCGCATTAAGCTCAGGCTGTGTGCGGGTCGAGCAGCCGCGCTTGCTGGCTGAAAAGCTGCTGCGCGGGCAACAAGGCTGGAACCGTCACGCCATTGATTCGGCCATTGAGCAAACCCGCACGACTCGCATCCGCCTGCAGGAGCAGGTGCCGGTATACCTGATGTACTGGACGACCTGGGTGGACGACAAAGGCGCGCTGCAGATTCGTGACGACGTGTACAAACGCGATTTGATTGCCGGCCTGCCACCCAGTAACCCAGAAGCATAAACCGTTACACTTCTGTGCCGAATACGTTGCTTTATGTAACCCAGCCACTGACTTTCACGACGAAGCTGTCTATCTAAAAAGCCAGTGTGAGCTGGTTCCCTGTCCTATTGCCATGCGTTTGGCATACTCGCACCTGTTTTTCAGGGGTGGATATTTCGCATGATCAGTCGTCGTCAGTTGTTAACAAATGCAGCGCGTCTTTCAGCCGTGGCTTGCAGCGGTGCAGGCTTTTCACTGACGGCCCAGTCGAGCGAAGCAGACAGAACGCTGCGTCTTTACAACATCCACACAGGTGAACACGTCACCTCCACCTTTTGGTCCAACGGTCACTACATCGACTCCGAGCTGCAGAGTTTGGACCTGTTAGTTCGCGATCATCGCGCCAATCAGGCCATTGCCATGCAGCGTGAGCTGTACCAGCGTTTGTTCGATTTGCAGCAGTTGTTCGCCGCCGAGCAGCCGATGTACATCATCTCCGGCTATCGTGCCCCGCACACCAATCGCTCGCTGCGCCAAGGCTCGAGCGGTGTCGCTGAGGGCAGCTTGCACATGCAAGGCAAAGCCATCGACATCCGCATCCCTGGCGTATCTCATCGTCACTTGCACCAAGCCGCCATCGCCATGCGCGCCGGTGGTGTGGGGTATTACCCCAACGACGGTTTTGTACACTTGGATACCGGTCGTGTGCGCCGCTGGACGTCCTAACGGCTACTGAGTCGCGGTCAGATTCGGGCCAATCAAACGTGCAAAGCCCGCTTTCTCCAGCGACAGCTGAATAGTAGAAACGATGATAGGTGCGCTGTCGATTTGCATCACCTCTTCCAGCAACTGCTGCGCCCAGCGTTGGCTGATGCCACGCAATACCGACTTCACTTTGGGCAAGTTAGTGGCATTCATCGACAGCATATCGTAGCCCATCGCCATCAGCAGCACGGCACCTAACGGGCTACCCGCCATTTCGCCACACACACTGACCGGCGTATCGCTGGCTTTGGCATCTCGAGCAATCATGCTTAATGCGCTCAACACGGCGGGATGAAACGCCTGATAGAGATCCGCCACTCGAGGATTGTTACGGTCTACCGCCAGCAAGTACTGGGTGAGATCGTTGCTGCCCACAGAGAGAAAGTCCACCCGCGCCGCTAACTCACGGATTTGATACACAGCCGCGGGCACTTCAATCATCACGCCGACATCGGGCATCACGATGTCGAAATCTTCTTCTAATAGCTCAGCATGGGCGCGATAAATCAGATGCAAAGCTTCATCGACTTCATTCACGCTGCTGATCATCGGCAGCATGATACGCAGGTTATCCAACCCTTCACTGGCACGCAGCATGGCGCGTATCTGTACCAGAAAAATCTCCGGGTGGTCGAGGGTCACACGAATGCCGCGCCAGCCCAAAAACGGGTTGGCTTCTTCGATGGGAAAGTAGGTCAGCGCTTTGTCACCGCCAATATCCAGCGTTCGCATGGTGACCGGATTAGGGGCAAAGGTCTTAAGCTGCTGGTGGTAGATTTTTTGCTGCTCGGACTCCGACGGAAAGCGATCCTTCATCATAAAAGGCACTTCGGTACGATACAGGCCTACACCCTCGGCGCCGCGCTCCAAACTGCGCACGGCATCGGTAATTAATCCGGTGTTAACCCACAGCGGAATGCGATGGCCGTCTTGCGTTTCAGCAGGCAGGTCTTTCAGTTCCAACAAGTCTTGCTGCAGTGCCTGTTCTTCCTCGTAAATGGCTTGATACTGCTCTCGCAGCTCATCACTCGGATTGGAGAACAAGCGCCCACGGTAACCATCAACAATCAGTGGCCGCCCGTTAAGCTTGGCGTAGGGTAAATCCACCACTCCCATTACGGTGGGAATGCCCATCGCACGGGCCAAAATGGCCACATGCGAGTTAGATGACCCCTGCACAGACACCAAACCGCGTAATTTGTCCGTTGGCACTTCAGCCAGCATGGCGGGGGTAAGCTCCTCACTGACCAGCACCGTATCATCCGGCAGGCCATCAATGTCTAGCTGGGTATCACAGCCCTCCAGGTGGGCCAGAATACGGGTGCCTAGATCGCGAATGTCGGTGGCGCGCTCACGCAGGTACACATCTTCCATCATTTGGAAATGCCCGACGTATTCCATCACCACCTGCCGCAATGCACCGGCTGCCCAGTTGTTGGTATCACGAATACGCTGGCGCACTTCTGCGCCCAGAGCGTTGTCGTCGAGCATATTCAGGTACACATCAAACAGCGCCATTTCTTCTGGACGCAACTCGCCGCTCAGTTGTTGGCCCAAGTGACGAATCTCATCTTGGGCATCGTGCAACGCTCGATCAAAGCGTAAGACTTCGGCATCGACCGACTCAGGCTCTTTGTCTACCACACTGCTCAGATCCGCAGCCGGTGTGATGACATAGCCCACACCCAAGCCGACCCCAGGTGCTCCAGGAACGCCGGCGAAACGTGCACTGCGACGGCGGACACCGCGCTGGTGGTGCAACTCAAGAATGTCGCCAGTAGCCTCAGCATGAGCAATTACACCCGCCAGCTGCGCTGACATGGTGACCAAAAACGCCTCTTCGCCCTGATCGAACTGACGGCTTTCACGTTGCTGAATAACCAGCACCCCCATCAACCGCTTGTGATGAATGATGGGCACGCCTAGGAAAGAGTTGAACGGAGATTCGCCCGTTTCCGAGACGAAATGGAACTTGGGGTGAGACGGCGCATTGTCGATGTTGAGCGGCTCCTCGCGCGCGCCGACCAAAGCCACCAAGCCTTGTGATGTCGACAGCCGAACACGGCCAACGGCCTTTTTGTTCAGACCTTCGGTCGCCATCAACACATATTCTTTACTGTCTGCGTCGTACAGGTAAACAGAGCACACTTCCGTCTGCATCGCTGCCCGGATACGCGCCACCACCACCTCCAATGCCTGATTAAGATTGGCGGCGGTGCTGACCTCCTGAACAATACGACGCAGAATATCCAGCATATTCCCTACCCTTAGTTATTGTCTTTAGCCACAGCGCATTGCCTGCGGCGGTGAGCGAGACAGCCTTGCTGCGCAACAGCATCACTCCATGTCAGTTGCCATGCCTACGCTGCAAGCGCGCGATGCGCGGAGCCAGCTCGGTCAGTGCGCTGCGGTAAACATCGCGCTTAAACGACACCACCTGCCCCAGAGGATACCAATAGCTCACCCACTCCCAGCCATCAAATTCTGGTTTGTTGGTGGTGGCCACATTGACCTCGTCGTCGCTGCTGAGCAGACGCAACAAATACCATTTCTGTTTCTGGCCAACGCACACGGGCTTGCTGTCTTGGCGAATCATGCGCCTGGGCAAACGATAGCGCAGCCATCCGCGGGTACAGCCCAATATTTTTACATCTTTGGGCTGTAAGCCAACTTCCTCCGCCAGCTCTCGATATAACGCTTTCTCCGGCGATTCGCCCTGTTTTATGCCTCCTTGCGGGAACTGCCATGCATCCTGCCCTACGCGGCGTGCCCATAACACTTGTCCAGCATCATTACAGATGATGATGCCTACATTGGGGCGATACCCCTGATCGTCTATCACGCTGAATTCCAATCTTTTGTCTTAGCCTCAAACTTGCCGATTTGACGGCAAAGGTCAAGCACGGAGATGAGGAGTCCGTTAGTGAGAGCCTTAATAATGAGAGATTTTATGAGTTTATCTACTCAAAACTGATAATTATAAGGAAAGCGTCGCGACCTGCTTTTACAATATCGACCTCACTTATTTGATCTGACTACTCAATCGGAGGAATGCTGGTGGCATTGGCAATCTTTGACCTCGACCACACCCTGATCAGCGGTGACAGTGATCATGCCTGGGGACAATACTTGGTTGATCGGCAATTGGTCGATGCGGAAGAGCACCAACGCCGCAATGACGAGTTTTATCGCCAGTACCAAGCCGGCGACTTGGACATCCATGCGTATCTGGCCTTCGCGCTAGCCCCACTCACGCGCTATCCGCGAGAACAAATGGAAGCCGAGCGCGCGCAGTTTATCCAGCAGCGCATCGTCCCTTTGATTACAGAGCGCAGCCGTGCCCTGATCCAGCATCATAAAGAACAGCAAGACCAGTTGTTGATCATCACCGCGACCAATGGATTTGTGACATATCCCATAGCAGCGGAGCTGGGCATCGAGGATATAATTGCCCCCCATCCGGAAGAGATCGACGGCCGCTATACCGGTCGCATTGTCGGTGAGCCGAGCTTTCAGCAGGGCAAGGTCACACGCTTGCAGCAATGGATGGAAGACAAAGGATGCGATCTGGCTGGCAGCTTCTTTTACAGCGATTCGCACAATGACCTGCCATTGCTGCGCGAAGTCTCGCATCCCGTTGCTGTCGATCCAGACGACACATTGCGGCAATATGCTCAACAGCACGGCTGGGACATCATCAGTTTAAGGGACTGAATCATGACAAAAAGGTGGTGCATACCACTGTTAACTTTGTGGATCGTGGGCTGCGACCAGACGCCCACCGCACCAACGCAAGTACAGACAACGACACCGCAGGAGGTCACCCGCCAACTCAGCGATGACCCGGCGCTGTCCAGCCTGCGCGCGGACCTTGGCTTGATGGCCTACACCCGCTGGTCACAAGCCAGTCAAGCCGCTCAGCAGCTGGACTCACGCATTGCCGCCTTGCTGCACACTCCCAACGATGCACTGCTGGCAGAGGCCAGACAAGCTTGGCGCCAAGCGTATAGCGCCTATCTCGGCGCTCAGTTATTTACGCAACTGCCAATCAACGACCCACCCGATTGGCACCGCCAGCGGGTCGATAAACAGTCATTGCAAGAACGCCTCGACAGCTGGCCAATAGAGCCGGGCTACATCGACTACCTGCCCAATTATCCCTTTAGTGGCATCGTGAATGACCTGGCTTTGGAGCTCACGCCGCAAACTTTGCTTGAGCAACACGGGTTTTCTGATGCCAGCTCTGCCAGCCTTGGCTATCACCCGATAGAGTTTATGTTGTGGGGCGATCAGGGCGTGCGCAGCGCCAAAGACTTTTACGCCCGCGCCAATACCATCGCCACTGTAGCAAGCGTGGAAAATGACCAACCCGCACTGCCCGCCACAGACCGAGTGCAAAACCATCATCGGCGACGCGAATATCTGGCGCTGGTCAGTGATCAACTGCAAAAAGATTTACAGCGCATCCAACGGCGCTGGCAACCCAGCGAGGGTTACTACGCGCAAGCACTGAACGATAGCCGTCCTGAGCAGCTGTTATCCGCCACCCTAATGGCAGCGCAGCGGCTGGTATCTCAGCAGCTGCTGCAACAGCGCCTTGATCAGCACAGCAGCGAGTTTTCCATGACCAGCCTGGATGACCTGCAAGCTCTGACTGACGGAGTGTTTAGCGTCATCATTCCGGGCGAGCCACAGCAAGGTCTGAACCCGTTACTGGAGGAGGCGGAGCGACAGCAGTGGCAGCACCTGCAGCAGCACATCGATGGGCTACTGCAACAATGGCGTGGCGGCGAGCTGCTGTCACAGGATGCCCGTGAACAGCTGCGTGAAGCCTACATTACCTTGCTGTCACAGCTGCAACGCAGCGCTAGCAGCCTGGGCATAGCGCTGCCTGCGGCGGGTTAACGCGTCGGTAATACTCGGGCGAACACCGCTTTCAGGTAGCGTGTTTCCGCCACCGCGGGCAACACTGGGTGATCAGCGCCCTGGCTGCCCAAATGCTGGATTAACACTTCGCGGTCCAATTCCCGCCCAACGATACGCAACATATCGGGCAAGCGGTCATCGCCCAGGTTCATAGAGCATGAGCCCGACACCAGCAGCCCGTCGCGCTGCAGCAAGCGCATCGCCAGCTGGTTTAGGCGCCGGTAGGCCTGTTCTCCGGCCTTAATGTCCTTGCGGCGAGGAATCAGCGCCGGTGGGTCGACCACAACAATGTCGAAACGCTCGCCATCGTCTTTTAACTGCTTCAGTGCAGCAAAGGCGTCACCCTGCCAGCAATGCAGCTTGTCAGCGACGTCATTCAAACCAGCATTTTGCTCGACCCAATCCAACGCTTGCGCGGAGGCATCCACACAATGCACTTCACTGGCGCCATGACGCGCCGCCTGTACGCCCCAACCACCGATGTAACTGAAAACGTCCAACACTCGCTTGCCCGCCACCAACGTATTCAACCGTGCGCGGTTGTCACGATGATCGTAGAACCAACCGGTTTTCTGCCCGGCAATCACCGGTGCCATAAAGCGTGTGTCGTTTTCAACCAGTGGCGCGCAATCGTCCTGCAGTTCGCCTTTGACCACTTCCACGTACTCCTCCAGCCCAGCTGCAGCGCGCAGTTTGCCGTCGTTTTTCAGCACAATGGCAGCAGGCTTGGCCACCTGATCAACGGCGGCCACGATGTCGTCACGCAGCAGCTCCATGCCTTCATTAGAAATCTGGATCACCACCACATCGCCAAAGCGGTCAATCACCAACCCTGGTAACGCATCGCTGTCGCCATAGACCCAGCGATAACACTGATGGGGATACCACAGCTCACGGCCGCTCATGGCGATTTTTAAACGATGCACTAACCAAGAGCGATCCAATTCCTGCTGCGCGTTGCGGCTAAATAGCCGCGCACAGATAAGCTGCTGCGGGCTGACCAAAGCACGCCCCAGCACCTGACCAGAGGCGCTTTCAACCACCACTTGCTGGCCCGGCTGCAGCAACTTGAGTGGCGTTTGTTGTATGTCCACTTCATTGCTGTATACCCAGCAATGGCCGCCTTTGATGCGTCGCTCGGTCTTCGGCTTAAGGCGCAGAACGGCCGTCATAATCACTCCAGCTGGTTACAAAAAAAGACCGGCATTATACGCTGCCACACAATCTCCCCACCACATTGCCAACGTTGGGTTGCTACACTTAGCCCGTTCTCACCAATGGACCTGCGCATGGGACACGAACTCACCAACGAGCAAATTGACTCCATCCTGCAAGGGATTCGCATCCCGCCGCAGCCACAAATTTTGGTGGATTTGCAGCTCGAGCAAGTGATGCCCGACCCAGACTTAGGGCGCATTGCTACCTTAATCCGCCAGGACCCAGGGCTGGCCGGGACCGTACTAAAAGTCGTCAACTCGCCGTTTTATGGCCTGCGTAATCGCATTACCTCAGTGGAGCAGGCGGTCAATCTGATTGGCATGAACAGCGTGGTGAACATAGTGAACGGGCTGTCGATCAAAAGCCAAATGAGCGATGAGACCATTGTCGCGATGAATCGCTTTTGGGACACCGCCACCGACATTGCCAATGTCGCCACCACCATCGCCAAGCAGGTCGGCTACCCGAACCCTGACTTGGTTTACCTGCTGGGTTTATTTCATAACTGCGGCATTCCGCTGTTGATGGAGCGCTTCGATAACTACTCGCAGGTGATGGTGGAGTCCTATGAGCACCCAGAACTGCGCGTCGTAGATGTTGAAAATCAGAAGCTGAATACCAATCACGCCGTGGTCGGTTACTACACCGCCAAGTCTTGGCGACTGCCTAAATTATTGTGTGATGTGATTGCCGAGCATCACAATGCCACGCGTTACTTCAGCGCCAGCGACTATCGCGATACCGAGCAAAAAACGCTGCTCGCCATTCTCAAGCTGGCAGAGCATATTTGCGGCAACTATCGAGTGTTAGGTAAGCAAAGCACAGACCCAGAGTGGCTAGCCATCGGCGATGAAATCCTGGCCTATCTGGGTCTCGGTGAATACGACATGGAACAGATGGAGGCCAACTTTGCCGAGATGGGCGCCAGCTACCAGAACTACTTCTAGTGTCCTTAGTCTCAGCGCTACAGCCCCATCGCCTTTTGCATAATGTGCTGCTTGACCGGCAGGCAAGCATCAAACCAGCGCATACCTTGGTTGCGAGCTAAACGAAACCACGGGTTTTGCGCCGCAAACAGACGCTTAAAGCCTTCCATCGCTGCCATCGTAGCCAAATTATCGCTTTGCCGACGGCGCTGATAGCGCTGCAGTATCGCCAAGCTGCCAGGATGCAATCCGCGCTGGCAAGCCCGCACCACCTCTTCGCTTAACACACGCGCATCTTTGAAACCTAGGTTTACACCCTGTCCGGCCAAAGGATGAATGGTGTGCGCCGCATCGCCAGCCAAGGCAACACCAGCTGACACATAATGCTTGGCATGACGCTGACGCAACGGAATGGCCGCCCGTTGCGACACCTCCAACACACTGCCTAGGCGATTCTCAAACGCCAGTGCCAATTGCTCAGCAAAATCCTTGGCATCGAGTTGCATGAGAGCCTGGGCCTCCGCCACCTCGGTTGACCACACAATAGATGCCAACTGCTCATCACCGGCCAACGGCAGCAATGCCAATGGCCCTTGTGGTCGGAATCGTTGCCATGCGGTGTTTTGCAGCGGCTGTTGCATACGCAGCGTGGCGACGATGGCGTGATGCTGATAGTCCCATTCGCGCGTTGATAGCCCCGCCCACTGGCGCACCCGAGAGTGAGCACCATCGGCACCCACCACCAAGCAAGCGGACACCAGCGTGTCATTGGCCAACATCACCGGCGTCCAGTCATCCTGCGGATTGTCGATGTAGGCCACGGCATACGGCAGCAAGGTGACCGGTAGTTGTTCTACCACTTGGCGCAAGGCTGCCAGAGTGTGGCGGTTTTCAACGATGTGACCGAGATCCGGGCGGTGCAAATCCTGGCAATGAAAGCTGACCGAACCCGTGCCTTCACCATCCCAGACGTGCATGTGATGATACGGCTGTTTGCGCTCAATCAGTGGCCAGGCGCCCAGTTGCGCCAGTAAGGTCTGCGATTCTGCAGACAATGCACTGACACGCAGATCATAGTCGTCGACTGCCGTGCCCATAGCAGCATTCGTGGCCTCAATCGGATGCTGCAACGACGGATCCGCCACCGCCACCGAGATGCCCTGTTGCCCCAGATAAGCAGCAATCGACAAGCCCACCATACCGGCGCCGACCACCATCACATCGTACTGTTGCATTACTGCTCTCCCATCAAGTGTGTGGCCGGTTGCCCCAGTCCCATGGCGTGGCGGGCAAATAATCGTCTGGCCGTGGGCGCGGCCGACATGGCCAACAAGCCAGCATCGCGCAGCCCCATCAGTACCGAGCTGTCGCTGCCAAACAGGCCGGGTAGCCAATCACTGGCGGTGATGGTGTTGCGCTGATCGGTTTGTTGCTGCAGGCAATACGCCTGCAAATAACTCAGCTCGCCCGGGTTATCACCACGCACACAGGCCAGATTGATTTGCTCCGCCAGCGCCGCGGTATCGCGCAAAGCCAAATTAAAGCCCTGCCCAGCGACCGGGTGCAGACTGTGCGCGGCGTTGCCCAACAACACCAGAGAGCGACGTACTTGCTCGCTGGCCGTCACCAGCGCCAAGGGATACGTCTGTCGCTCGCCAAGCTTGGTTAAACGTCCCAATCGCCAGCCAATTTGCGCCTGCAAACGCTGTAGGAACTGTGCTTCGCTGAGCGCCATGACACCTGCCGCCTGGTCTTCCGCCAGCGTCCAGACAATGGCAAATTGCTGTTCACTTAATGGTAGAAAGGCGATTGGTCCAGCACTGCTGAAGCGCTCATAAGCCCAATGCTGATGCGGCCGATCGCACTCAACTTGCGTTACCAGCGCGACGCTGTGGTAAGACTTACGCTGCTGTGTGATGCCCAACTGGCTGGCCAATGCAGAGCGTCCGCCATCAGCCACCACCAACAAGCGCGTTTGCAGCGTTTGCTCATCGTCCAGTTGCAGCAAAGCACCCGCTGCATTCATGGTCACCTTGGTGACGCGAGTCGGAGCACGGACGTCGAGCGCTGTAATACCGGCCAAGGGCTGCAGCAAGGCCTCGCCCAATACAGCGTTTTCAACCACATAGCCCAGCGCTTCAACGTCTTGCTCGCTGGCGTGCAAGTGGGCTTGCCCCAATCGCCCTTGGTCGGATACCTGAATGTGCTCGATGGCACAAGCACGCTCATCCAGCGTCGCCGACCATAGCCCCAACTGTTGCAACAGCTGTTGCGAGCCATAGGACAGCGCGGTGGCGCGGCCATCGAAACTGGGTGGCCGCTGGCTGATATCACCGTGCCAGGTTAACGGCTGACCATCCAATAAGGTGACGCGAGCCCCGGCTTGCATCGCTGGAGTGAGCATATGCACCAAGCTGGCGCCGGCCATGCCAGCACCGAGAATCGCAATGTCCGTCGTCGGCTGCTTCATCGCTACCCTTCAGTTAAAGCCCTTGTATTAAGCGTTCAATCTCATCCGCGCTTTTCACCACAGCGGCCGTCAGATTGCGATAGCCACCCGGGGTGACCGCCACGTCATCTTCAATGCGAATACCGATGCCACGCCACTGTTCTGCCACGGTGAGGTCGTCCGGCGCGATGTACAAACCCGGCTCGATGGTGAGCACCATGCCCGGTTCCAACATGCGCCACTCGCCGTCAACGCGATAATCGCCAACGTCGTGCACATCCATGCCAATCCAGTGTCCGGTTTTGTGCATAAAGAAACGCCGATAGCTTTGTTCCTCTAACACCTGCTCAAGTTCATCTTGCAGCAACCCCAGTTCAATCAGTCCTTTGGCCAACACATCCACCGCAGCTTGATGCGGCTGATCCCAATGGTTGCCGGGTTTGACTTGCTCGAATGCTGCCAGCTGCGCTGCCAGCACCAGCTCGTATAACGTGCGCTGCGGGGCGCTAAAGCGGCCGTTAGCAGGGAACGTACGGGTCACATCCGCGGCGTAGTAGTCCAGTTCGCAACCCGCATCGATCAGCACCAGATCGCCGTCCTGAATCTCCGCATTGTTGGCGGTGTAATGCAGGATGCAAGCATTGTCGCCAGCGCCCACGATGGAGGGGTATGCCCAACCGGCACCCGCATCCATAAAGGTGTGCATTAACTCGGCTTCCAGCTGGTACTCACGTAGCCCAGGGCGAACCCGTTGCATCGCGCGGGTGTGCGCCCGCGCGGTGATGTCACCTGCTTTGGCCATCATCTCAATTTCAGCGGGGGATTTAATCAGACGCTGCTCGTGCAGCAAATGATCCAGCGCACTGAACTCATGCGGCGCACCACTGCCACGCGACAGATGCTTGATGCGCTTCACCCAGTGCATCAACTGCTGATCAAAATCAGCGCTGACGCCTAGGCTGGCGTAAATACGATCTTTGCCTTCCAGCAAACCTGGCAGGATTTCATCGATGTCGGCTATCGGAAAGGCATCGTCACAGCCCAATTGCTGCGGCGCAGCGTCTGGGCCGACGCGGCGACCTTCCCATACCTCTTTGGCAGGGTCCTTTTCTTCACAAAAAAGCACGTATTCACCGTGCTCACGCCCAGGAATCAACACCACCACCGCATTGGCTTCATTAAAGCCGCTCAAGTAATAGAAGTCGCTGTCCTGGCGATACGGGTGTTCAACGTCGCTGTTGCGGTGAGTCATGGGCGCAGCGGGGACAATGGCAATGCTGTTGGCCGCCATGTGCGCCATCAGCTGCTCGCGACGACGCTGAAACTCAGAGTGTGGCAGTGTCATAAAAGCTCCATTAATGCAGTGGCTGAGCGGGGGATTGCGGTGACTGATTGAGGCTGTAAAACACCGTCAATGCAGCCATGCGTGCGTGCTCAGTCAGCTGCTGCAACAAAAATTCATTTTCCGGGTCGGCAGGGTCTTCCAACGTGGCACCGGTAAAGGCGTCCAGGTCGCGCAGCACTTCGGTGACGTCGGCTGGCAACTGCCCTTGCACATTGCCCGAAGCGCCAAAGCCATCCAGAAAGCCTTTGCTCCACTGCACCAGACAATCCAATTGCTCATCGACATCGGCGTCATCATCGTCCGGCAGCAATGGCTGAAATTGCATGTTTTCTTGTGCCAGGCTCTGCAGTACAGCAGGGTAGAAGTTCGCCAACGCTTGGCTCAGGCCATCGTCCAGGGCGTCTTCCATTTCCAGGTAGTCGGACGCTTCGCGCATCCAGGCATCGGGTTTCAGCCGGCCGCCAGCAGACAGAAAACCTGTCAGCCAACCATGCAACGCCGACGGCGTTTGAAAGCAGCGGGCTTGCAGCCAAATGTCGGCAAGATCAGAAAACAGCATAGGTTGATGTCGCTTTGTAGAAGGTACTGGCGCATTCTAACATTGCCATCGCGGCCTGGCTGCCCTGTACCCGGGTGCAACAATTGACCGGCGCGCGCAGCGGCTAATATAGTAAGGACGCCGCCAGTGCGGCATTTCGAACACACACCTCAAGGTAGATGCTCCCATGGACAGCGACGCTTATCCGTCAGCGGACAGCGCACTTCAACTACAGTATTTGCAGCGCAAGGTAGCGAAACTGCTGGCCGCGCACGAGCAACTGCGCGAGCAAAACAAAGCCATGCGCTTATCCGAAGCACAATGGCAAGCTGAGCGCGCCAAGTTGCTGCAGCAAAACGAAATGGCGCGGCAAAAGGTCAATGATATGATTCAGCGCCTGCAAACCCTGGAGCGCAATAGTGGCTAATTCGTCTAAAACACTGTCCCTGACCATTCTTGACCGGGAGTACCGAGTCAATTGTCCGGAGGGCGCAGAAGAGCGTTTACACGAGTCGGCGCGGTTATTGGATCAGCGCATGCAGGAAATCAAACAGGCGGGCTCATCCACCGGCAAGGTGCTGGGCCCAGACCGCGTGGCGGTGATTGCAGCGCTGAACATGGCCAACGAATTGATCGAGCTGCGCCAGCAAGATCAGAAGGTAAACCGCAGCATGTCGCAGCTGTGTGAGGACATTGACCATCTGCTGGAACAGGACCAACAGCTAGAACTGTAAAAGTCGCAGCGCACCCTCGGAATCGGCGCGCGATTTTTGCTATCATGCAAGCGCTCCCTGGGGTGTTAGCCAGTCAATAAAGACCTCGAGCCGATGCGTATTACCCAGGAGGGGAAGTTGGTTGTTGTGTGCATGTCCGCATGACGGAAAGCCTTATTCAGCCAATACCCCGCCACCTTGAACTTCAGGGTTCAAGGGCTTTATGTTTGACAGCGGCACAGTGGGGAGCCCTTTCTTTTGCCCGCCTATTCCGGCAAGTGGTATGAACAAAACACAACTACGACGTTTGATCCGCCAGCAGCGGCGCAGTCTGAGCGCGCAACATCGGCGCTACGCTGCTAACCGCTTTGCCAACCACACCAGTCGCGCACCTGAACTCATTGCTCGCAAGCACATTGCCGTGTACTGGCAAAACGATGGTGAAATCGACCCGGCGTTGGCGATAGAGCAGTGGCTGGCGCAGAAAAAAGTCGTTTATTTGCCGGTCCTACATCCGTTTAAGGCGGGACATCTTTTGTTTGTTCGTTACCAGCCAGGCATGGTGATGCGCCACAATCGTTACGGCATTGCCGAACCCGATTGGCGCTACGCCGCCAGACTACCGGCCAGATTCATGAGCGCGATATTGGTGCCATTGGTGGCGTTTGATCCACGCGGAGCACGTTTAGGAATGGGCGGTGGCTATTACGATCGCAGCTTGGCGCCCTGCCGCGACAGCGGCAGGCGGCCTCTGCTGGTCGGCTGCGCGTATGAGTTCCAAAAACTCGAGCGCTTGCCGATGGAGTCGTGGGATATTCCCATGCACATGATCGTCACCGAAGATCAGTGCTATCGCTTTTAGTCAGCGAATGCTGGTTTCTGATACCACCAAACTCGGTGGCGTGCGCTGCGCTGCGCTCACACTCGTTACTCCAGCCCCGATGGCGACCAGAATCGCCAGCACGAGTAGTACATCTGGTTTTTTCATTGTTGCCGTTCTTCCCCAATTCGAGCTCAGCCATTCTGAGTGGCTGTTATGACAAGCCGATGATAGCCTTTACAAGAACTATACCGATTGATCGCTATCATGCACTACTGGTTATTTAAATCCGAGCCCGACGAGTTCAGTTTTCAAGATTTATTGCACTGCGATGAGCGGCGCACAGTATGGGACGGCGTGCGCAACTATCAAGCCCGCAACCTGATGCGCGATCACATGGCTGTGGACGACCTCGCATTTTTTTACCACTCCAGTTGTAAACAACCGGCCATCGTTGGCATCTGTCGCATCAGCGCCACCAAAGTGCCCGACCCCAGTGCATTCGATACCAGCTCGCCCTATTTTGATCCTAAGTCAGATCCCAGCAATCCACGCTGGCTGACGGTCGAGGTGTGTGCGCTGGAAGCACTGTCACGGCCAGTCACGTTAAAAGAAATGCGCCAGCTTGAAGCGCTGGCAGACATGACCTTGCTGAACAACCCAAGGTTATCGGTACAGCCTGTCGAGGCATCTCACTGGCAGTGCATTGTGCAGCGGGCTGAAACATGAGTGATGCCATCCCCATCGTCCACACTTGGAATGCCCACCAGCAGCAGCGCTTGTGCGGCTGTAAACAATGTCAGCGCCGCCCCTATGCAGACGACAGTTGTACCACTCCGATTCAAGTGCTGCCACAGCGACAGCAAATGGTGTGGTTATGCAGTTGCCGTTTAAGCCAGCGCTATCCCTACTGCGATGGCAGCCATAACCCGCGTAACGGCATGACCCTGCGCCAAGCGGTGGCAGAGATTTGCAAAGATGTGATTAAAAGTTGGCGACGTGACTGATGCGTGCAGCCTGATGCATCAAATCGGCGCTGTCCAACAGTGACTGCGCGGACTGAATGCTGCCCCGGCGAACCTGCCAAAAGGTCACTGCATTGAGTGCAATGATACGATCGGTTGGCTCGAATCCCATAAACGGACGGCGCAAACTGCCGGTGAAAGTCGATTGGCTGACCACCTGATCGCCTTCGGCCAACAAGTCATCGACCAATACGGCAAAATCGTCCATTACGTCACGAATGGAATCAATCAGGCTGCCCATGCCGGATAGCCCCATCGGCGACTCGATCATACTGGCTTGATAACTAAACTGCGGACTCACAAGAGAGGCCGCTAGGCGATGACGCCCCTGATTCCAGGTCAGTTCAATAAACTGCCGCACCAGGCGCTTATTTCCCTCAAGCTGCTCGTCCATGCTCACACCCTGTAACATGATGTTAGGTTGTTACAGAGTACGACATATTGCGCCGCCACACCGGACATGGCTCACAGTTTAGTCCGTTTTGACAGGTGCCAATTGCAGCAACAAAGGCGAAAAATCGCTATTTTCGTTACCTTGCTATTCAGCCTGCAGCCACGCTGCCAACTGCTGATAAATCTTGCGCTGATTGTCTGCCGATTCATTCACCAGATGGTGCTGCCCACCTGGTAGCATCAGCAATCGTTGTTGGGGAAACTTCTGCTGCAATACCTGCAAGTTGTGACGCCAGTCTACGGTTTGGTCACGATCCCCCTGCACGATGTTAACGCGGATGTCGGTCGCTGCTTGCGACTCGATCATTGGAATCCAGCGCTTGAGCGCTCCTACCCAGCGCACATTCAGGAACCTGGGTTGTAGCGGATCAAGCTCTGCAATAAAGCGCAGGAACTCGGCATCGGCCGAATTGGGTTTGAATTTGCGTTTCAGCTGCTTCACAAAGCGATGCAGCAAGGCATGCATCCATTTACCCGTGCGCCAGCCCATGGGACGCACCAATGGTGCCAATAAGGTGACTTGTGCAAACGGGCTATCCAGCTGGCGCAGACCACGGGTGAGCAGATAGTGCAGAATAATCGCTCCGCCGGTGCTTTGGCCAAACACCTGAATCGGTAGCTGCAGCTGCTGTACTTGGCCAACCATCTGGCTGAACACATCGTCGTATTGGCAAAAATCGTCGATGGTGGCCACTTCGCCACTGGACAAACCATGCCCGGGCAAATCAAAGCAGACAACGTCCAACTGCTGACTCAGGCAGAACTCAATTAACGAGCGATACAGGCCGACATGGTCGTAATAACCGTGCACCAACAGCGCCACGCCCTTGGGCTGCGATACTTGCCAGTACTGCACCACAATATCGAAACCACCCAGCTGCGCGGTGCCGGCACTGTGCTGGCTCGCTTGCTCGAACGTTAAACGATAGTGCTCGCAGTAGGCACGCCACTGATCACCCAACGCCGGTGATAGCGCCTGCCAATCCAGCATGGGCGTGCCCGCCAGCAGCGCCGATTTATCCCACTGCACCCAACTGCTCCTTCTATTAATGGCGGCAGTATACGCCAGCCCAGCGGTGAGCGAAAAACAGCCATAAAAAAGGCCGCTTGCGCGGCCTTTTCAATCACTGGCTCAGCTTACACTGAGTAGTACATATCAAACTCAGCTGGGTGAGTGGTATGCTCGACGCGGTAAACGTCTTCCATCTTCAGGTCGATGTAAGCATTGATCATATCTTCAGTGAATACACCGCCTTCGGTCAGGAACGCCATGTCTTCTTTCAACGCATCCAGTGCTTCGCGCAGGCTGCCCGCCACTTGAGGGATCGCCGCAGCTTCTTCGGCTGGCAGATCGTACAAGTCTTTGTCAGCCGCATCGCCAGGATGGATCTTGTTCTTAACACCGTCGATGCCCGCCATCAGCATGGCAGCAAACGCCAGGTATGGGTTCGCCGTTGGGTCAGGGAAGCGAGACTCGATACGCTTGCCTTTTGGCGACGCCACGTATGGGATACGGATCGAGGCACTGCGGTTACGGGCAGAGTAAGCCAGCATCACAGGGGCTTCGAAACCTGGGATCAAACGCTTGTAGGAGTTAGTCGATGGGTTGGTGAACGCGTTCAGCGCTTTGGCGTGCTTAATGATACCGCCAATGTAGTACAACGCGGTTTCGCTCAAGCCAGCATAGCTGTCGCCAGCGAACTGGTTTTCGCCATCTTTCCAGAACGACTGGTGCACGTGCATACCAGAACCGTTATCACCCACCACAGGCTTAGGCATAAAGGTCGCCGTTTTGCCGTACGCCGATGCCACGTTGTGCACCACGTACTTCAGCATTTGTACTTCGTCGGCTTTTTTCACCAAGGTGTTGAACTTAACACCGATCTCGTTCTGGTTCGCCGTTGCCACTTCGTGGTGGTGTACTTCAACGTCCAGGCCAATGGCTTCCATCAGATTACACATAGCCGCACGAATGTCGTGAGAGCTATCCACTGGTGGTACTGGGAAGTAACCGCCTTTAACGCGTGGACGGTGGCCCAAGTTGCCGCCTTCCATCACAGTTTCAGTGTTCCAAGCACCTTCGTCTGAGTTGATTTTGTAGAACGAGCCAGACATATCCTGGCCCCAACGCACGTCATCAAAGATAAAGAACTCAGGCTCTGGACCAAAGAACGCTGTGTCGCCCAGACCGGTCGACTTCAGGTACTCTTCAGCGCGCTTAGCCACAGAACGCGGGTCACGCTCATAGCCTTGCATAGTAGAAGGCTCGATGATGTCACAGCGCAGTACCAGTGTTGGATCTTCAGTGAACGGATCCATAAACGGGGTGCTGTCGTCTGGCAGCAGAATCATGTCGGATTCGTTGATGCCCTTCCAACCAGCAATGGAAGAACCATCGAACATCTGGCCGGTCTCGAAGAAATCTTCATCCACGTCACGTGCCGGGATGGTAACGTGCTGCTCTTTACCCTTGGAATCGGTAAAACGCAGGTCAACCCACTTCACATCGTTTTCTTTAATCAGATTCAGAGTGTTCTCTGACATGTTTCTTCTCCAGATGCTGGTTCAGATTTGAACAAGGGACGCATCCCTGTTTTGTTATGAATGTCATTAGAGCAAGTTGTATGCCATACCGCGGGATTAGCTGAACCGCACAAAATCAGGGCCACCCCATTCCAACAGCATTCGCAATGCACCGAAAGACAACATCGCATGCGCGATACGCACCAAAATAGAGCATTCATCGCGTTATGCCTAGCAGTTCCCTGCAAGAATGCACAGTATAGGTTCACCCCCTGGCACGAGGAACCATTTTGCCGCCCCGTGAAGCTGCATCTTGCTTTGGCTCAAGGGCACCTCTAAATAATGCTGCACAGCTTTGCGCGAGTGTGTCAGGACTTCAGAACAAAGCGGAGATGACAGCCAATAGCCAGTCCTTTGCAATTTCGCCAACGGCGCTATGCTGGCCTGCCGCCCACGCCATAAAGGGAAACGCTTGAGAACTACGGCTCTGTAACGCCGATTTTTGCTGTAGCTGGTTAGAGCAACAAACCGGCTTGGTGATCTAGAGCCCCTGGTGACCTAGAGCGGACACCGAATTTAGAGGTGCCCTAGATCTGCAAAATCCGCCAAACAGTCACAATACTCGGGTTAAATAGTTTGCCGCGTAAAAGCCATGCCGCATTTTCCAGGGCTTCATGTATAATCGCGCCTCATTTTTGTTCAAACTTTAATCAAGGCTCATGTTGTGATCGACAATCTCAGAAACATCGCCATCATCGCGCACGTTGACCATGGTAAAACCACACTGGTCGACAAGCTGCTGGAACAGTCCGGCACGCTGGAGCGTAACCAGGGTGGCGAGCGGGTCATGGATTCCAATGACCAGGAAAAAGAACGCGGCATTACCATCTTGGCGAAAAACACCGCCATTAAATGGAATGACTACCGCATCAACATCGTCGACACCCCTGGGCACGCCGACTTTGGTGGTGAAGTTGAACGTGTGATGTCGATGGTCGACTCGGTGTGTTTGTTGGTGGATGCCGTTGACGGCCCCATGCCACAAACCCGTTTCGTAACCCAAAAGGCATTCGAACGCGGCCTGCGCCCCATCGTTGTAATCAACAAAATCGACCGTCCGGGCGCACGCCCTGATTGGGTCATGGACGAGATCTTTGATCTGTTTGACCGCCTTGGCGCGACCGAAGAACAGCTCGACTTCCCAGTGATCTACGCCTCTGCTCTGAATGGTATTGCTGGCGATGACCCAGACAACATGGCCGATGACATGACGCCACTGTTCCAAATGGTGATCGACCATGTGCAAGCGCCTAAAGTTGAGCTGGATGGCCCGTTCCAAATGCAGGTATCGGCACTCGACTACGACAGCTTTGTTGGCGTTATCGGTGTTGGCCGTATTACCCGTGGCAAACTAAAGCCGGGTACCGACGTACAGCTGATCGACATCGAAGGCAAAGTGCGCAAAGGCCGTATTCAACAGGTGAAAGGCTTCCATGGTCTGAACCGCGTCGACGTAGACGAAGCAGCGGCCGGTGATATCGTTTGTATCTCGGGCATCGACGGTCTGAACATCTCCGACACCCTGTGTGCCGTCGGTAATGTTGAAGCCCTGCCGCCGCTGAGCGTTGATGAGCCAACAGTGAGCATGACCTTCCAAGTAAACGACTCGCCGTTTGCAGGTAAAGAAGGCAAGTACGTTACCTCGCGCAATATTAAAGACCGCTTGGATCAAGAACTGATCCATAACGTTGCCCTGCGTGTCGAGCCAGGTGACAGCCCAGAGAAGTTCAAAGTATCTGGCCGTGGCGAGCTGCACTTGTCGGTTCTGATCGAAACCATGCGTCGCGAAGGTTTCGAAATGGCCATTGGTAAGCCCGAAGTGGTGCAAAAAGAAATCGACGGCGAGCTGCAAGAGCCCTATGAGCAGGTCGTAATCGATATCGAAGAGCAGCACCAAGGCTCGATTATGGAAGAGATGGGTAACCGTCGCGCCGAAATGACCAACATGGTGCCAGACGGCAAAGGCCGTGTGCGTTTGGAGTTCATCGCTCCAGCGCGTGGTTTGATTGGCTTCCGTGGTCTGTTCCTGACGCTGACCTCAGGTTCTGGCATTTTGACCAACGTCTTCCATCACTATGGTCCGGTCCAAGCCTCGTTGGGCGCTACGCGTCACAACGGTGTGCTGGTGTCTATGGTGGCTGGTAAAGCGCTGGCTTATGCGCTGTTCACGCTGCAGGATCGTGGACGCTTGTTTATCGGCCCGCAGACTGAAGTCTACGAAGGCATGATTGTCGGTCTGCACAGCCGTGATAACGACTTGGTGGTTAACCCAACCAAAGCCAAGCAGCTCACCAACGTGCGTGCATCCGGTACCGATGAAGCACTGACCCTGACCCCATTCGTGCGTCATACACTGGAACAAGCACTGGATTTCATCGAAGACGATGAGCTGGTAGAAGTCACACCGACCAGCATTCGCCTGCGCAAGAAGTTCCTCAAGGAACATGAGCGTAAGCGCGCCAAAAAAGGCTGATGCCATCGCGTCTGCTATGATAAAAGCCGGGTTTATCCCGGCTTTTTTGTGCCCATTCATCTCGACACAGGATGCTTTTATGATGCTGCGTGCGCTAGTTATGCTGCTGTTGTCAGCGCCTGTAGCCGCCGACTCTGTGGTATTCGCCGCAGGCAACTCCATGCCTCCGTATGTTATTCCAGGCACACAAAACGGTATCGCGCTAGAGCGTGTGCGTGCCGCGCTAACGCTGCAAAACTTGCAGCTGCAAGTACTGTTCGGCAGCAATAGCGAGAACCTGACGGCCTTTCAGTCCGGCGCAGCGGATGCCATTCTCATTGCCATCAAAGACAGCCCGGAAACCTACACCAGCAGCCAGCCAATTATGACGCTGCGCAACGTCGCCATCAGTCTCAAGCCGCGTACCTTGCAGCAAATCAGCGACCTAGCGCGTTACCGCGTTGGCGCTTTCAGCCTCGCCAGCCAATTACTGCCGCAGCCGTTCGCCGAGACGGTGCAGCGCTCGCCCAGCTATAAAGAGTACCCTCGCCAAATCGAGCAGGTGCGCGCACTGTTCGCCAACGAGCAAGATGTATTGATCATGGAGCGGACCATCTTCCGCTATTTCTTTAGCCAGTTACGCCAGCAAGACCCCGCCAACCCGGTGTACCAGCAACCACCCATTTATTATGAGCTGTTTCCCCACAGCCGTTATTTTGCCGGCTTTCGTGATCCGCAACTGCGCGATCAGTTCGACTTAGGGCTGCAGCAACTGCAGCGCCAGGGCGACTACGACGCCATTCGCACGCGTTACGAACAGCTGATGGACGACTACCTGCTGCGTTAATCGGATTGTTCGCGCTGCAGCTTTTGAATCTGCAGCAATGCTTCATCGTTCATGTCGAGAATATCGACGATCACCAACAGCAAATCTGCAGCAAACGCGCCTTTGCTCACCTTGCTGCGCAAATTCTCACTGGTCAGCACAATGCCGCGCAGCTCCAGTTCTGCCGCCAGGTCTTCATAGCGTTTGTTCTTAAGAATCATGGCGGAGCGAATGAATCGGCTGATCGCCATGCGGTATTGCGCCAAATTGCGCTTATTCTGGGCACTCTGCTCCGGTTTCATGACGGCTCGACTTGGCGCTATGGCCACCTTCGGTTGCTGACTATGTCTCCAATATATAAAACAATTGTTGACTTTGAAACCAATACGACTAAATTGTGACTTATTAGTCACGAACGCCACCAAGGAAGCTTATATGGCTTGGGATCTGAACAACATCCAAACGCTGGTCGACGATCACGACAGCTGGTCGATCGAAACCGAAGACAATTGCCTCAGCATCAGCAATGACGAAGGGCTAGACGCTTTCCTTTACGCTGGCGAGCAACAGATCATCGTTGAGTCTTTGTTGTTTCCACTGAGCAGCGTGCGCGACGAGGCTGCTCTGAACCAGCTGATCCTGCGTACGCATCAGCTACAGCCGCTGACCAGCATTGGTATCAAGGTGGTTGATGGCGCTGAGTACTACGTTGCGTTTGGTGCGCTATCAACGCAAAGCAAAGACAGTGTTTTGATGGAAGAAATCGAAACGCTCTTTATTAATGTCGGTGAATTTTTAGAGCTGTACGCCGATCATCTGACTTGCGAGGTGTAACATGAGTCTGTCAAAAATCTGGACCGCATTAAAAGGCGGCTTAAATGAAACCACAGAAGCCATTGTCGATTCGCAGTCTTTGCGCATTTTGGATCAAGAAATTCGCGAGGCGAAAAAAGAGCTGCAAGCCGGTGATCAAAGCCTGACCAAAATCATGGCCAAGCGCAAACTGGCAGAAAATAAAGCACAAGCACTGCAGGCAGATATCGACAATTATTCCAACCACGCCGTAACTGCGATGGAGCAAGGTAACGAAGCCCTGGCGTTGGAATGTGCGGAAAAAGTCAGCGACCTGGAGTCACAACTGACGCAGGAGCAAGAAATTCTTGCCAGTTTCCAACAGTCAGAAAGTGCGCTGAAAGCCAACATGGCCAAAGCCAAAGCCAATGTTCGCCGCATGGAGCAACAGATCGATCAGATCAAAGCGACTGAATCGGTACAAAAAGCACAAGTGGCGGTCTCCAGTCGCCACATGGGTGCCACCAATAAAGTCAAAACGGCACTGGATAGCTTAGAGCGAATCAAAGGCAAGCAAGCTCAGCGTGCAGCTGAACTAGAAGCCGCTGAAGAAATGGCCAATGCCGAAAGCGGCAGCGATTTAGACGCTAAATTGCGCTCAGCCGGTGTTATTAGCGGTGGTGCATCTGGTAAAGATAAATTGGCTCAATTAATGGCATCTCGCGGCAATAAGGAATAATATCCGCCCCCCAAAGTCACCTGGTGGCCCTCACCGGGTGACTGCTGTATTGGATCGTTAGGGATTACGAATGCCCCTGGTAGTCAAACTTCGCCAATTGGCCGCTCGGTTATTTTATCGACTGAGCGGTGTCGCGGTAGTAGCCGCTTTGTTTATTTATCTCATGACCAGCTGGCTGGGCCTGTATTTGGCCGGTGAGCAAGACCTGCTGGTACTCGATACCTTCTTCTATTGGATATTGGTCACCGCCTCCACCGTCGGCTATGGCGATTATTCGCCTGCCAGCGCAGCCGGACGCTTATTTGCCGCATTGTGGGTGATTCCACTGGGGTTAAGCTTGTTTGCCGTGGTGGTCACGCGTTTCGGTATGTTGATTCATACGCTGGTATTCAAAGGTAAAAAAGGACTCCTTATGTTAACACTGAGCAACCACACGGTGATTATTGGTTGGAACGGTGCACGCACGCTGCGGCTAATAGAACTGTTACTGGCACGCCAGAATAAGCAGCAACAACGTATCGTTTTGTGCACCACCGCCGACATCGAAAACCCTTTGCCGGGTAAAATTGATTTTGTTCGCGTGTCCTCATTTACCCAACCAGAGGACATGGCCCGTACATCCATCAATCTTGCGCAGCGCATTATTATTGATACCGACTCAGACGACGTGACGCTAACGACGGCACTGTTTTGTGCCGATGTAAATCCAGACGCGCATAAGACCGCGTATTTGCAACAAGAATCACTGGCCGACTTACTGAAAGTGCATTGCCCTAAGGTGGAGGTGATTCCGTCTGTTTCGATCGAAATGCTGGCACGTTCGACATTAGATCCAGGCTCTAGCCAGGTGCATAAGCAGTTACTGGACAGCACCGACGGCATGACGCAATACAGCCTGCAATACGACGGTGAAAACACCCATTTTCAGCCACTGTTTGAGCAATTTAAATCACAATTGGATGCCACGTTAATTGGTGTGCGCCCCGCCGCAGCACAGGACATTGTGTTGAACCCACCGTTGTCCACTCCCATCCAACAAGGCGATAGCTTGTTTTACATTGCTGCTCATCGCATCGAGCTGCCAGCGGTCGCATAGGAGTTGTTATGTTTCAGTGGTTCAAAAAAGATGAAAAGCCCAGTGCTCCGGAAATATTAGGTTTACGACCGGGTTTTAGTTTTGAAGTCGACAGCCTGTTGTTGCGTCTGTTATCAGCCGAGCTGACGGCACAAAATATTGCCGCCACACAGCTGATTCAGGCCGCAGGGGTGGTCGACATGGGCGATACGCAGTTATATCGCTTCTATACCGATGACGATGCTTGGTTGCAGGTAGTAAGCCAAGGTGGCCAATCCGAGCAGCACGTGGTCGACGTAAAGCTGTTTCACTATTACGACACGTTAAATATCGCCTCTCAGCAGCGCTGGGATGCACTGCTAAATGAAGAGATTGGCCAGTCGCAATACACTGTAGCAGAGCATGTTTATCAACGTGTCTGGACCGATTTAGACGACTATCACCCGCCCGTGGCGATGACGGAAAATACCTGGGACCAACAGAACGAGTGCAGCAGTACCGATCAGTTCACCATGTTATTTGAACGACCGCTGGCGCACCAAGGTATGACTGAGTCTTTATTTTTGTCGGCGGAAGAACAGCGCGAGCAAAACGGTCATTTGTCTCGCTGCTTAGTCATCAGCACCGGCATTACCTTAACCCCCAGTCAACTGACCGTTCACGGTTAATTCAACCCCATCATAGGAAAAGATATATGTTAGTTAACGCCATCGGCAACTTTGCCCTGTACTTCAGCATTGCTGTCGTTGCTCTGATGCTGTTTAAAGTGATTTATGCCGCCATTACTCCGCACGACGAATGGCAGCTGATAAAAGAAGAGGCCAATACCGCTGCGGCCATCGCTTTTGGTGGAGCAATTTTAGGTTTTGCAATTGCACTGGCCGGGGCGATTAGCAACTCTGTGGATTTAATCGACTTTCTGATTTGGGGTGCGATTGCCTTACTGGCGCAGCTGGTTGCATTTGCGTTGGTACGTTTTATTTTTATGCCGAAAATCGTTGCTCGCATTCAGAACAATGAAGTCAGCGCCGCCATCGTACTGCTGGCCGTATCGGTATCCGTTGGCTTATTAAACGCCGCCTCGCTGAGCTATTAAGGGGTGACCGTTATGTCCAAGCGTTCCAAGAATATCGTTCTTGCCCGCATGCGCAAGCACCCCAAAGCGGCATTGGCTGCCGTGGTCGGTGGCAGCGCTGGGTTGGCTGGCTGCTCCAGCAGTGAGCCAGTCACCATGGTGGTATCTATCGACGACTGCCAAGAAAAAACAGCATTAAGCGAAGCGCAATGTGAATTTGCTTACAAGCAAGCATTGGCCGAAGCCGAGCGCACTGCGCCAAAATTTCAGGATGAAAGAGACTGCGAAGATCAATTTGGTTTTCACAATTGCACGCGCAGCTCAGAGGGTTTTTTCACCCCGGCCATGACGGGCTTTTTGGTAGCCGAGATTATCGACGAAATCGGTGATGCCTACCGCACTAAATATTACAGCCCGGTGTTTCGCAACGAATATCGCCGCGCTACGCTCGCCGATGGCACGGAGTTGACCTACGCCAGCGGTGGCCAGGGCTCTTATCGGGTACCCAAATCTGCCAACAAACCCAAAGCCACGGTTAAAAAGGTGTACCCCAAAGGCACCAAAACCATTAACCGTAAAGGCTTTGGCTCCACTGCATCGGCCAAAAGCAGTTGGGGTGGCGGTTCTTCTTCGCGCAGTTGGGGTGGCTGATGTTTCGCCGCCCGATCGCCGAGCGTCCGGATTGGCAGCAGCGCGCGCATGAATTTGGTTTTCACTTTCATACCATGTACGGCGAGCGTTACTGGGATGAAAGTGCCTATTACCAATTTTCGTTGCAGCAAATTGAACGCGACCTAGAGACACCGACTGAAGACATCCACGCCATGTGCTTGGAGGTGGTGGACAAAGTCGTCAACGACGAGGAATTGCTGCGCCGCTTTGCCATTCCAGCATCACAGTGGGAGGTTGTCCGCCACAGCTGGCTGCAGCGCGAGCCCAGCCTCTATTCGCGCCTCGATTTCGCTTACGACGGTCAGTCTCCTGCCAAACTGTATGAAAATAACGCCGATACTCCCACCAGTTTGTATGAAACGGGTTTCTGGCAATGGTTGTGGCTAGAAGATCAGGCCGATAAAGGTCTGCTTCCACGTCAGGCGGATCAGTTTAATAGTCTGCAAGAAAAGCTGGTCCAGCGTTTTCGCCAACTGCTCGAGCTACAACGACAGCAAGACGCCAGCCCGATCCTGCACGTCAGTTGCTGCAAAGACACCGCAGAAGACCGCGGTACGGTGCAATATTTACAGGATTGTGCCAGCGAAGCTGGGATCGACACACGTTTTGTTTTTATCGAAGACGTTGGCCGCGACGCTGAGGGCCGCCTGACCGACTTGGACGATCACATTATCGAGTGGTGGTTTAAGTTGTACCCGTGGGAGTTTATGGTGCGTGAGCCCTATGCACCGTTAATTGCCGACTCCGGGGTGCGCTTTTTGGAACCGGCGTGGAAATCAGTGCTGTCGAACAAGGCGTTATTGCCGCTGCTGTGGCAAATGTTCCCGAACCACCCCAACTTGCTACCAGCCTACTTTGAGGATCAGCTCGAGCAGGTACCAAACGACACAGCGTTGGTGAAAAAGCCGATTTATTCGCGCGAGGGGGCCAACATCAGTTTGCTGTCTGAACGTGGTGAAACCGAGTTTTCCTCAGGCCCATATGGCGAAGAAGGATTTGTTTATCAGCAAGCACACATGTTGCCCAAGTTTGGGCCGTTTCATACTTTAATTGGCAGCTGGCTGATTAACGATCAGGCCGCCGGTATTTCCATTCGCGAAGACAACGGCCCCATCACTCAAGATCTGAGCCGCTTTTTACCACACATTATTCTGGGATAAAAAAAACCGCCCGAAGGCGGTTTTTTTAGATATCAGCCAATGACTGCAGTGGGTAGTTGGCTGGCATCGGACCGTCAGCAACGCCGGAGTCGATGGCAGCTTTGGCTACCGCGTAGGATACCTTGCCCAGCAAGCGTGAATCCGTTGCCTTTGGAATGATGTAGTCGCGACCAAAGGCCAACTCATCCAAACCGTAAGCGGTCAGCACTTCTTGCGTCACCGGCTCTTTGGCCAGCTCAGCCAGCGCCTGCGCTGCTGCCAGTTTCATTTCTTCGTTGATGCGAGTGGCACGCACGTCCAATGCACCGCGGAAAATGAATGGGAAGCCCAACACGTTATTGACCTGGTTCGGGAAGTCAGAGCGACCAGTGGCCATGATGGCATCGTCACGCGCTGCTGCGACCACATCCGGCATGATCTCTGGCACCGGGTTGGCGCAGGCAAAGATGATCGGACGCTCGGCCATTTTCTGGATTTGCTCCGCTTTCACCATGTCTGGGCCTGACAAGCCCAAGAAGATGTCAGCGCCGTCGATGGCGTCGTCAAAGGTGCGCTTGTCGGTATCGACGGCAAAACCTTGCTTGTACTGGTTCAGGTCGTCGCGACCCGAGTGAATCACACCTTTACGGTCACACATAAAGATGTTTTCTGGCTTCATGCCCGCCAAGATCAGCAGCTTGGTGCAGGAAATAGCAGCGGCACCGGCGCCCAGAACGGCCATTTTGACGTCGTCGATTTTCTTGTCCTGAATTTCCAGAGCGTTCAGTACGCCGGCCACGGTTACAATGGCAGTACCGTGCTGATCGTCGTGGAACACTGGAATGCTGCACTGCTCGATCAAAGTGCGTTCAATTTCAAAGCACTCAGGCGCTTTGATGTCTTCCAAGTTAATGCCGCCATAGGTGTTGGCGATGCGACGCACGGTATCGATAAAGGCTTGTGGGCTTTCTGCTTCGACTTCTACGTCGATGGAATCCACACCCGCAAAGCGCTTAAACAGCAGGCTTTTGCCTTCCATCACTGGCTTGGATGCCAGTGGGCCGAGGTTACCCAGGCCCAAAATGGCCGAGCCATCGGTAATCACCGCCACCAAGTTGCCCTTGGCGGTGTACTTGTATGCATTTTCTGGATCTTCAGCGATCGCCTTCACCGGCTCTGCCACGCCTGGGCTATAAGCCAGAGACAGATCGCGTGATGTTTCGGCTGGGGTGCTCAGCTCAATACTAATTTTGCCCGGCTTGGGGTTGGCGTGGTATTCAAGAGCCGCGTGCTTCAAATCTTCTGACATGGTACTCGTCCAGTTTGTCGCGTTGTAAAAAAGCCCACTGTGCTACGTTGGTCCAATACACAGAGGCGTAAGGGGGCATACTTGATAACAAAAACACAACCCGGTTTCCACTAAAACCGAGATATCACTAGACTTTGATCAGTGTTTTATCTTACGAGGTAACCGAATTGTGATTTGAAGGCCGGGTGATCGGTTCTCTGCCCGTATCATTCCGTCGTGTAATTCAACAATACGTTTCACCAAGGCCAAGCCTATGCCGTAGCCCCCACTGGCATGGTCTCGGGCGCTGTCGACTTGGGTGAAGGGGTCAAAGATACGCTGCAATTCGTCTTCCGGAACGCCCGGGCCTTGATCGGCCACGACCAAGTCCACCCAGTCAGCTTCACCTCTCAGCGCAACGAACAAGTCGCTGCCTTCGGGAGCAAAGCGAATGGCATTGCGCAAAATATTATCGAACGCTCGTTCGATTAGCACCCAGTCCCATTCTGCCGACAAGGGTACCGGATTTTTTTGGCGTTGTAGGCGTAATTGTTTGTCGTCGATTTCAATAGCGGCGTCACTGAGCCAGTCATCGAGGCGATGATCGACATCATCCTGCTCCAACAGCAAGGCGCGACTGTCCTGTTGCTGCAGCCTGGCCAGATCCAAAATCTGGCCCACCAAACCGTCCACCTGAGCCACCGCGCGTTCGATGCGATCGTGCTCAGCGGCTAAAGCATTGTGCTGGTCTTTCTTGCGCGCGATGCCCAGCGCGATTTGCAGCCGCGTCAGTGGTGAGCGCAACTCATGCGAAACATCGCGCAGCAACTGCTGGTGACTTTGCAACAAACGCTGCAGCGACGCCGCCATATCGACGACTTCGCCAGACAACGCGCCGATTTCATCACGCCGCAACTCATCCATTCGCAGGCCCGACACATCAAAATTACCTTGGCCCAGCTGGCGAGCGGTGCGCTGCAAACGCCGAATCGGTTGCGTCAGACTCCACACCAAGGTGAAGCACAACAGGGTCACCACCGCGATCACGGCAATGGGCACCATCCAGCGCTGCTCATCTTCCAAGAAGCTACCCCATTGCTGACGCTTGATGGCGATGTACAAGTATTCGCCGCGAGCCACCGGGCCGATCATCAGCCAGTCGTCGTCTTGGCCCCATAGAATGCGGCCAGACTCAGCGGCAACGTCCACAAACTCTTCGACATCGTGAGGTAGCTGATAGGCACGATCACTGGCCACCGCCACCAGATTCCAGCCAGGGCGTAGTTTGCGCCACAGCTTACGATTTTCAGCAACGATGGGAGGGCTGCGCTCGAGCAGACGAATCAAATGCATCTGTTCGGTGGGCGTAGCTTGGCGAAAGTAGTCTTCTCCAATCCAGTCGCTGGTGACTACCGCCGCCAGCATGGCTAAAAAAATAACCGACCAGAACCAGAAGAATACTTTGAAGAACAGCGAGCGGTACCAGCGAAAGGCGCGCACTCTTATACCTGAATCAGCATGTAACCACGGCTGCGAACGGTTTTGATCCAGTCGGTTTCATCTTCGCGCTTGCCGAGTTTCTTGCGCAAGTTACTGACGTGCATATCGATGGAACGATCGTAAGCCATCAGCGGGCGCCCCAAAGCCGCCAGCGACAGGGTATCTTTGTCGACCAACTCGCCGGTGTTTTCCATCAGGCACTGCAACACGCCAAATTCGGCGCCAGTGAGCGATATGCGCTCCTGTGCCAACGTCACTTCGCGTGTCGATGGGTCGAGCAACAGCTCGCCCACCTGATACGGATTATGGCTGGAGGATTCTTCGGCACTGAAATCGATACGGCGGAACAAGGCTTTAATGCGCGCCACTAGCTCGTGGTGATGGTACGGCTTGGCGATATAGTCGTCAGCGCCGTGCTCTAGGCCTAACACCCGATCGACACTTTCGCCGCGCGCCGTCAGCATGATGACCGGCAAGGACGATTGCTCACGCAGCGCTTTAAGCACTTCAAAGCCGTTCATTTTCGGCAGCATGACGTCCAACAACACCAGATCATGCTCGCCTGACAGCGCTGCTTGCAGCCCAGCTTCACCATCGTGGCGTGCGCTGAGTTCAAACCCTTCCATAGCGAGGTACTCTTGCAGCAGCTCGCTCAGTTCAACGTCATCATCAATCAGCAGAATTCGGTTCATCGGATGTTTTTTGGCCATGATTCAGTGCTTCGCAGTGTAATGGTACGGACGCCTTAGCGCAGAGTTTTTACCCTTCATTACGTCGGGTTTAGTGGTCCAGCAAGGTGGCAATCCAACGAGTTTGCGGCCGAGTTTCAAAAGCAATTTTCACCACCATGGTCAATGGGATCGACAGCAACATACCCACCGGCCCCAGCACCCAGCCCCAAAACACCAAGGAGACAAACACCACCAGGGTCGACAGGCCCAGAGTGCGGCCCATCAAACGTGGCTCAACCACATTACCAAACAGCGTATTGGCGGCGACAAAAATTGCGGCTGTAATCAATGCAGAACCAAAGCCCAGCTGAATCAGCGCGATCAGTACCGCAGGCACGGCGGCAATGATGGAGCCAATGTTAGGGATGTAATTCAGCAAGAACGCGACCAGCCCCCACAACGGTGCGTAATCCACCCCCAGCAACGACAGCGCCACACCAATGCTGACACCAGTACCCAAGCTGACCAGAGTTTTGATGGCGAGATACTGCTGCACCGACTGGCTAAAGCGTGCGAAATGAGCGAACGCCAAGGTTTGCTCGCCAAATGCGCGCTTTACCTTATCGGGAAAGCCCGAGGCCTCTAACAAGATAAACACCACGGTAAACAGGATTAAAAAGGTGTTGGCCAGCACTCCGCCCAAGCCGTTGAACACCGACGCCACGGTTTTCATCACCACCGCCGGGTCGACGTATTCCTTGATTAAGTCATCGGCCACCTCAACGCCCAGCCCACGCAGGCTGACAATGCCTTGCTGCATCAGCGCGTTGAGTTTTTGCTCGTAGATAGGCATGTCCTGATAAAACGAGTTGATGGTGCCGCCCACAAAAGTCGCCAGCCCCATACCAATTACCACAATGGCGCCCATCAGCAACAACACTGCCAGCACGCTAGGCACCCGGTGACGTGTCAGCCAAGCCATTAACGGCGCCGTCATCACAGCGATAAATACCGACAGTAAAAAAGGTACGAGAACCGTCGCCGCGCTTTTGATACCAGCAATCACAATCACCGCCGCCGCGGCCGTCAACACCAGATGATTGGCAAAGCGTGATTCTTCCGACGCCATGTATGGGCTCTCCGCTGATAAAAAACACTAACCATACACTAGCCGCCTACACAGTCACGGCCCAAGCTGGATTTTTATGCCCATAGGCTTGAGTTTGCTGGCAACTGTCGTTACTATGCGCCGCCTATCTGCGGAAGTGGTGGAATTGGTAGACACGCTGGATTTAGGTTCCAGTGCTTCACGGCGTGAGAGTTCGAGTCTCTCCTTCCGCACCATTCTTTTGCCGGAGTCAATCATGCCAGGATTGCTGATACTGCTGGCCTGTCTGATCGCCGGACATCTGTTAAATTTCTTGTTTGCATTGCCTGTTCCGGCTGCCATTTTAGGCATGCTGATTTTGCTGGCTGTACTCATCGTGCTTGGCAAGACGCCTGCGGTGCTGCAACACACCACTGCCACACTGTCGCCACTGTTGCCGTTATTTCTGATTCCCGTTAGCACTGGCATTGTCACCCAAGGCGACATCATCGCCGAATACGGGCCGACGTTGCTGGCAATTCTGATCATCAGTCTAATACCTGGCATCTTGGTCTGTGGCTGGATCATGGGCAAAGGCAAACTGCATGACTGAGCTGCTGCAATTGCCATTGTTCTGGGCCAGCATGACCATTGCTGCCTTTGTTGGCGGCCAGCAGATTTACCGCCTCAGCGGTAACAGCCCCTGGCTGCCACCGATTTTGTCCAGCGTCACCTTGCTCGTCGGAGTATTGCTCATCACGGGAACACCTTACTCCACGTATATGCAAGGCGGTTCGCTGCTGCATGTGATGCTAGGGCCGGTGATTGTCATGCTGGCGGTGCCGCTGTATCAGTATTTGCACACCATGCGCCGTCACTGGCGTCGCATTGCTTTGGCCATCGCTTGTGGCAGCGCCACCACCATTGCTGTGGCCGTCGCTTTGACCTATTGGTGGATTGGTGACATTCCTCTAAGCCGCACCATCGCCACCAAAACCATCACCACGCCCGTGGCAGTGGCAGTAAGCGAGCAAGTAGGTGGCCTGGCGGCGATGGCGTCCGCCTTTGTCATTGTCACCGGCATTCTTGGTGGCCTGATGGCGCCGCCGCTGCTCAAACTCGCGCGCCGCGACCAGCCGCATACCGTGGGCCTAACGCTGGGTATTTGCGCTCACGCCATTGGCACCAGCCGAGCGCTGGAGCTTGGCCAGCAGCAGGCTGCCTACGCCGCGCTGGCGATGACCCTCACGGCCACCTTGCACGCCCTGTTGTTGCCATCACTTCTGCCGTGGCTGATTTAACCAATTCCCACTATGGTAAACAGTGGCGAGTCCTCTTGTGTTAGTGACTCATTTCATCGGCTGCAATGAGGGAAGGCATGAGGCGGCGATTGTCACAGTTGTGGCTGTTGGCATTATTGAGCGCCACCAGCATTTCGATCCTGATCGTGATGCTGATGCTCAACCAGCAAATCCAACAAGAGTACCAAAGCATGGCCTTGTGGTCGGAGGAGCTGGGTAACTACGCCCGCCGCCAGCAGGCCCCTCCGGCAACGTTATTGCAAGCCCTCACCAACCAGGGTTACCGCGTTCAGTTAGTGCGCAGCGATAACGACAAAGTACGCGTTTGGGTCGGCAACAGTCAGTCACTTAACTTGCAGACGGCGCGGCAAGTGCTGCAAAGCGGCAACCCAGAGCAAGGCTATCGCCGCATTGACGGCGACCTCTACTTGTATCGCACATCGGCGGTATTGCCCGATGCGGTCGTGGTCATTTATCGACCGATGATGGACCTCTACACCGGCTTGGTAACCATGGGCATTTCTGTGCTGGTGGTCTGCATTGCTCTGCTGCTGGTCTTGTTTGCCGTCTTTCGCCGCTTAGTGCAGCCTCTAACTCAACGACTGCATCGAGCCGACTTGCAGCACAGCATGGGCTGGCAGCACATGTCTGGCATTGCCCTGCAGCTCACCGAAAGCCACTACATTCTGGATGCCAGCCCGCGCTTTAAGGAGCTATACGGCGCCATCGATGGCAAGCGTTTTGAAGCGTATCTGCACCAAGCCTGTGAGCAGCGTGTGCAACAGTGCTTGCAACGCGCTCTGAGCCAGCAGCAGGTAATCCAATTTGATTGTCAGCTGGTCAATGACCATGGCGAGCACAAGGTTTGGAGCCTCAATGCACGGCCGGTAAAACACGCCGGTCGTCGGTATTTACTGCTCAACGGTGACGACATCAGCCAACGCTCGCACTCGGAACGTAAGTTGTTGATCGAGCAACAGCGCTTGACCACCTACTTTAACGCCATGCAAACCCTGCTGGTCATTTGCGACCCTGCGGGTGTGGTGCTGCGCATCAACGATCAAATTCGTCACCTGTTGGAGCTGCCAGATGAGCAAGTGCTCGGCCGACCGCTGTTCTCGTTATTGCCGCGCAGCCATGCCGAGCGCATGCGGCAACAGTGGCAGCAGATGGTGGCCGGCGAGCCGCCCAACGAAGATCTCGAATACCCCATCATCGCTGCCAATGGTAAGAGCTTTCTGATCAGTTGGCGCATCACCCGCGTTGAAGGCGACAACCCCAATGACGACGACTTCCTATTGGCCGGCGTCGACATTACAGTGCGCACCGCACAACAGCAGGCACTCACCGACGCCAATGAAAAAATCCGCGAAGCGCTGCAAGAAGCCGAGGCGGCCAACCGCAGCAAAACCATCTTTTTGGCCAATATGAGTCACGAAATTCGCACCCCGATGAACGGCGTACTGGGTGCGGCCGAGCTGTTGCAGGAATCCACACTGGATGCTGAGCAGGCCGGTTACCTGGATATCATCACCAAGTCCTCGCACTCACTGATCAGCATCATCAACGACATTCTGGACTTGTCGAAAATCGAATCGGGCAACCTGGAAATCGAGTTTAATGATTTTAACTTGCACGATCTGATCCAGGACCTCTATCAGCTGTTCAGTGACAGCGCTCGGCGCAAAGAGCTGGCCCTCACCAGTGTCTATCAGGCCGAGCTACCCGCTTGCTGGCGCGGCGATATGCAGCGCATTCGCCAGGTGCTCACCAACCTGATCAGTAACGCCATCAAGTTCACCGAAACCGGGCAGATCCATATAGAAGTCAGCGCCGCAGTACTGTCCGAGACGCGCTATCAGGTGAAGATGTCAGTCACGGATACCGGCATCGGCATCGCCGAAGATAAGCTGGAGCACGTCTTTTCCGCCTTTCGTCAAGCCGACAGCAGCACCAGCCGACGTTACGGAGGCACTGGCCTGGGATTGACCATCAGCCGTCGTCTGGCCGTGGCCATGCAAGGCGACATCTTGGTTGAATCCAAGCCCGGCGAAGGCAGCAAGTTTTGTTTATCGATTCCGCTGACCGTCGGCGATGCACGCAATGTCGTGGCCCCGAGCGAGCCGCGCAAAGCACAAGCGTTGCGTTTTAAAGGTCAGGTATTACTGGCAGAAGACAACCCGGTTAACCAGAAGATCACCTTAAAAATTCTGGAGAAACTTGGCTTTGACGCAGAGGTGGCAGAAAATGGCGACATCGCCATCAACGCATTGCGCCAGCGCCATTTTGATTTGGTGCTGATGGACATCAATATGCCAGTGGTCGATGGCATCGAAGCCACCGAAAGAATCCGCGATTTGGGCGCACCGCGCAGCTTGGTGCCCATTCTGGCTCTGACCGCCAACGCCATGATGGAGGATCAGGAGCGCTGCTTAGCCGCCGGTATGAACGGTTTTGTCGCCAAACCGATCAAACCCGATCGTTTGGCGGACGCTATTGCCAAAGTGGCGCCGTCATTGCGCGTTGACGAATAATTCAGTTCGAACTGCAACCACTCTAACCGCAGTAACCACTCCAGCTTTATTACAACGGGTCGCCGGGGTAGCGCCCTGCCAAATACTGTTGCACTAGCGACAGCGCCGCCAGCACACGACCTTCATTGCAGTCATCGCGCGCGAATAGCTCGGGCAACTCACTCAAACGCCACTCCACCAGCTCCAATGGCTCAGGCTCGTCACCTTCAAGCTTGGATTCATACAGATCACGCACCAGCACCAAATCGATGCCCCCGCTCATGTAACTGGGCGACAGGCTGACTTTTTTCAGGTGAATAAACTCGCGCGCGCCGTAGCCAATTTCTTCCTGCAGCTCACGCAAGCAGGCATCACGCATGCTTTCACCTAAGTCGATGGCACCCTTAGGCAAGGTCAGGGTGTAATCTTCCACGCCACCGCCGTATTCGCGAATCATGGCAAAGCGGTCGTCATCAAACATGGCTACCATCATCACCGCGCCAGAGCCGCCCGGCACCAACCGTTCATAGGTGCGCTCAACGCCATTGCTGAAACGAATGTCCATCGACTCGATGCGAAACAAGCGCGTCTCTGCCAAGCGATGACGCGCAAGAATCTGAGGTTTTTTATCCATACCAGGCCCGTTTACAATGGTGCAAATGCGCTTGAGTATAACCCCATGAAGGCCTCAGATTGGCAACAAATCGACACCGTGCTGCTGGATATGGACGGCACCTTGCTCGATTTGCATTTCGACAACTATTTCTGGCTGCAGCATTTGCCGCAGCGCTATGCCGAGCATCACGGCCTCAGCACGGAAGCGGCTCTCACCGAGCTGAACAAGAGCTTTACCAGCCTGCGTGGCACCCTCAATTGGTATTGTCTGGATTATTGGTCCGAGCTGACCGGCCTCGACATCATCGCCATGAAGCGCGACCTGCAGCATAAGATTGGCTTTCGCCCCCATGTGGAAGACTTTCTGGCATTGCTGCGCCAGCATAGTAAGCGCATCGTCATCGCCACCAACGCCCATCGTGCTGGCTTGGCACTGAAGCTGGAGCAAACCGGCCTCGACCAGCTGGTCGACCGTATTATCAGCTCCCATGATTATCGTGAGCCCAAAGAAAGTCAGGCTTTCTGGCAGCATCTGCAACGCGAAGAGCCGTTTGATCGCGAGCGCACTCTGCTCATTGACGACAGCCAGGCTGTGTTAGAATCCGCCGCCCGCTGGGGCATTCGCTATTTGCTCACCATTTACCACCCAGACAGCCAGCAAGCGCCCAATCGTGATAGTCGCTTTCCTGGCATTGATCACTTTAACGAGTTGGATATTGGCTGAGCCGCCCCCACTATGCAGGGGAGTGAGCAAGCAAGTGAGTACACATGAGCGAGCAACAAGACAAAGTCCGGCTGGACAAATGGCTGTGGGCGGCCCGTTTCTTTAAAACCCGCGCCTTGGCCAAAAATGCGATCGAGGGCGGCAAAGTCCATTATGACGGTCAGCGCTGCAAGGTCAGCAAGATGGTTGAACAGGGCGCCACCCTAACCATTCGCCAAGGCTTTGATGAAAAAGAGGTGGTGGTCGAAGCCGTCTCCGACCAGCGCCGCGGTGCGCCACAAGCACAGCTGTTGTACTCAGAAACGCCGGCCAGCATCAAACGTCGCATGGATGACAGCGAGCGCCGCAAGATCATGCGTGCCTCCAGCCTCATTCCCGATCATAAACCGAACAAAAAAGAGCGTCGCGATATGCGCCGCTTTGAAAGCAAACAGGAATACTGATTATGAGCAGCGCCGACCAGCTTCAACGCTTCAGCTTTGATGGCACCAACATTCGCGGCGAAATCGCCCACTTAAACGACAGCTACCGCGAAGTGCTGGCGCGCCATCAGTACCCTGCTGTGATTGCCCGCGCCGTGGGTGAGCTAATGGCCGCCACCGCGTTAATGAGCGGCAGTCTGAAGTTTGCTGGTCGCCTGACCTTACAAGTTCGCCTCACTGGCAGCGTGTCGTTGTTGCAAGCCGAGACCAACGAGCAAGGCCAGTTGCGCGCCATTGCCCGCTACGACGAGCAGCTGGGCGACGATGAGTTGGACTTTGCCAACGGCCAACTGGTGATCACCATCGAGCCGGAGCAAGGCCAGCGCTACCAGGGCATCACTGCCATCGAAGGCAATCATATCGGCCAAGCGCTGAGTGATTATTTTGAACAATCCGAGCAGCTTGGCAGCCGCTTCTGGTTGATGTGTGATGGCCATAGCGCCGCCGGCTTTATGCTGCAAAAAATGCCCGCCGCGAAAGAAGAAGACCCGGACGCCTGGGATCGACTGACCCATCTGGCCAGCACCATCAAGGAAGAAGAATTGCTGCAGTTAGCCTCAGAGCAACTGCTGCATCGCCTGTACCATGAGGAAGACGTGCGCGTATATCCGGCTTCAGCACTGTCCTTTCTATGCACCTGCAGCCAAGAACGCATTGCCAACGCCTTGCATCAGCTGGGCTATGAAGAGCTGCAAGGCATCATTGCAGAGCAGGGCAACATCGCCATCAACTGCGAATTTTGCCAACAGCTGTACCGCTTTGAGCAGCACGATGTTGAGCAGTTGTTCCCCGAACGTCAGCAGCACTGATCGACACGACTCCCATCCCGTTTTATCGGCCGTAGGAAGCGGCCGGTATGAACAACCCAAGTAGTAAGCGGGCTTGTTGAGAACGATTCTAAGTCACTTCGAACCAAGCAAACGGCCACGAAAACGCGCAGTTTATATGGCCAGAAATGAGCTCTGCGAGCTGACGGTCAACGCCGTTATCGCCACGTAAGTCAGTTTTCAACCGCCTGCTAAACCAGACAGAACTAGCCCAACACTTATCCTGCTGGTCATTTTCTGGCATAATCGCGCGCCTCAAACGCCCATACACCCTCAGGGCGATAGGTAAAACAGACTGATGCGGCGGCTCTCCCCCGCACGATAACAGCGAGGACCCATCGGGCACCGATATGACCACTGTTTACACTGACTTATCTTCTCCTCTACTGATAGAACAGGCCTTGCAACGCGGCGAAGGCAAGCTGCAAAGCACTGGCGCCCTGGTCGTGACCACCGGTCAACGCACCGGCCGTTCTCCCATGGATCGCTTTATCGTATCCGAGCCGAGCAGCAAAGACGCCATCGATTGGGGCAACATCAATCGTCCATTCGACGCCGACAAGTTCGACGCGCTGTGGGAGCGAGTGGAAGAGTTTCTGTCACAACAAGACAGTTTCGTATCACATGTGCACGTAGGATCGGATCCACAGCACTACTTGCCGGTTAAAATGACCACCCAGACTGCCTGGCAGAACCTGTTTGGTCGTAACCTGTTTATCCGCCCAGACAGCTACAACCCTTCTGACAAAGCGGAATGGCAAATCCTGAACGTTGCTGGTTTCGAATGTGTGCCTGAGCGTGACGGCACCAACTCAGATGGCTGTGTGATCATTAACTTTGCTCAACGCAAAGTACTGTTGGCGGGCATGCGCTACGCCGGTGAAATGAAAAAAGCCATGTTCTCGGTACAGAACTTCCTGCTGCCAGAAAAAGACGTATTGCCAATGCACTGCTCGGCCAACGTCGGTGAAGAAGGCGATACCTGTCTGTTCTTCGGCTTGTCTGGTACCGGCAAAACCACCCTGTCTGCCGACCCTGAGCGCTATTTGATTGGTGATGACGAGCACGGCTGGGGCAAAGGTACCGTGTTTAATATCGAAGGTGGCTGCTACGCCAAGACCATCGATCTGTCGAAGAAAAACGAGCCCATCATTTGGGACGCCATCAAGTTTGGCGCCATTGTTGAAAACGTGGTGATCAACGAAGAAACTCGTATCGCCGACTACGCCGACACCAGCCTGACCGAAAACGGTCGCTGTGCTTACCCGCTGGAGCACGTTGAAAAGCGTGTCGCGGAAAACAAAGGTGGCGAGCCGAAAGCGGTGATCTTCCTGACCTGTGATATGACCGGTGTTCTGCCACCTGTGTCTATCCTCAGCAAAGAGCAGGCCGCTTACCACTTCCTGTCTGGCTACACCGCGCTGGTTGGCTCAACAGAAATGGGGGGCTCTAAAGGTCTGAAATCGACCTTCTCTACCTGCTTTGGTGCACCTTTCTTCCCACGCCCTGCCGGCGAATACGCAGAGCTGCTGATGAAGCGCGTCACCGAATTCGACTCCCAGGTATATCTGGTGAACACTGGTTGGACTGGCGGAGCTAATGGTGCTGGCGGTGAGCGTTTCTCGATCCCTACGACCCGTGCCGTGATCAGTGCCATTCAGAGCGGTGCTTTGCGTGATGCCGACACCGAAACCCTGCCGGTATTTGGCCTCAATGTGCCAACCGCGATTGACGGTGTTGAAAGCCAGCTGCTGAACCCAATCGCAGCCTGGGGCGACGAAGCAGCCTGGACGGAAGCAGCCAAAAACCTGGCGGCTCAGTTCGTTGAAAACTTTAAAAAGTACGATGTGTCGGAAGCCATTCTGGCCGCCGCACCGCAGCTGGACTAACTGCTCAGCTGAAACAAAAAAAGGCCGTCACTGACGGCCTTTTTTATGCGCCAAGAAAATCAGGCGTTCACGCCTTTCATGCCCTCCGGCGTGTAACGCTCGCCTTGCACCGTAAATCCATCTGACAGAGCCGTGAGCCGCTGACACTCAGCGGTCGTCAATTGTATCTCGGCAGCCGCCACATTCTGCTGCAGATAAGTTAACCGTCTCGTGCCGGGAATCGGTGCAATGTCATCACCTTGTGCCAACAACCAGGCCAAACACAGCTGCGCCGCCGTGCACTGCTTGTCCGCCGCCATGGCCGCAATACCCTGGGTCAGCTGCAAATTATGCTGGCGCACCTCCGCCTGAAAACGCGGCAAAGAGCCACGAAAATCATCTTCGGCAAAGTCAGTTGTGGTATTCATAGTACCGGTCAAAAAACCACGTCCTAGTGGCGCATAGGGCACCAAACCAATGCCCAGCTCACGACAGGTCGGCAAGATGTCTTGCTCAATATCGCGACACCAGAGCGAATACTCTGTTTGCAGCGCCGTCACCGGGTGTACGGCGTGGGCTCGGCGTAAGGTGTCGGAGCTGACTTCACACAAACCGATATGGGCAATTTTGCCTTGCTTGACCAGCTCGGCCAGGGTTTCCATGGTGTCTTCGATGGGGTGTAACGGGTTCACCCGGTGCACGTAATACAGGTCGATGCACCCCACTCCCAAGCGCTGTAACGATGCTTCGCACGCTTGGTGAATGTAGTCTGGACGATTGTCCAGCTGACGCTGATATTCACCGGGGCGGCGCACAATGCCAAACTTAGTGGCAATGCGCAGCGCTCGCTGATTGCCCTTTAAAAACTGGCCGATTAAAGCCTCATTATGGTGCGGACCGTAGGCATCGGCGGTATCAAACCAGTTCACCCCCAGCTCCAACGCCGCCTGCATCAAATCCAATGACTGCTGATCATCGCTGGCGCCATAAAATTCGCTCATACCCATACAGCCCAAGCCCAGTGCCGATACCTGTAAACCCTGTTGGCCTAAACCCTGTTGGCCTAAGTGTCGCTGCTGCATAACCTTACCCCTGCTGCCTTGTGGAAAAGGGTGCTAGCGTGGCACTCTCACGAAATGAAAAATACAGACAAAACTGACAACCTATTTTCCACTATCGGAAAGAGCTGGCATTGGGATGATATTCCTGCCTTTCTCGCCATTGCCCACCTCGGCACATTGACCGCCGCCGCAGCCAGATTACAGATAGGCGTCGCCACGTTGTCGCGGCGCCTAGAGCGGTTAGAAAGTGCCCTCGGTTTGGCACTATTTATTCGCCAGCAATCCGGCTATCGCTTAACCGAAGACGGTGACGCCTTGCTCGAGCAGGCTGAAGCCATGGCCCGCGCGGCAGCAGCGTTCAGCCTGGAAGCACAACAGCAAACCCAACTTGAAGGCCATGTACGATTGGCGACGGCGGAGAATCTGGCCAGCCATCTGATTATTCCGGCTTTGCACGATTTTCAGCGCCAATACCCTGGCCTGACCGTAGAAATCGTGACCGACATCAACACCGTCAATCTGCATCGTCGTGATGCCGATTTAGCTCTGCGCATGGTGCGCCCAGAGCGCGGCCACGTCACCTTGCGACGGCTCGGTACCTTGGGTTATGGCCTCTATGGCAACAGCGACAACGCCAATCGCCAGCAAATCATTGGCTGGAGCGAGCATTACGATCATTTGCCCGCCGCTCAATTTATGAAGCAATGGCTGAACCAGCAAAGTAATGCTCAGTTCAGTTTGCTGACCAGCTCCGTCGCCACTCAGGTAGCAGCCGCCAAAGCCGGTTTAGGCGTCGCCGTATTACCGCACTTTTTAGCCCAAGCCGCTGGCCTACATTGTTTGCAAACGCAGCTGGGCATCGATCAGACGATTTACCTCAGCATTCAAGCCGACCTAGCGCATTCGCCGCGCATTCGCGTGGTGGCTGACTTTATCAGTGAGCTGGTATTGGCCCAGCAATCACAGTTAGCCGGAAGCAGAGTATGAATTGCGACCGGCGTCTTTCCCCGCTTTTCCTGCCTTGGTTATACTCCGGCGCTGTTTCTTGATTGTTTGAGTATTTGTTTATGAGTCATGCCACCATCGGCCAGCGCATTGCTGACGAACTCGGTATTCGCACCCAGCAAGTGGACGCTGCCGTCGCCTTGTTAGACGAAGGCGCTACCGTGCCTTTTATTTCTCGTTACCGTAAAGAAGTCACCGGCTCGCTGGATGACAGCCAGCTGCGCCAACTGGACGAGCGACTGCGCTACTTGCGTGAAATGGAAGACCGGCGTGAAACCATACTGAAAAGCATCGATGAGCAAGGCAAGTTAACCGATGAGCTCAAACGCGAGCTGCTCACCGCCGATACCAAAACCCGGTTGGAAGACCTGTACCTACCGTACAAACCCAAGCGCCGCACTAAGGGCCAGATCGCCATTGAAGCAGGCCTTGAGCCTTTGGCCGAAAAGCTGCTGGCCGACCCGACATTAGACCCAGAGCAAGAGGCACCTGCCTTCTTTAACGCTGAGCACAACATCGGCGACAGCAAAGCCGCCCTCGACGGTGCCCGTTATATTTTGATGGAGCGCTTCGCTGAAGACGCCGACCTTTTGGCCAAGCTGCGCCGCTTTATGCATCAACAAGCGCAAGTATCAGTACGCGTGGTCGCTGGCCAAGAGCAAGCCGGAGCCAAATTCTCCGATTATTTTGAGCACGACGAAGCGCTAAAAAATGTGCCCTCCCACCGCGCTCTGGCGATGTTACGTGGCCGTAATGAAGGCATTCTCAGCATTAGCCTGGTCACCGGTGACCCGGAAGACAAAACCAGTGCCAGCCCTTGTGAAGCCATGATTGCCGACCACGTCGGCATTGAGCAGCAAGGTCGCGCGGCAGACCGCTGGTTGGCCGAGGTGGTGAAATGGACCTGGCGCATCAAGCTGCTGAACCATCTGGAAACCGAGCTGGTAGGCCAGCTGCGCGAGCAAGCCGAAGAAGAGGCCATTCGGGTATTTGGCGACAACCTAAAAGATTTGCTGTTAGCCGCACCAGCCGGCAACAAGGTCACCATAGGCCTGGACCCGGGGTTACGTACCGGCGTCAAAGTCGCCGTTATTAATGCCACCGGTAAAGTGGTCGACCACGCCACCATTTACTGCACACCGCCACAGAATAAGTTTGCCGAGTCGGCGGCGGTATTAAAGGCCATGATTGCCAAACACGGCGTCGAGCTGATCGCCATCGGTAACGGCACAGGCTCACGTGAAACCGACAAGTTTGTGGGCGATATGATCAAATCTCAGCCCGAGTTAAAAGCCGTGCAAAAGGTGATGGTGAACGAAGCGGGCGCCTCTGTGTATTCCGCCTCAGAACTGGCAGCGCGTGAATTTCCGGATCTCGACGTGACCATTCGTGGTGCCGTCTCCATTGCCCGCCGTTTACAAGATCCACTGGCCGAATTGGTGAAAATCGAACCGAAATCCATCGGTGTCGGCCAGTACCAACACGACGTTAACCAATCACGCTTAGCTCGCTCGCTTGATGCTGTGGTCGAAGACTGTGTGAACTCGGTCGGTGTCGACCTTAATACCGCCTCTGCCCCGTTGCTGACTCGGGTGTCTGGCCTAAACGCTACTTTGGCCAACAATATCGTTGCTTACCGCGACGAAAACGGCGCCTTCCCCAGCCGTAAAGAGCTGAAAAAAGTCGCCCGTCTAGGCCCTAAGGCCTTTGAGCAAGCGGCGGGCTTTTTGCGCATTATGAACGGTGACAATCCACTCGATGCCTCAGCAGTGCACCCTGAGTCTTACCCTGTGGTGGAAAAAATCGCCCATCAGTTCAGCAAAGACGTCACCAGCTTGATTGGCGATGGCAGCCTGTTGAAGTCGGTGAATGCGGCAGACTTCAGTGACGACTGCGTCGGTGAAATCACCGTGAAAGACATCATCAGCGAATTGGAAAAACCCGGCCGTGACCCGCGTCCTGAGTTTAAGTTTGCCGAGTTCAAAGACGGCGTTGAAGACATCAAAGACCTTAAGCCCAATATGGTGCTGGAAGGCGTGATCACCAACGTCGCCGCTTTTGGTGCGTTTGTTGATATCGGCGTACACCAGGATGGCTTGGTGCATATTTCGGCGCTGTCGGACGCCTTCGTCAAAGATCCACGCGATGTGGTGAAAGCCGGCGATATCGTTAAGGTCAAAGTGATGGAAGTGGATGTACCACGCAAACGCATTGGCCTGTCGATGCGCATGAGCGACGACGCCCAGGAAAAAGCCAATGAACGCTCGTTGGGTGAACAAAACAAAGACCGTCGCGGCCGTTCACAACCAAAACAACGCAGCGCCGCACCAGCGGGAGGCGCCATGGCCGGTGCCATGGCAGCCGCCTTTGCCAACGCCAAGCAGCGCAAATAGGCACTGATGCCAACACGGCAATGGCCTGTTCCACTGAGCAGGCCCATTTGCCGGTTTACCTGCGACCAGCGCAATCCTCTATAATCTCCCGATTCCGACTCCCACACCGAGGCGACCTTGATCACATACCAACAAAGGCTGGCTATGCTCAGCCATCCAGAGCATCAACCCCTGCTGACTCGGCTGAGACGCGGTGTTGAAAAAGAAGGTTTGCGTTGCGACAGTCAGGGTGTGATCAGTCAGCAGCCGCATCCGCGGGGCTTGGGCTCAGCACTGACCCACGACAGCATCACCACGGATTATTCGGAAGCGCTGCTGGAGTTTATTACCCCAGTGTTCGACAGTGCTCACGAAGCGATGGCGTATCTGAATGTGGCTCATCGCTACACCTACAGCCAGCTAAATGGTGAGATGATCTGGCCCAATTCCATGCCGTGTATTTTGCAGGGCGAGATGAGCATTCCCATCGCCGATTACGGCCGCTCTAACATTGGCCAGCTAAAGCATGTGTATCGTCACGGTTTATGGCATCGCTATGGCCGCATGATGCAATGCATCGCCGGTATTCATTACAACTTCTCGTTGCCGGATGAGCTGTGGCCATTATTGCAACAGCAGGAAGAGGACCAACAACCGCTGCAGGATTACATTTCAGCGCGCTATTTTGGTCTGATTCGCAACTTCCGCCGTTATTCCTGGCTATTGTCATATCTGTTTGGCGCCTCACCAGCCTTGTGTGAAAGCTTTCTTGATGGCAAGCAGCACGACCTTCAGCGCCTGCATCAGCACACCTTGTACGCGCCTTACGCCACCTCATTGCGCATGAGTGACCTGGGCTATCAAAACGATGCCCAATCGGATTTGATCGTCTGTTACAACCGCCTCGACAGCTACATCGACACCCTTGGCAAAGCCATCAGCATTCCCGTTGAGCGCTATGACGCCATCGGCATGCAAACCGAGGACGGCACTTTCAAACAGCTCAACACCAATTTGCTGCAAATCGAAAACGAGTATTACAGCGATATTCGCCCGAAACGCGTTGGGCCAAACGGTGAAAAACCGCTGCAAGCGCTGCAAAAATATGGCGTGGAATACATCGAAGTGCGCAGCACCGACCTCAACCCCTTCCTACCGCTGGGGCTGGATATACCGCAAATGCAGTTTATGGACGTGTTCCTGACCTGGTGTTTGCTGCAACCCAGTGCCGATATCGACATCGACGAATACCGTCGCATTCGCCGCAATCAGCAAACCTCGCTGATGCAAGGTCGCAAACCGGACGTACAGCTGGAAACCGCTGGCGGTCAACGCAGCCTGGTTGATTGGGGGCGCGAGGTATTGGAAGGCATGCGTGGCTTGGCTGAGCAAATGGATGCCGCTAATGGCCACAGCTTTCATATCGACAGCCTGAACCAGCAGTTATTAAAGCTGGCCGATAGCGAACTGACGCCATCCGCGAAGGTGCTGGCCGCTTTGCGTGAGCAGTCACTCGAGTTCAGTGAATTCACCCGCCAGCAAGCTCTGCAGCACCGTAAAACGCTGTCAGAGCCGTTGGCCGCTGAGGTGCGCCAGCGTTGGCAACAGCAGGCAGAGCAATCGTTGGAGCGCCAGTACGCGATGGAAGCGGCCGACGATCGGCCATTTGCGCAGTTCTTAAAGGAGTATCAACAACGCTAACTTTTGGTAGCGTTGGGGGAAGGCCGCGAAGCATGCAGATGCTCGCGGCTTAAGCAAGCAGTGGCGCCGATCGGTGTCAGTTCTGCACCACGAAGTTCTTGAAAAACAGGTCGTCAACAAACGGCGATCCTTCCAGCTGAGTCATCACCGCACGCACTTCATCCAACGCCACTTTGCGCAGTGATTCTCTCCCCTGCGCGGTGTTCATCACATCACCTTCTTGAGCGCTGAGCAACATCACCAAATTGTTGCGAATGTAGGGCTTGTGATGGCTGACACGCGATGCAGCATCGTTGCCAGTGACACGCAAGGCCACTTCCGTGCGCAGGTATTTCATTTTGCCCTCACTGCCGTAATTCAGCACAAACGCCGGCTCCAAATGGATGTATTTGGTTTGAGGGCCTGCTGCTGCTTCGTCTTCAGCGTTGCTCAGCGCAGACCAACTCAGACCCAGTGCCAGCACCACCATCAACAACGCACGGAACATATCCACTCTCCTGTAAACTAACTGACCGTCGGGAACAGGCTTTCATTCTAGGGCCGTGTTGTTCAACCTGCCAATGCCCAACACATTCGCCCAGTGTCGACTGGTGCTGGATTCGATCAGCAGGCATTTGCTAGGCTCGACCCAACGAACACGGCCGCCAATGGCCCCCTGTTTTATTTCGCGACCACCGTCGCTACCAGATGGAAGGATCTATGGCTTCAAACCCCGCTGTATCTGCAAACCCCGTGGTGCGCTTTTTCCAATCGCCAGAATGGCTTGGCCGCGCCGGCCTGCTGGGTTTTGTCACCTGCGCCAGCTTGTTGGCAACGGCGTATTATTTTGAATATTACCTGTTTATGGACCCCTGCCCGCTGTGCATGGTGCAGCGTCTGGCGTTTTTATTGATTGGCCTTGGCTGTTTGGCGGTGTTTTTAACACGCCAGCGTGTAGGGCTGCGTTTGGCGGCGTTGGCCTTCACGGTAGCGGCTTCCGTATTTGGTTTTTGGAGCGCCGATCACCACATTTGGATTCAGAATCTGCCTGCCGATGAAGTGCCTGATTGTGGTCCCAGCTTTGACTACTTAATGGATACCCTACCAGTGAGTGAGCTGCTGAAGATCATGCTGCAAGGCGATGGCAATTGTGCAGAAATCTCCTGGAGCATGTGGGGCCTGAGCATGCCGGAGTGGACACGCATTTGGTACGGCGGTTTTGTGTTAGTGGTGGGGCTGGCGTTTATCAGTAATTTGCGTCGTCGCTAAGGATTATTTCGCCCAATGCACGGCTCCTTTGCCTGAATCAAAAAAAGCCCCATCAGTGCTTGCACCAGCAATTCGCTGCCACATATATTGAGACCATGCGCGGGCCTTTGGCCCGCTGGTTCACCGCCGGCTATGAGGCATCGTATGTTAGAGAATTGCAAAACCGCACAAGAACGCTGGGGTGGCGTACACCGCTTGATCGACAAATGGCTGAATGATCGTCAGCAGCTCATCGTTCAGTACTATGGCCTCAGCTCCTGCCAGCCGCTGGCCAGCGACTATAATCTGGGGCAAGCCATCAGCCGCTTGTGTGAATCCATCGTCGACTACTGCTCGGTGGGGCACTTTGAAATCTACGAGCAGCTGATCAACGAAGCCAAAGAGTACGACGATGGCGGCCTGGAGCTGGCGCAAAAGTTGGTCCCACGCCTGGATGAGCTGACGGCACGCTGTGTCGATTTCAACGACGCCTATGATCAGCACTGTGGCTTGGAAGATCTGGCGAAGCTGCCTCAAGACTTGTCTGCCATTGGTGAGGCATTGGAGGAGCGCTTTGAACTGGAAGACCAGCTGATCGAACGGCTGCACAACATTCATCGCGAAGCCGCCACGCAGTAGCATTTCCGCCATCGCAACTGCTGACGTCATAACAAAAGGAATGTAAGGCTTATGCCGACAGCACCGCAGGCGCTTGCCCTGAGTTTGTTTCTAATGCTTGCCTTGTCCGGCTGTGAACAAGGCAATGCACCGACCAGCAGTGCCGAAGTGGCCCGCCAAGGCGCCTACTCCATTCGTTTATCTCACGATGGCAATCACGCCATGGTCGGCAGTTTGCATCATGGCGGCAGCCTGTGGACGCTGCAGCCATTTGAGCGACGCTACGACTGGAACCATCAAAGCGAGGGCTTCAGTAATCTGGTCAGCTCCGCCTTCGCCCCAGACGACAACTTCGTCGCCACCACCGATCTGCGCACCATTGTGTTGTGGCAAGTCGATAGCGGTGAAGCGGTGTGGTTCTGGAACGCACCCGGTGATATCGAAGACATCGCCCTTGGCCCCAATGGCGACTTCGCCTTACTGGCAATGCAAGACTACACCGCCACCTTATTTGATATTAAAAATGGCGGTATTCTGCGGCGTTTGGCGCATGACGGTGTCGTTTATGATGTCAGTCTCAACCATGAGGGCATTCTGGCTGCCACCGCCAGCGACGATTTGTCCGCTCGGGTGTGGGATTTACAAAGCGGCGAGATACTGCACCAGTTCCAGCACGATAATCAGGTGCGTACGGCCGAGCTGTCGGCCGATGGCCGCGTATTGTTTTCTTCTGCCCTGAGCAGCCCAGGGCGTTTGTGGGACGTCGGCAGCGGCCGGTTATTGCACGAACTGGGCAATACTCGCGGGCATTTCAGCGCCGCCAGCTTCGATCGCAATGGCCGCCAACTACTCACCGGCACCACCTCGGGTGTGATCAGTTTGTGGGACGTCAACAGCGGCGAAATGTTGAAACAGTGGCACGCCGAACAGCGCGATGGCTGGATCAACCGCAGCGTACTGATTGAAGATGTGGCCTTCACCAACAGTGGCTATCAAGCCGCTGGAGCCAACGGCCTGATTTTCACGCTGCAATAGAGTCATTGCAGCTGCTTCAATTGCTCGTTACGTTCGTTCATCAAATTCTGCACGTTTTCGGCCTTTTCCATCATGTCTTTGACGCCATCAGGATCCACCGTCATTGGCAGGGGTAAGGTTTTTTGCGGCGCATCGTCCGGTTTTTTATCCGCTTCAGGCTGCTTTTTAGCCACCGCCACCGGCTGCAAAATATTGGCTGCTGTATCGACATTCACACTGTGGACCTGCACGCCTTCCGGTGGCTCATCGCCAAAGTGCCACTGGCCATTAGCGTCTTGCCACTTGAAATAGGTCTGGCGTGTTGATTCCGTCGACAACACATCCGGGCGCATCTCTGGGGCGCTACCCATGTTCAAATAGCGGCTCATTAAATAAGGGCCCATCAACGCGCCACCGAGCAGCAGCAACATAAATCCCAAGCGAAACTTGGTTCTTGTTTTCATTAATCGTGTCCTTGGTTTACCACCATGGCGCAGTATAACCTATGCTGTACGGACTGAAACGAAGGCGTCATCGCACCGCGTGACACCTTCTCGACGATGTGCGTGGTCCGGCAACATGGCAGAACCGTCTAATTCGAAAATATTTCGCCCCTGTGCCCGTGTGATTGGTTACACGGCGCCGATGCGCATTATGGTCGCCAATGCCAAAGGTGGCTGTGGCAAAACTACCCTAGCCACCAACCTCGCCAGTTATTGCGCCGAGCAACACCAAACGGCGCTGATCGACTACGATCCGCAAGGCTCCGCCATGGACTGGCTGAAGGTGCGCAGCCCACATCTGCCACACATTGAAGGCGTTGCCGCATTTAAAAAACATCAGCCGCATTTGTCCACTCGTACCTGGAGTTTGCGCGTCGCCGCCAATACCACCCGAGTAGTGATCGATACCCCTGCTGGGTTGCACGGCCATGAACTGTCGGAGATGTTGCAGCATACCGATGTATTACTTATACCCGTCATTCCCTCCGCCATTGATATTCGCGCCGCCACCGGTTTTATTCGCGATGTGATGTTGTCGCGACCCTTTCGTATAAATCCGCGACCGTTAGCCGTGGTCGCCAACCGGGTGCGTAAAAACACCCTAATTTACGCCAAACTAGAGCGCTTTCTGCAAAGCCTGAAAATCCCCTTTATCACATCATTACGCGATACCCAGTTTTATGTGCGCGCCAGTGAGCATGGCCTGGGTATTGTCGATCTGGATGACGCCCGCGAACGCGACGGCGACGACTGGCGGCCCTTGTTAAACTGGCTCGACAGCACCGCTCAGCAATTAGTTGCAGCCAACGACGGTGCGGATACGCTATCCTCTGCCGCATCGCCGCAGGATTCCTGATTCGTCCATAGAGGAATGCGGCTCAATTCGTATAATGCCCACACCGTTCACCGACAGGATTGAGGTATCACTATGGCCGCCGCAAAGAAGACGACCGCCAAAAAGACCACTGCTCGTAAGACCACGGCCCGCAAACCGAAAGCAGCCGCATTGACGCCAGTACAACAACTGGAAAAGGACATCGCCACACTGCAGAGCAAGCTCGATAAGGCCCGTGATAAGCAGTTAAGTGATACCGAAAAAGCGGTTAAAAAAGCAGAAACGGCCAAACAGCGCGCCATGGACAAGGTCAAAAAAGCCACCGAAGCACGACAAAAAGCCAGTGCCAAAGTGAAGCTGAAAAAGACCGCTGCTAGCGAGCGTCAGCTGGACAATGCCCGCGTTCGATTGGAGCTGGCCAAGGCTGAAAAAGACGCTGCCCAGCAAGTTCTGGTTGATGCCAAAGCGGAACTGGCGCTGTTAAAAGCAGAAGACAAACAGCGCGCGGCGGTACTAAAAGCCATCGCCGTGATCGAAAAAGAGCAAGAGCGCAAAGCCAAGGCAAAAGCAAAGGCCTCACCAGTGCGCAGCGCCTCAAACCGTACACCGGCTACCAGCAAACCAGCCGTAACAAAGCCTGCAGCAGCGAAAAAAGCAGCGGTAAAAAAAGCGCCAGCCGCGAGTAAAGCAACAACTGCTAAAAAGGCGACAACCAGTAAAGCAACCGCCGCTAAAAAAGCGCCTGCAGCGAGCAAAGCAGCGACGAAAACAACCGCCGCTAAAAAGTCAGCACCAGCGAAAAAAGTCGCGGCGAAAGCCGTGAGCGCGAAAAAGGCAACGGCTAGCAAAACCACGACAGCCAAACCGACCAGCAAAGTAGCCGCAAAAGCAGTCAGTAGCACCAAAGCGGCGACGAAGAAAGTCGCTACCAAGAAAGCCAGTGACAACACAGCCACTGCAAAGAAAACACCGGCCAAAGCGGCAGGCAAGACGGCGGCAAGTAAGACGGCGACTACCAGAAAAACAGCCACAAAAGCTGCAACCTCCAAAGCTGCAACCCAAAAGGCAGCTGCGGTAAAAGCCACCCCAGTAGCCAACACCGAGACACCGGAAGCAGCTACCAAGCCAGCCACTCCTGCTACGCAGTCTCCGGCCACTCAATCTGTGAGCGAGCCATCGATGAGCAGCAGTCAATCGGAACTGGCGACAGCACCGGCGGCCAACGCTGCGACACCGACACAAGTCGAGCAGCCCAGCAGCAGCCCGGTCGAGCCCTCACAACCGGCTACCGTTGAGCAGCCAAGTTCAACACCGGCTAATACCGAACAACCGGCTGAGCAACCTGTGGAACAGCCAGCGGAAACACCTGCTGAAACGCCGACAAACTCTGGTAGCACCAGTCACGACGGCAGCGGTTCAATTGCTAGCCTGTTCGGCGACGACGAGTAATTGCTGTATGCGCTCAGACGCCTGAACGTCGTCGGTTGCGCATCCCACTTGCCAGCACTGCGCCAATGCAGTGCTGGATCTCTCCTGCAGTGCCAGCCACTGCCATAAATACGCCAGCCCTTGCTGCTCGGCCTCAATTTCCACCTGCTGCAAACTCGCCCTGAGCGGCACGGTTTTATCCAACTGACGCCGCAAACGACGCAATGGCCAAATCATCTGTTCGCGCCAGAGCAGATAACGGCTAGGCAGCTCAGCGTCGGGCCAACCGTCACCGCGTTGGTGCAGCCACAGCTGGAGCAACAACAGCAGCACATCGGCACTGTGTTCGTCCTGCAGTTGCAGCAAGCGCTGCTGCACTTCGGTATGTGCGTAAATGCCCAAGGCAAACTGCCACAGTGGGTTATCCAGCGTATCTGTGGCACACTTCGGCGGCATTTTTTTCATCTCCACGGTTATGATCGAATTTAATCAGGTTACCCTGCTGCGCGGCGTGCAAACACTGCTCGATGGCGCCAGCTTACGCATTCACGACGGCCAAAAGCTGGCCTTAATCGGCGCCAACGGTGCCGGCAAATCCAGCTTGTTTGCCTTACTTAATGGCGAACTCAGCCTGGACGGCGGTGATTTACTGCTGCCGAGCAAGTGGCGCATTGCCCATATGGCGCAGGAAGTCGAGGCCAGCGAGCGCAGCGCTCTCGATTACGCCATCGACGGTGACCAGGATTATCGCCGCATTGAACAGGGCATTGCCAACGCCAGCGATGACAATGAGCTGGCCAAATGGCTCGACCAAATGGACCACCATCAGGGCTACGAAGTCACGCCAAGGGCCGAGCAACTGTTACATGGCTTGGGCTTTAGCCAAAGCGACTTGCTGCGTCCAGTAAAAGACTTTTCTGGTGGCTGGCGTATTCGCCTGAATCTGGCCCAAGCCTTGATGATGCCCTCAGACTTACTGTTGCTCGATGAGCCCACCAACCACTTGGACTTAGAAGCCACCGTCTGGCTCGAACAGTGGTTAAAGAACTACCGCGGCACCTTGCTGTTTATTTCCCACGACCGCGATTTTATCGACGGCGTCGCCGACCATATTGTGCACCTGCACCAGCAAACACTAACTGTGTATCCGGGCAACTATTCTGCCTACGAACGCATTCGTGCGGAAAAACTCGCACAGCAGCAAACCCTGTATGAAAAACAGCAAACCCGTGTGGCTGAAATTGAAAAGTTTGTCGCCCGCTTTCGTGCCAAGGCCAGTAAAGCCAAACAAGCACAAAGCCGATTGAAAGAACTGCAGCGCATGGAGCTGATCGCACCTGCACATGTCGATTCACCGTTCCGGTTTGAATTTCCATGTTATGAAAAGATGTCGAGCCCGCTGCTGGCCATTGATCACGCCAGCCTCGGCTACGACGGCAAAGCCATCTTGCCAGAGTGCAAATTATCGTTAGAGCCGGGCCATCGCATAGGTTTGCTGGGCCCCAATGGTGCCGGTAAATCGACCCTACTTAAAACCCTGTGCCAAGAAATCCCGATGCTCAGCGGCGAGCGCAGCGAAGGCGAGCACCTGCGCTTGGGCTATTTTGCCCAGCACCAGCTGGAATCCCTCGATACCAGCGCCTCTGGTGTGACCATTTTGCAGCGCCTCAAACCCCAGGCCAGTGAACAGGAAATTCGTAATTTTCTCGGCGGCTTTGGTTTTCATGGCGATAAAGCGCTGGAAGTCATTGCGCCGTTTTCCGGCGGCGAAAAAGCCCGTATGGCGCTGGCCTGTGTCGCTTGGCAAACGCCGAATCTGCTGATTCTCGATGAGCCGACCAACCATTTGGATATCGAGATGCGCGAGGCCCTCACCCTAGCGCTGCAAAACTTTGCCGGTGCTATTGTGATCGTGAGCCACGATCGCCATTTGCTTAAAGCCACGGTGGACGAATACTGGCTGGTCGACCATGGCCAGGTGCAAGCCTTTGACGGCGACCTGGATGACTATCACCACTATATGCAGCAACGTGATCAGGCCGCCAGCAACGATGCCTCCGCTGACAGTAATTCAGCAGCTGCGGCCAAGGCTCCCAACATCGACCGCAAAGAGCAGAAGCGTTTAGAGGCGGAAAAACGCCAGCGCTTGGCGCCGATCCGCAAGCAACAGCAAGCGGCTGAAAAGCAGATGGAAAAGCTCAGCAGCCGACTGGCCGATATCGAATCCCAACTCGCCGATAACGGCCTGTACGACGCTGAGCGCAAGGATGAGCTCAATCGCTTGCTGCAAGAGCAGGGGCAGATTAAAGGCGAGCTGGAAGAAGTAGAAATGCAGTGGATGGAATTAACTGAGCAGTTAGAGGCGGAGTAGCGCGTTTTTCTTGAAACAACCATCTCTACTTGAGGGGCCTTCTCCCTCACGCCGGGTTGCGGAATCTAGATCCAACGCCCGGTGATTCGCCCGACTATGCCCGGGCTCTTCAGTTAAGGCTGCGCGCCCCGGGAAGGACCGCACCCCTCAACAATCCCGCTTCCGGCCAAGAGGCTGCTCTTTCGTGATACACCTTGCCGACTGGCAGCACACAAACAGGGCGAATCCCACGCCCCGTTTGTTGGCTCAGCGCCCATGTTGAGCCGCTTGGTCGTCTGCGATGTATCACGACATCCTCTTAGGCCGACTTGGCGCAGCAAGCTCGGCGCTTTAACTAGAGAACTGTCGCGCATTGCTACGGAGATTAAGATGGAGAGTGGCACCTCGCAGGCAATCCGGACGCCTGTACGAGCAGCCGGGATGGCTGCGAGAGCAAAAGGAGCACATGGACGTGCTCTTTTTGCGTTACAGCGACCGTCCGAATGCAAACGCAGGAGAACAGGCCTGCACAGTGCAAAGCGGGGAGTTTGCCCGGCCGGCGTGAGGGGCAAGGCCCCTCAAAGAGGGCTATTGGATCACTTGCCTAAGCCACCTTCCCCCGCGGCCAACCAATCAACACTGAAATCAGCGCCATCAACCCCAATAACCAGCAATACACCACGGTGGTCACCAACTGCAGTGGCGACACACCGGCGATAGACGCCGCCAACAGCATTTGCGCGCCATAGGGCAAAATGCCCTGCACCACACACGAAACGATATCCATCAAGCTGGCGCTGCGTTTAGGATCAACGCCATAGCGCTCGGCAATATCCTTAGCCAGTGAGCCAGAAATCAATATTGCTACAGTATTATTGGCCGTACAGGCGTTAGATAACGCCACCGCAAGGCTGATGCTCAGCTCACCGGCACGACGATGGGCTTTAGGCTGCTCGCTGCTGCGACTTAACCGATCAATCATATTCGCCAGCCAGGCCAAACCACCGCCAGCCTTCATCATGGCGCCAAGGCCACCGATCAATAGAGACAAAATCAGGATTTCCTGCATACCTGTGTAGCCGGCATAAATATCCTTCGACCATTGGGCAACGCTGTAGTCGGCCACCTGAGTCAGGCCCACCACACCCGCCAAGACGATACCGGTGAGCAATACCACCAACACATTGAGGCCAGCGACCGCCAAAATCAGCACCGCCAAATACGGCAGCACCTTAATAAAACTGGCATCGTCACCGGGAGTAACCTGAGTATCGCTGCCCTGGAAAAACAGCCATACCAGGGTCAACAGCGCTGCCGGCAATGCGATGCGCAAGTTGAGTCGGAACTTATCCGCCATCGAGCAGCCCTGGGTACGGGTCGCAGCAATGGTGGTATCGGAAATAATCGACAAGTTATCGCCGAACATGGCGCCGCCCATCACAGTCCCCACCGTCAGCAATAATGGCAGGTCCGTGGCTTCGGTCAGGCCCACGGCAATAGGAGCCACAGCAGCGATGGTACCCATGGAGGTGCCCATCGCCGTGGCCATAAAGGCCGTCATGACAAACAGGCCCGGCAACAGCAACGACGACGGAATCAGTGCCAGCCCCCAATTAACGGTCGCGTCAACGCCGCCCACCGCCTTAGCGACGCTGGCAAAACCACCGGCCAGTAGGAAAATCAGCAGCATGGTGACCAGAGTGTGATCGCCACAGCCCTTAATAAAGGTTTCAACCCGTTCATTAAGGCTGCCTTTGGCCAATAGCAGCGCCAAAATGATCGCCGGCAAAATCGCAACCGGTGCCGATATTTGGTAAAACGCATAGTCGACGCCAGCAGCTTGATAATACAAACCGCTACCAATAAATAACGCCAAAAACAGCAGCATAGGCAACAAGGCCCATGGTGAGCGCTGAGTCATGATCTCGCTCCGTGCAAAAGCGCCGTATTCTAAGCCTTGCCAGATAAATGAATAATACTTTTTCGTTATGTGGTAATTCAGCCTGACGCTATTAACCGCTAGGCATCGATACAATGAAGCAATCGATTTGATTGATACAACTCACTGGGCAGAGCCGCATCGCTCTGGTTTCATAGACCACGTAAATCACAGCAACGACGAGCAAGGAGCAACCCATGAGCAAGACATTTATCGGCTTGAAGCAAGACGATGTACAAGCCCTGGCGCAACAGCTGAACGAGCTGCTGGCCAACTACCAGATTCTGTATATGAACGTGCGCGGCTTTCACTGGAACATCAAGGGTGAAAACTTCTTTGAGCTGCACGTGAAGTTTGAGGAGCTGTACAACGATCTGCTGCTGAAAGTGGACGAAGTGGCTGAGCGTATTCTCACCTTAGGGCACCAGCCGCTGCACGCTTTCAGTGACTACATTGAGTTGTCGTCCATTGCTGAGCGCAAACAGGTCAGCGATGGTCGCGAAGCGGTAGAGAGCATTGTCGATGGCCTGGCACAACTGGTGGCGCGCCAGCGAACCGTATTAGCTGCAGCATCCGATGCCGACGATGAAGGTACCGCTGCCCTGATGAGCGATTACATTTCCCAGCAGGAAAAATCACTGTGGATGTACCGCGCGTACTTGGGTCACTAATAACCCGGCGATTGTCCCCTTACTTGCTGCACTGAGCCGCCTCCGGGCGGCTTTTTCGTTGATGCACACGAGGGTTGCTGCGCCCAATAGCATGACGCTTCCTCTAGCGCACGTCACTGTGCGTCAAAATCGGGAACGCTGCGGCCAAGTGCAATGACCTAGCATAGTTATATCTTTGTCACTTTGAGACCGCCCTGCGGGAGCAACTTTTGTAGTTTTTCTGCTGCCGCCTCTGGCTGTAAGTTAATAGCCTTCAACTTTGCAACATCAACCCACTGGGGTGCGTAGAAATTGCTGCGGGATTGTTTTAACTTTTCAGGCCCATTACCTAGTTCAACCTTGCCGGATGCAATGTCTACCGAGAAATAGCTCTCTTTGCGATCAGCATTGAACTGCTCGAAGACAAGAGCAACGCTTTTGGCGATCAAGCTGGTTTCTTCTTTCACCTCTCGAATAACGGCCTGTTCAGCCGTTTCACCCGCCTCAATTCCCCCACCTGGGAACACCCAATATTCTCGATCATTTTTTATACGATGAATCAGCAAAATTTGTTGAGATTCATTCAGTATTAACGCGCAGGCTCTTGGCTTCATGTAAAGCTACCTTATACAGCTGCCGGCTGCGCCAGCAGCAGACGTATTTTCAAATTTTTGGCCTTACTGCGACTGCTGCCAAAATATTCACGTTAGGCTGTGAGCCACGGGTCTTGTTCTTCCTAGAATTGAAAGTGCCGACAGCGGGTACTCGGTGAAAGGGAGCATTCTTTTAGCCAACACCATCACGCATTCTGATTGCTCGCGCCATCACGCATTCAAACGCGACACTCATATTATGCTTTCAAAAAAGGCTCGATTAGCAATGGGATCGGGATCATCTTTGCCATGAGGTAAACGGAGTAAACAATGTCAATGTGTTCTCATTGCCAGCCCATGAGCTCCGATATTAAGCACGTCAAAGCTGAAAGATGGGTGTTGACAGCTCTGGCAATAATATCGGTTTTAGCGTTCTGAATCAGCTTCTAGCCATTGTGTATGAATACAATCATCTTGTGCTTTGGAAGAACCATCAACACTTTTTCTTGCCCATGGGAATAATACGACCCTGACTGCTTACCGGCATCCAGAATAATACCTTGCAGCTCTGCAGGCATCGATGCACACATTAGTTCATACGACCAGTTCTCTGCCCGCTTCCAGTCCTGTCTCGGTGTCGGCTGCCATTCACCGTATCGATAGTAATAATCACCGTAGCCACGGGCTTGTTGCGCTGTGTTAACAAAGCCTAACCCTCCAGAGAGGACTTTGTTAAGCGTAACATCATCCAGCTGAAATACATGCACACCGCACGACTCTCGGATGCCCTGCAGGTCGCTATTGCTATGCAGCGTGGCGCCTAAACCAAACTCCTGCGGAATCACATCTCGCCAGTATTGATCGTTCAACCAAGTCAGATAGAGTGCCGCTGATATCAAGCTAACAAACAAGAGAAAATAAATACGAGCCTTCATAGTATTTAATCAACACCATCTAAACAGGAACTGGATAACCGATACACCTAGACAACCGATACACCTAGACAACCGATGCGCCTAGGCAACACGGTAAACGAACACACAGTGATGTCTGCAAAGTAACGAAATCTCACCAGCTTGGAAACCATAAGTTTCATAGCGAAACCCGGCGGGCAACGCTCTATGACTTGCGTTTGATTCTAGCCAGCAATTCCGCCACTTCGTCGACCACCAACTCAGGCTCGTCGTGCTGTGGATAGTGGAAGCTTTTATTCGTTAGCACCGCTCTGCCTTGTGGGAAATCGTTGGCCCAGTCTGTATGCAATTGCCCCCACATTACCCTGGCTTCGTCGGTAAAAAATAGCACCGGTGGTTCTTCATACTGTTTGATCGACGCAATCACTGTGACGGGAATATCCGCAATCTGAGGGTAGTCTGGCAGCGGACGTTTGGACCAAAAATCTAAATATTGATTAGACATGCCATTAGCCAAGTCATCGAGTTTGATTTGTGCGATTTCAACTTCTGCTTTTTCCAGATCAATTTTTCTCATGATATCAACATCATGCTCGGAGGCAGGTTCTATTAGCATAAGACCTGCCACTTGCTCTGGGTAAGTAGCAGCAAATACTCGAGCGATATAGGCTCCGTAGGAGTGTGCAATGTACACAACGGGTTCATTGATATTGAGAGCTCTCAATAGTAGCTGTGCTTCTTTCGCGTACTCTTCAGAGCTATAGTTTTTTCTAACACGTTCTGAACCGCCATTACCGATACGAGAGTAGCGGACTACTCGCGCATGCTTGGCCAATTGAGAAAAAACAGGATCCCAGTCAGACATACCAGCAGACCCACCGGCCTCTAGAAAAACGGTGGGCTCTCCCGTGCCAGCTATCTCATACTCAACGCTGTAACCATTTACTGTTGTAAACTGGGCTTCAGCCGACACCAGCGATGACAGTAGAAGAGCAAAAACACACCAGATTTTTTTCACTGTATATCCTTAATATATGTTCGAAAGGCGACTTCACGCATTCGGCACCCTACCGACTTGAAAGTCACACAGGATCGCTACCGCCGTACATCTATCATGCATTGAAGCGTGACTTTCAGGTTACATCTTACTTCACGACGCTACTTTTACGTTCCTGACGACCCCACGGATTTTATTACAGCCCATACGAAAACGACATAAGTATCAACAGTGCAGCGCGAAGGAGCGTTGCAATCAATGGCGGTAGCAGCCGTCACAAGCATTAGTTAACTGGCTATTGTAAATACGTACTCGCAACAATTTACGCCACCATGCTGACCAGCCTAGGAATACTGGGTATCAAGCAGAAAAATGGCCGCAGTATGGCCGACTCTTTTATTATCGATCGCTCTTCATCATGCTAGGAGCCACCATGACACCCAGTGACCAGTATCATTTCGAATACACCGTAGCCCCTCACGACACCGCCAAAGCTTTGAGTATCAGTGCCGACGATGATTTTCCCGATGTATTTGCCACCTCGCGCATGGTCGCAGTGCTGGAGCTGGCCGCTGCACGCTTGATGCAATCTGAATTGCAGCCCGGCGAGTTGTCGGTGGGCGTCAATGTGAATGTCGACCATGTGGCCGCTACGCCCATCGGTGCGACGGTCAAGGCCATCGCTCGTTTTATTGGCATGCAAGGCAAACTGTATGCATTTGAAGTGGAACTGCATGATGGCGCAGGCTTGGCAGGTAAGGGCACGCATACACGCGCCATCGTCAGCACCGAGCGCCTATTACAAGGCGCGGCCAAGCGCGGCTGATGACACCGCCAAGCCAGCACCCCATCGCCATCGATGATGCACAGACAAGCGCTTGAGCCTTATTCCGAGCTTCAACAGCCACACTGGCTGAATGTGGCCCGTCGATGGCGATCTGACGACAGCAGAGCTGAGAATATCTCAGCCGATGTTGGTTGACGGTGATTTCGCCTTGCTCCAAGACTCAGCGAGCAAGCCATACAGTGCCGAGTCAGACACAACGCCATCGACCTCCCAGCGTTGCTTGAGCAGGCCTTCCTGCGCAAAGCCCAGGCGCTGCAACGCCTTACTTGAGTTCGTGTTATCTGGGTCGATCTCCGCTTCGATTCGGCGTAACTGCAAGCGATTAAACGCAAACTCAATCAGTGCTGTCGCAGCTTCCATAACAATGCCCTTACCCCAGTACTCACGACCAACACCAAACCCTATCTCTGCACGTTTCGACGTTTTGGAGTAATTAAACAGCATGATTTTTCCTGCCAGTCGATCCGTCTCTTGCAGGTAGATACCCAAGGTCAGGGTGCTGTCGCTGATCATCTCCTGTGTACTGCTGGCAATGAATGATTTTGCCTTTTCAATCGAAGGCCACGGTTTTGTGTTCCAGTACTTCATGACCTCTGGGTCTGAAAATATGTCAAACAGCGCAGGTGCATCGGCGGCCACCAGAGGTTTTAGCAATAGGCGTTGTGTTGCAATCTGTGTATTCAATAGCGTCGCAGTCATAAAATAGCAGTCAACCTTCCTTTAAAGGTGGGGATTGTCGTTGAAGATGGTCAGTACAGCCAGCAAAGCACGTAGAGTTTCTCGAAATCTGATGATGTAACTATCACTTATGGAGTAAGACTACCACTTTGGCGTAAATCATTGAGTGCAGACGGCCAGCATGATGTTCAATTTATAATGTGGTGCTTGATAATACGATCTCGTTGGAGTTTGATATCGACAGCACTCTATTTCGACATCGTGTTTACCCCTGAGGTCACCTTCTCTCTTACCTCTTTTTAGGCACTGACTACTGCCCTCGCCCGATTCACAGAGTTTAGTACGACGCAGCGTGTGAAAATCGCTAAATCACCTTCTTATTAACGTACAGAATCTTAACGTCTTCACCGATTTCTAACGCAGTTTCAGCGCAATTATCGATCGGCCACCGCACATAGCAGTGTGAGTCAAGTAACATATTGATAAATTCTCTGATGAAGTGACCATGAGTCACCACAAGAATCTCACCATCACCGACTTGTGCTTTCACCCGATGAATGATCGCCTGCACCCGCCCGCGGAAATCACCTAATGGATCAAGCCCCAACTCCCATCTATCATTGACAGGAGCGGTATGATCCAAGTTGTAGCAGCCCTCCACCAGTTCAGGTAATACGATGTGCTCAAGCGAGCCGTTATCAATCATTGGCTGCAGTGTTTGTATGGCCCTTGGGAGCTGACTGACCCATATTTGATCGAAATTATACTGCGATAAATACTCACACAGCGCTTGAGACTGCTGTATTCCGTTGTGATTGAGCGGCTCGTTGTCATCACACGACAGCAGACCAGAGCGGTTCGCTGATGTTTCTGCATGCCGTAAAATTCTAACAATCATATCTACTGCCACTGTCCAAGCCAACGATCCAAATAACAACGATTTTAAACCTAAGATTAGGGCGTACGAGTTTCCATAGCATTCTACGCTCGCTCACTCAACGGCTGCTTTACAACCGGTCCAGCTATGCTTGCGCAGAATAGGTAAGGTACACATACTCGAGTTGCGCCCAGATTCACTAACGATCTCAATTGCTTCCCATACGTCGGGTCAATTATTAATTTTCTGCACAGCACTGTTCGCTGTTTCACGGCGCATTAGTGCTCTACGCTTTGCTGCTGTTGCTGAGGAATAGACCTTCAGGAGTCAGGCCTAAGGCGCTGGCATAGGCCTGAGACAGCACAGGCAAGGTCCAACTTCGGTCAAACTCGATCAACTCTGTGATCTGAGTGCCCGGTACTTTGGTGTCATTGGTGACCAGGCCTGTGGCTCTGAGCTCCCAGCTGATGGTGCCACGGTATTCAGGGCTGTCACTCTCCGGCTTATCCTCGGGCAACTGAAACAGGAAGCTAACTTTTTGCACACCATCACCCTGAGGCTCCAAGTAGGCCGGCATTTCCTGCTGATGAACAACCATCTTAGAGCTATTATCACTAGAGCCGCTGCTGTAGGTGTGTGTACAGCTAAGCTTCAATGTTAAATCATTGCGGGGCTTGGCCGCCAACATAAAGTGGCCTCCAAGCTCGTGGCCAATGACGGCCGGGAGTGGGTCAGGAATAACGACTGTTGGACCAATTTTTTCGTAATCGTGTCGCATGTTACGCCCCAGAAAATACAGTACGCCGCTAAATAAAAAAAACAGCAGACTGGAAAATCCATAACCTTCCCAGTTAATCAGCCCCAGCACTGCGATAATAGCCCCCGGCGCAGCAAAAACCACGGCCAAAAACGCTGAAATTTTATGGAGACTTCCATCAAGACTGGGGATGCCCTGCCGACGTATTTTTTCTAGAAGCTGTTTCATAACCTTCAGTCCGATATAATAATCAAAACTATCAGCTTCAACTCCTCCACCATGAAACGTTCAACCTCAGAACTGACCGACCAACAGTGGGCACACATTGAGCCTTGTTTACCCAGCCTGCCTCGTGGCAAAGGGGGTCCCAAACCTATCAGCAATCGAGCCTGTTTCGAGGGCATTTTATGGGTCTTACGTTCTGGTGCGCGGTGGCGTGATCTACCTGAGCACTATCCTTCACCGAGTACCTGTTGGCGCCGCCTTCAGTACTGGGAAGAGCAAGGAGCATGGCTCAAAGCCTGGCGTAAATTTCTTCGCGCTCTAGATCAACAGTCGCGGCTAAATTGGGAAGAATCGTTTTCGGATGGCAGTTTTGCGCCAGCAAAAAAGGGGGCTCGGTGTTGGAAAAACCAAGCGGGGTAAGGGGTCGAAATGGATGATAGTCGTCGATGGCGAAGGCGTTCCAATCGGGCTGACGCTTGGCTCAGCGTCACCGGCGGAGGTCAAGCTGATTGAGGCTTTGCTAAATGTTGCCTATGGCAAGAGCAAGGTGAAGCGTTTGATTTACGATAAAGCGGCAGATTCTGATCCTCTGCGAATGGCGTTAAAGAAGCGGGGTATTGATCTCATTTGTCCACATCGTCGAAACAGGAAAAAAGCCCCACTACAAGATGGTAGAAAGCTGAGAAGGTACGCTCGTCGTTGGAAAGTAGAGCGTACGTTTTCTTGGCTTGGAAATTATCGCCGATTGGTGGTTCGATGGGAAAGAAAGCTCTCAATGTATCGAGCCTTCTTTCACGCCGCCTGCATGATGATCGTGCTAAAGAAGTTGTGAAACAGCTTCTAGGTCCCGCTGCAGGTCGGCATTTTTTAGCGATGACCAGATCATAGCGCCGCCAACGCCGCAGAACATGGCGAAAAAAGCAATTGCCATCAACAACCGAAATACCAGTGACTCCCCTTGCCCAGCGATGAAAAATGTAAAATACGCTGCAATAAAACCGACGACAACAAATAAACTACCAAAAACAACACTACCAATATTAACCATTTTCTTATTGTATTTTTTATTGGCGGGCAATGAGCTGGCGTCAGGCATTCGGGCTTCCTTTTATCGTGCAGTTTGCAATCATCATTAGCGCCAGGGCACCCAGTCTGCCATGTTCAGCTTCTGTGGCAAACCGCTATTGTCGATCCTTCTTGTATCAGCCTACCCAAATCAGCCCACCCAAATCAGCCCACCCAAATCAGCCCACCCAAGTCAGCCCACCCAAACCAGCCCACCCAAATCAGCCGCCCATGCCCCTTGGCAATCGCCAGCCTAATAATCAGTACGCCACGCCAATGCGCTGATTCAAATGCTTCGCTACTTCCAGCTCATCCACCATCGCCTTGGCGTAATCAATCACGCTGATACGGCTATTGCCGTTGTCATCAGTGAGCAGTTGCTCACCGCCAACGCGGTAGCTGCCCTGCGGCTCACCTGGGAAAATTTCTGCGGCTGGGCTAACAAAGGTCCATTTGATGGCGCTGCTGCTGCTGCGAAATACCTCCAGCCCTTCGCCTTGTGCCAATGCCTCAGCGCGATAGGCTTCCGGAAAGTCAGGCACGCTCACTAAGGTAACGCCTGGCGCTACTTCGAGTGAACCCGCGCCACCAACCCACAGCAGTCGGGATACCGATGTGTTTGGCAGCTCGGCCAATAGGCGCTGAGCGGTGTGCGCCACCAGCTCGTGATTGCCAGCCGCGCGACCACCAATGGCGGCGATCACCACATCGGCACCTTGTACTGCGCGAGCCAAGTCGGCTTGAGCATTGAGCAAATCAAATTCGCGCACACTAGCGCCCTCGGCGCTGACGTTTTCTGGCTGGCGCGCAATCGCCGTTACCTGATGTCCGCGCGCCAGCGCCTCATTAACAATATGACTGCCAATCCAGCCACTGGCGCCCAACACGGCGACGTTGATGGGGTTGCTGTCGGTTTGAGCTGTGGTGTTTTGCATCTTGATACCCTCGTAAATCATAGAAGTAGTTGCTGCTGCAGTTAACGATGTCGTTACTGGTTTAGTTACCGGCGTCGTGACCAGTACAGCAAGGATGCAAGCAGTCTAATGACGCGACTTATCGAGATAAATTCACGATATTGATGTAGTTTGTATCTAGCTAAGATACTAATCAGGCCCGCTATGGATCGACTCAACGCCATTCGCAGTTTTATCGAAGTAGCCGATGCTGGCAGCTTTACCCAGGCGGCAGAGCAGCTGCAGTTAAGTCGGCTGCAGGTGTCACGCCATGTGCAGGAGGTGGAAGCCTGGCTGCAACAGCGCTTATTGCATCGCACCACGCGCAAAGTCAGCCTCACCAGTGCCGGCGAGGAGGCCCTACTGCGCTGTCGGCGAATTCTCAGTGAAGCGGCGGCGCTAGAGGCAACGGCGCTTAACCGGCGCAAGCAGTTGGCGGGCAGCGTGCGCATTGCCGCGCCCATTGGTTTGGCACAACACATGCTCCTGGACGCAGTCACCCAGTTTACTGAGCAGTATCCACAGGTCGTGGTGGATATTCTGGCATCCGACTCGTACAGCCAGCTGGTGGATGAGCGCGTAGATATTGCTTTGCGCTATACCGAGCAGCCCGATGATCAATTAATTGCGCGCAAGTTGCTAAACATCGGCTCGGTGATTTGTGCATCGCCAAAATATTTGCAGCGGGTTTCTGCCCCGCAAACCCCAGCGGACTTAAACCAGCACAACTGCTTACTGCACCTGAACACCTCGCACTGGAGCCTGGTGAAACACAACCAGCCGCAAACCATCGAAGTAAGCGGCAACCTAAAAGCGAACGATGTGATGACGTTATTGCGCGCTGCCGTCAAAGGCCACGGCATCGTACGCTTACCCTGCGATCTTGCAAACCCAGTTATTGAGCAAGGCCAGCTAGTGCCTCTACTGACGGATTACCACGTGCCGGGCAGTGCACTGTGGGCGGTGTATTTATCACGCAGCTATCAATTACCCGTAGTGCGGCAATTTATCGACTTTCTCGCCAGCTGTTGGCATACCGATATTGTACGGCCATGATGATGGCCACAATCATCAAAACAAAGGCGTAACCCTGTGAGTGCCATCCACATTTCGCGTACGATTTTATTTGGTGAATGCGACCCTGCGGGAATCGTTTATACACCGCGCTTTACCGACTTTGCACTGGAGGCCACACACCAAACACTGAGTGAAAGACTGGGAAAACCCTGTATTCGTACACTCAATGAGGCCGGTCTGGCCACACCGGTGCGACATACAGAAATCGACTACTTACATCCACTGCGCTACGACCAACGACTGCAGCAAAGCGTTGTCATTCGCGAGATCGGCAAACACTCATATACTTTTGGGGTGGTTGGTTATGTTGGAGAAAAAAACATTTACCGGGCCACCATCAGCTACGTTACCTTGTCCTCGCAGACACTGCAGAAGGTACCTGTTCCGGCATGGTTGAGAGATATGCTTACACAACTGCAGGTTAGATCTTAATCAGAAACGCCATAAAAGCGTCCACTTTATCTCAAACGACAAAAGCCCAAGAGCTTAATACTTTCTGCTTAACTTCAAGCACGCAGCTCCCCCCTTCTATTGTTATTTACAATATTAACTTTAAAGTCCTTCAACGTCTGGCTTTTGGACTTTGATCTAAAAGCAGTAGCTAAAAAATGACTAATAATGAAGGATGGAACTTTAATGAAAAAACTATTAGCCGCTTCGGCTTTTATCGTTGGTGGCTTCTTTAGTGCATATGCCAGTGCCGATCACATGGAATGCCTCGTCGACACACGAGCTCACGATCAGTACACCCCCAACACCTGCTTCGGCTTAGTTTATGGTGCCAGTACAGCTACTGCCGTCTTCCGGGTTGTTGGCAATGGTTCAAACATTGACAGTGTACAATGGTCTGGTGCAGCTAAATCATGCGGTACCTCAGGAACATCATGCGCTGTTGACATTCGGCCATTTCGCGGACACAGAGCGGAAGCTTTAATTCTGTACAGCAATGGCACTTGGAGCAAAGTATCCGCCACTGCTTTCTTTGAAGACGGCCGCTAACTTAGAGATTTTCTAAAGCTTAGCGTGAGCTGAGCAGCCCATCTTAGCAGGCTGCTCAGCCGTCAGGTTTCCATACTAGTTTTGGCCCTCAACTACTTCTCTCCAGCCTTATTTTGCTGCGCAATTTCTGCCAAATTTTGCTGATAAAACTCACTGAGATACTGGTACAGCTGCGGATGCTTTTTCTTCAGCATGACTGGTCGTTCAAAGAAGTACTCTGAGGTGACGGCAAAAAATTCGGCCGAATTGGTAGCACCGTATTGGTTAATATTGGTTTTGCCGCGTTCAACCTCGGCTACTTTATGGCGCACAAATTCAAACCAAGGTGCGCAATACTGGAATTCTCTTACCCGCTCGGGAAAACCATCACAGTCACCGTCAGCCATATCCAGAATATGTACAAACTCATGAATACCGACATTTTGCTTATCATTATCGTTTGCAAAGCCTAAGCGCAAGTGCGGCTGACTCAACGCCATTTTGCCCGACATAAGTCCATGCCCGACCATGCCACTGATGCGGGAATCCGGCTGACCACAAACGAACTGGTCGTTAAAGGTACCGGGTAATAAAATCACCGCCGCGACACTTAAATACGGCCAGTCGGCAAAGCCCCACACGGGAATCACAGCGCTGGCCGCCACCAGCAAGCGGTCTAGGTCCTCTACCTCAACTCCGACACCGCCTTCAATTCTTGTCGTCAGCAAAAAACCTGTGCAGCGCTGTTCAAACTTGAGCTTATTTTCGCTATCTAGCGCACGATAAAAACTAACATGCTGCTCAAGTAATTCGCTCCAATGCGCAGGCCAATGAAACTCCACCGCAGGCTGCTACAGCCCCAACCAAACTTTCAACGTCTGCCACAGCGACATAGGGATTCCTTAAAACTGAGAGCAATGCAATCTTGCTACTTTACACTGTATCGTCAAATAAAGTCTCACGCATTGAGCCTATAAACATACGCTTATTGGTAAAAAACGGCTTCGACATTATTGCCATCTGGATCCAATAGAAACGCCGCATAGTAGTTAGGGGCGTAGTGCTCTCGAAGACCAGGTTCACCATTGCAGCGACCGCCGTGCTCCAACCCTAAGCGATAGAAACTGGTCACTTGCGACTCTGTAGTGGCAGCAAAGGCAATATGGTTTTGACTAGTACGCTCGCCTTGCTCAATTAAAAAGCGAACTTTGCTTTCTCCTTGCGGGCCAAAGCCTGCGGCCGAATCGTCCGACCATTTCAACTCAATGCCGAGTGCTGAGAGAGCTTGGCGATAAAACAAACAGCAGGCAGCAAAGTTGACCACTTTAATTTCGAAATGATCGATCATGTTAACTCCTTTTACATGGATTGAGTTGGCACTAGATAGAGATGCAGTGCTTATCTTCTTGCGAGGCAGAAGCTTCTAGTTTGCTTAGTGGCAGCACGCTACACTCCTGCTTGCTGAGATCAACCACGCCAAAATACGGCTGTTTGGCAGGCAAGGAAAACCATGTATCGCCATTCGCTCCAATAACCGTACTGCCATACATATCTGCACCTGGGCCTTCATTTAGTGCCTCCGGCCAGTTGCATTGAATCACCACAGCTTTGAGCCGTTGGGCTAACGTGGCGGCATTATCGTAGTAGTTCGGCCCTTCGTTACCAGGGACGTCTCTATCGCCGATATAGCTCGGCCATACCACGAGGTTAATGTCATGCCCAGCAGATTCAGCAAAAAACCAATCCAGATCATCGACTTCGCGACACATAATGGCGGACACGGTTTGATTATTCAGTGCCACCGGCTGGCGATGCTCACCAGGGGTAAAAAGCCTTGCTTCGCTGGGTGTTAAGCCGACTTTATCCCATTGCCTAGTCACATTGCCGGTGGTGTCGATCAATAAATAGCTATTAAACACCTTGTCGCCACGCATGATGGGGACACCGATCATGGCGCTAACGTTATGCTGTTGGCACAGCTCGCGTATGTTATTGATTGCACTATCTACTTGCTGCAGATTGTTTTTATCGGCCACGCCGCGATGAAAGCCCGTCACACTGAGCTCGGGAAATACGATTAGGTCTAAATGATGGAACTGTTGGATTAGCTGGCAAGCGTGAGCGGTGTTGGTAGAAATGTCCCAGTACATGGGAACCTGGGCGATACCTATGATCAATGTCTATTCCTTGGCTGATAAATCGAGCCGCCAGGGTAAGCAATGCCTACCCTGACGTAAAGCAATCAATCGCAGCTAGGACCTTTGACTGCCGCATTGGCAGATGAGCGCAACCGCTCAATCATCGCCAAGCGCGCTTTTTCTGAGTTAATACCCAGTACCACGTTCAACGGTTGGCCTGTGCCAGCCTCGGTGAAGCTGGTTTTGCCGACCATAGGATCAAAACTGATCGGATCGTAGCGGTATTCGCTGTTTTCTAAGCCATCATCGAGCTGATCAACCGCGACGTAGCCTTCACGAACAACCATCTCTAGGGTTTCTGGCTCAAGCAGTACCAGCGCTGCAATAATGTCCCACAAGCGAATCACCCTATCCAGGGCAAAGTCGCCGCTCGGCGAGCCGTCAAAGCCAGGGAAATCACCACCTTCAAACTCACGAATCGATTGGAACAGTCTCGAGGTGTAACAAGCTTCTGGCGTGGCCCCGGGTGCTGCTAGGTCGACGATGCTGTGCGCTTCTAACTTAGCCAAATCGGTAGAGTTGGTTGGAACTAAGTAACTGTCGATATTATTTTCCGCCAGCAATTCAAACGATACTTTAGCGCTTAATGGGTCCAGCAGAATATTAAATTCCTGATGAGTGCTAAAATCGCTGGCAAAGCCAAACGATGGATGCGAGAAAATATTACCGCCCAAGTTGTGCTCGCGCTCGAATTCCTCGGTAAACGGAATTTCACCTTCAAAGCCGCCGCCCATCATGATTACTTTATCAATTTTGTTTAATTGGGCCGGGCTGGCTTTTGATAATACCCGGGCAAAAGTCGTCAGCTTGCCGGTATTAAACACCACCACGTTTTCACCTAGGCTATCGAGCTCCGCCAGCACCATGTCTTCGGCCAGCTCAAACTTAAACGACATACCGTTGTTGCCGTTGTAGTGGTAATTGTCTTGCTCGGCACGTGGAATTAAGTGATCAGTGGCGTAAAGGGTTGAGCCATTGTCGCGCCACGGGCCTGGTACATATTGACCGTACAAGTTAATGCCCATTACATTACGGCGTTCTAGGTTCCAGCGACCGTTGGTGTTGGAATTTGGCAATTGGTAGTCGGCAATATCACCCACCAGGGCAGGGCTATCGGTGACAGCCGTGCCTTCCGCCTTTGTGCCATTGGCACCATAGTGCACCTCTTCTGGGGCGTAATATGCACCACGAATCACCTGAGTATCACGATTACCCAGCCATTCCAGAATGTTGTAGACCGTATTGGCGCCATGAGCAACGGTGTTAAACGAGTCTTCGACCACCGCCAGTTCAATGGTGTAGCGCGGATCTTTGGCGATCAGCATCAAGGCCACGGCATCATCGAAGTTATTAAAGTCGCCAATCCAAATAATGGGTTGCGCATCGGCGTTTTTGCTCGCCGTAAAAGTGCTGTTTTGCGGTGTGTCGTTTGACGAACTGCTGTTGTCATCGTCGCTGCCACAGCCCACTAAAAAGGCGGCCGATAACGCACTGGCCAGCGCAAGTTTCTTCATCAACATTTATTAGCTCTCTCAAGGATAAATTCTTGTCACCCAAACATCTGACTAATTAGACAAATAATTATTTATAAATCTATTTAGAACTCAGAGTTAAGGCGCCATTTAAAAGAAAGAGCGGCATTTTAGGGATTATTACGCAGGTTACCAGCAGGTTTTTATTTTACGGCTGAGTTTGTCTAAGCCGTCAGAATCGTATGGAGAGCGAAACACTCAAGGTATTGGAAGGAATAGAAAAGAGGCTGACGAGAGCAAAGAAAGGCAGCGGCAGCGCAGGCCATTGCACTGCCACCAGCAGAGCTGCGGCTTAGACGCCTGCTGCTTGCTGTAAAATAGCGGCGTATTCTTCGCCCTGACTGTGGCTCGCCATCACTTCAATCGCGCTGCGACCTTGCAAGTCGGCTGCTTGCACATTGCGGCCTTCGGCAACAAATAATGCAACAAACTGGGCAAAGGTGGCTGGCACCATGTGGCGATACGCACGGATCAAGGCAATGTGATCCGGGTCGGTACCATCATGGCTATCAACCTGCATGAATTCGCGCAACTGTTCTTGGCTCCAGTCGCCACCAAATACTTTTTCTTTGTCTTTCTTTTGCATCATGTCTCCCGCGTATGTGTTCGCCTGGCTGTAGCCAAGTCTATTTTTACTGTCGGTCAGTCCACTTTTTTATACATCATATCCCACACGCCGTGGCCTTTGTTTTCACCGCGTTTTTCAAACTTGGTAAAGGGCCGATGCTCTGGGCGAGGCACACATTGGCCACGGCCGGCGATGTTTTCATAGCCTTCGGCAACGTCCATCACTTCCAGCATGTGCTCCATGTAGGGCTCCCAGTCAGTGGCCAAATGGAAAATGCCGCCGGGCTTGAGAATACGGCGCAGGGTCTGCGCGAACTCAGGCTGCACAATGCGACGCTTATGGTGCTTTTTCTTGTGCCAGGGGTCAGGGAAGAACAGCTGCACGGTATCAATGCTGTTATCTGGCAGCAGCTTTAAAACTTCAATAGCGTCGTCTTTGTAGCTGCGCAAGTTGCTCACGCCCGCCTCTTCGGCGAGGTTTAGCAGCGAGCCAACACCGGGCAAATGCACCTCAACGCCAATAAAGTCTTTTTCCGGTGCCGCCGCCGCCATGGCAGCCAGCGACTGGCCCATGCCATAACCAATTTCCAGCACCACATGGCCATCGCGACCAAACACCTGCTTGGGGTCAATCGGCCCATCGGCCAGCTCTAAGCCCATCACCGGCCACTGACGCTCCAGCGCGCCTTGCTGACCCTTAGTCAGGCGCCCGGCGCGAATCACAAAGCTTTTAATGCCACGGCGATACTGCGGTTTGTCCGCTGGCCCTTGTTCATTGTCTTGCGCTGAAGAATGCTTTTCGTCCGTCAAACCACAAACCTTTATCTGTTAATCACACCGGGCGAAAACTGCCGCCCAGCCAATCCGATGCACACCCACGCCAACAGCCAACTGACGCCACCAATGGGAGTAATCATGCCGATGGCACTGACTCCACTCACCGCCAAGGCGTACAAACTGCCACTGAACAAGAGTAGCCCGACCAGCAGCAGCCAGGCGGCACGCGCCAGCCAGGCACGGCTTTGTTGTGGCATCGGCTGCGTGAGTATCAACCCCACCGCCAGCAATACCACGGCGTGAATCAAATGATATTGCACACCGGTCTGGTAAACCGTCAGCCATTGCGGGCTGAGTACTTTTTTCAACCCATGGGCACCAAAGGCACCCAAGGCGACAGCGCTAAATCCGGCTACAGCCGCCAGCATTACTGCACTACGTGCTCGCATGATAGTTCCTGGTCGCTGAAAGGCGGCGCAGTATAACAACTGATCAATGCGGCGAGTAGCGCCACTAACCGCAGCCCAGACTGAGTGGCATGGTACTTCCACCCAGTCAGATTGACAGCGTTTGTATAGGTTTTGCAGCGGATTTTACCGTCCACTGATATACTCGCCGCACCCGAGCAAGTGAGGCTGACATCGTGAAATACGCAGATCTGCGTGACTTCATCAAGCTGCTGGAAAAACGTGGCGAGCTCAAACGAATCAAGCACCCGGTCGACCCGCATCTGGAAATGACCGAAATCGCCGACCGCACCTTGCGCCGCGCAGGGCCTGCGCTGTTATTCGAAAATCCCATCGGCTACGACATGCCGGTGCTGGCCAACTTATTTGGCACGCCCACCCGCGTTGCCTTGGGCATGGGCGAAGACTCCACCGAAGCGTTGCGAGAGATCGGCAAGCTGCTGGCGTTCTTGAAAGAGCCAGAGCCGCCCAAAGGCATGAAAGACGCATGGTCGAAATTGCCGATCTTTAAAAAAGTGCTGGCCATGGGGCCGAAAGAAGTCAAAAAGGCCGACTGTCAGCAAGTAGTGCTGGAAGGCGACCAAGTCGACCTCAGTAACATTCCGGTACAACACTGCTGGCCCGGCGATGGTGGCCCACTGATTACCTGGCCGCTAGTGATCACCAAAGGGCCCCACAAAGAGCGCCACAACCTGGGCATTTATCGCCAGCAAGTGATTGGCAAAAACCGCGTCATTATGCGCTGGCTCAGCCACCGTGGCGGCGCACTCGATTTTCAAGAGTGGCAGCAAGCGCATCCAGACGAACCCTTCCCCGTCACCGTCGCGCTGGGCGCTGATCCGGCGACGATTTTAGGCGCCGTCACGCCCGTGCCCGACACCTTGAGCGAATACGCATTTGCAGGCCTGCTGCGCGACAGCCGCACCGAGCTGGTGAAGAGCATCGGCAATGAGCTGATGGTCCCGGCCTCGGCGGAAATCGTGCTGGAAGGTGTGATTCACCCAGGCGATATGGCGCCGGAGGGGCCGTTTGGCGATCACACCGGCTATTACAACGAAGTCGATGACTTCCCGGTGTTCACCGTCGAGCGCATCACGCATCGCAAAGATCCGATCTATCACAGCACCTACACTGGCCGCCCGCCCGATGAACCAGCGATTCTAGGGGTGGCATTGAACGAAGTGTTTGTGCCCATTCTGCAAAAGCAGTTTCCAGAGATTGTCGATTTTTATCTGCCACCCGAGGGCTGCTCCTATCGCATGGCGGTGGTCAGCATGAAGAAACAATACCCAGGTCATGCCAAGCGCGTGATGATGGGTGTGTGGTCCTTTTTGCGTCAGTTTATGTACACCAAGTTTGTCATCGTGGTGGATGACGACGTCGACACCCGCAACTGGGAAGACGTTATCTGGGCCATCACCACCCGTATGGACCCAGCGCGCGACACCACTTTGGTGGAAAACACCCCCATCGATTACCTCGACTTTGCCTCGCCGGTATCGGGCCTGGGCTCAAAAATGGGCATGGACGCCACCAACAAGTGGCCGGGGGAAACCGAGCGCGAATGGGGCACGCCTATCGTCATGGACCAAGCGGTAAAAGACAAAGTCGACGCCCTGTGGGACAAGCTGGGTATCGACTAGGGTAACGGTATGCCAAGCGTGACCTTTCAACCGTCCGGCCTCGGCATCTATGTTGAGGCTGGTGAAACCATCGCTGCGGCGGCAGAGCGCCAGGGCGTGCAGCTCAGAATCAGCTGCAGCAACGGCGTTTGCCAAATCTGCCGAGCCGAACGACTGACAGGCAGCCTTCGCTGTCGCAACGACTTGGCCGAGGCAATACTTGAGCAACACAATCAGGTACTATGCTGCGCCTGCGAACCGACCACAGATATTGAGCTGTATATGACCGACGTCCATACCCGCGACCACAAACCCGAAGTCACTCTGGCCTGCCAGGTACCGGTGGTGGAGCTGCTGGCCGACAATATTTACCGTGTTGAGCTGCTGGCACCGGCCGGTACTCAGTTCGATTTCTGGCCCGGGCAGTACTTGCTGTTGCACGTCCATGACGAACACGGCGAAGCGCAGCAATTTCCGTACTCCATTGCCAGCATCCCCACCAGCTTGTCTGGTCAAGGCGATGGCCGGCGCCTGGAGCTGCACATCGCCGCCAACAGCGATACCGCCAACGCCGTGGTGCAACAGCTGCAGCAAGCGGTGGTGGTCAAGGGCACGCTGCCAGGCGGCGAGTGCCTGTTAACGCCAGAGTTTATCGACCAGCACCGCCAGCAGCCGCTGCTGATGGTGGCGGCCGGCAGTGGCTTTTCACAAATCAAAGCCCTGACCGAAGCGGCTCTGGCCCTCAACCCTGAGCAAGAGATTCATATTTACTGGTCCAACCGCGCACGCATCGGCTTTTATTTGCCCGAGCTGCCGCGCCAGTGGGCGCACAACTTTGCCAATGTCCATTACCACCCAGTGATTGAGCAGCACGCCGACGATTGGGACGGCCGCGCCGGTTGGTTGTATCAGGTCATCCATGAAGACTTTGACGACCTCAGCCAGGTACAGCTGTTTGCCTGTGGCTCGCCTAATATGGTGTACGGCACCCTCGATCAGTTGGCACCTTTGGGACTCACCCAAGCGAACATGCACTCCGACGTGTTTGCCTACGCACCGCGTGACTGATACACGCGGTTGCTATCCCAGATAGCGGCCAGGGCCGGTTAACACTATTTCGATCACGCTGTTATGAACTGAACACCCCTCAATCAAGGCGCGAAGATGGATGTTTAACGAGTTAAATGAAGGATGAACAACACAGATTGAGGGGTTTTCAGTCATACCCCGAAGGGCTGGAGTCATTTTTCCCTGAGTCGCGTTATTCGTTGCTTATTAGACTAGTTACACCACACTCCTCATGTCTTACTCAAAAAAAGCTGACTTCCAGCAGTAAAGAGCTAAATAGTGTTAACAGGCCCTAGCAAGGTCGAACCATCAATCAATGCGGCTGGGCCGCTATTTGGAGGACATATGAACTGGGACTTCCCCATCAACCCGGATGTCATCTGGCACGGCTATGTGCTGCCTTGGGGCGTACAGTTGCTGATGGCGTTGCTGGTGTTCTTGATCGGTCGCCTGCTGGCCAAAGCGCTGACGCGCATGGCAGCCGCCGCAATGACCAAAGCCAAACTTGATCCTATTTTGTCCGAGTTTTTAACCACGGTGGCAGGCTCAGCGCTGACGCTGCTGGTGATTGTGCTGGCGCTGTCGCAACTGGGGCTGGACACCACCTCGCTGGTGGCTTTGGTGGGTGCAGCAGGCTTGGCTGTGGGCCTGGCACTGAAAGATTCGCTGTCGCACTTTGCCGCTGGCACCATGCTGATTTTGTTTCGTCCGTTTAAGGTGGGCGATTACGTCGAGGTAGACGGGGTAGCGGGTTCGGTCAGCCGCATCACCATTTTCAGTACGCGCTTAACCACGCCAGATAACCGCGTAGTGACCGTGCCCAACGGCAATGTGTTCGGCAATACCATGACCAACTACTCAGAAGAAAAGCTGCGCCGCATCGATCTGGTGATCGGCATTGGCTACAGCAGCGATTTGCGCTTGGCCAAGCAGCTGCTGATCGACTTGCTGGAGCAGCACCCCAATGTGTTGAAGGAGCCCGTCCACACCGTGGCGGTCGCCGAACTGGCCGACTCCTCGGTCAACTTTGTTGTGCGCCCATGGGTGCAGGCCAGCGATTATTGGCCGACCCGCTTTGAACTGTTGGAAACCATCAAGCTGCGCTTTGATGAGTCCGGCATAGAGATTCCTTTCCCGCAAATGACCATTCATTCCAACAGCGACGATTAGTCCATCGCTTTGCTGCGCCGGCGGTCTCTCATGGCCGCCGTGATTCACCCCGATTGTCACCATTTCTGCTAGGTTTACTGAACGCGTAAAGCAGCCAACCATGGCCTAAGACTAGGCCGTTGCAAGCGGTTGAGCGAGCCATCGGATAACGGCTTTGCTCGCCCAGTAAAGCCGCACTGATATCTGCAAATGGACGACACAGATGCTGACCGATACCACACAGCCAATGAAGTACAGCGTCCACTGGCCCATCATTGCCATGGCGCCCGTCGCCTTATTTGTGATGGCCGAAGTGTCGCGGCTGTTTAGCGTTAATGGCCTCGCTATGTCGGCTATTTGGCCGGTTACGGCCTGGCTCAGTGCATCCTGGCTGAGCGGCCAGAGGCCGGCGTTTTTTGCTCAAATCCCGGCCTATTTTGCTTGGTGTTGGTGGTCGCAAGAATACTCTTTGCTGGTCGCATCCGGGGTAACCGTCTCAACCGCCGGGGGGCGTGGCTGACAGCCATGGCACTGCAGCGACTGACACAGATTCCGGTGCAGGGCGTTAGCTCTGTGCAGCAGCTGTCGGCGTTTTATGGCATTGCCGTGGTACTCAGCAGTGGCCTGATTGCGCTGGGCGGCTCACTCAGCCTAGTGGTTGGCGAGGAATACTATCGCCAGTATTTGTTTATCAACATGTGGCTTGGCTACTGGGCGTTTGAAGCCTTGGGCATGCTGCTATTTTTGCCGCTGTTGTGGCCACTGTTGGCGTCGCCGGCAACCCTGAAGCAGCAACTAGTGGAAGACTTTGAACCTCTGGCCATGCGCGTCTGGCTGGCACTGCTGGTGCTGCTGACCAGCGCCACCCTCGCCTTTGACCTGCTGCAAAGTGCCGCTTACGCCAGCATCGCCTTGCTGGTGTATTTTCCGCTGCTGTTTTGGTTTTTTTTACGCGCCACCGTGAGCAGCAGCGTCTGCATGATTGCGCTGCTAATGATTGGCCTGATCGTTTGCGTACTGTATGGCTGGGCTGGCCTCAATCCCATCAATACCGTGCAAGACTTGCTCGACACCATCGCCCTGGCGATCGTCGTTACGCTGGCGGCGCAGCTGGTCAATGTGATGGCACAGGAACGCAATCGGCTGCTAAAGCACTTTCGCCGCCAAGCCGTTACCGATAGTCTGACCGGCCTTGGCAATGATCGTGCGTTGCGCCATCAGCTGGAGCGGCTGCTGAAAAAGAAGCGCCATGGGTATCTGGCGTATTTGCGCATGATGGATTTTGGCTCACTGACCGACCTGTTTGGCTTGGAAGCCATGCACAAGTTAGAACGTGAACTTTCCGCCGGACTCAATCAACAGCTGCCCGACGGCAGCCAGTATTTTCGTCTCAGTGAAGGCGATTTGGCCGCTCTGCTGATCGCCGTACCGCAGCAAGCCGACGAGCTCTACGTACAGCTGCGGCAGTTGCACCAGCGACTGGAGCAACAAGCTTTTAGTGTTGGTGGCCAGCCAGTGCGCTTGCGTTTGGCACTCGGCTTAGTGCGCATCGACGGCCAGCTGGCCAATGCCAGCTTGTATCAACAAGCCGCTGCGCAAGTGGCCTACCAAGCCAGCCAGCAACCGCGCCGCTGGTACCAGCTGGACAACACGACAGAATTGATCGAGCTGCAGCACAATAACGCTCGGGTGTTTCATCAGCTGCGCCAAGCGCTGCGAGAAGACAGGTTTTTACTGTATGCCCAGCCGATCCAAGCATTGCAGCCACAGCGCCCAGGGCGCTACTTCGAAGTGCTGCTGCGCATGGCAGACGAGCAAAATAACATCGTCAGCCCAGGTGTGTTTTTGCCGGTGGCGGAGCAAACCGGGTTGATGGTCGATATCGACCGCTGGGTCATTAGCCATACGCTGCAACAATTGCAGCCGCAAGAGGTTGCCTGCTGCTCCATTAACTTATCCGGCGCCAGCGTCTCAACGCCGGATACATTGAGCTTTATTCGCCTGCGTATCGAGCAAAGCTTGCTTGCCGCCACACAGCTGCGTTTTGAAATCACCGAGACCGAAAACATCACCGACCTCGAAGCCGCCACCGGTCTGGTCAAAGGGCTGCGGCGCTTGGGCTGCAGCGTTGCGCTGGATGATTTTGGTACCGGCTTGGCCAGCTATGCCTATCTCAAACAGTTTGACTTTGACTGCATTAAAATCGACGGTCAGTTTATTCGTGACGTCAACGACAGCGTTGCTGACCAAGCCATCGTACGCAGCATCTGCCAAGTCGCGCAGCAACAAAAGCTGACCGTCGTGGCTGAGTTTGTCGAAGATGAAAGCAGCATCCCATTGCTGGGCGAACTGGGCGTTAACTTCTTTCAGGGTTACGCCATCAGTCGCCCTCAACCTCTGACCCTGTGGTTGGCCGACGCCCTTTCGCAATAAAGCGCGCAAATGGACTGCGACCAAAGCACTAACGCCGAACCCTGGCAATTCCGCCATGATAACGCTAACAGGCACCCCTGCCTGGCGGCGAACCGCCGCTCCTCCGCAGCACAAAAATAATAAGCGGACCGATAAAAAAAAAGGAGATGTTATGCGGCAATGGCAACCCTGGTTGGCGTTTATGGCGCTGTTATGCGCCGTTAGTGTAAACGCCGCCGAGACCATCAAATTGGGGCTCAATTATCCCAGTACCGGACGCTACAAAGAACAAGGATTGGCACAGGCACGAGGCGCCTTATTAGCCATTGAAGAAATTAATGCCAACGGCGGTTTAAACGGCCAAACTCTCGAACTGCTCACCGCTAATACGGCCTCCAAACCTGATAAAGCCGTCGCTAATGTCGACCAATTAGTAGAGCAAGGGGCGGCCATGCTGTTTGGCGGTGCCTCCAGCGCCGTGGCGATCGCCGCAGGCAAACAAGCCGCTCAACATGATCGTATTTACTTTGGCACCCTGACTTATGCCAATGGCACCACCGGCATCAATGGCCACCGACATATGTTTCGCGAAAGCTACAACGCCTGGATGGCGGCCAAAGCGTTGGCGCAGTATTTAAAGCACGAGCTGCACGGTAAACGGCTGTTTTACCTCACCGCCGACTACAATTGGGGCCACTCCACCGAAGCCTCGCTGCGTAACTTTACCGGCACCGACGACACCACACAGCACCCCGGCGTGCGTACTCAATATCCGCGGCCACGTGCCAGTCATTTTCAGCAAGCGTTGCAGCAAGCCAAAGACTCCGGCGCCGAAGTATTGATGCTGGTGCAATTTGGTGACGATATGGTCAAGGCACTCAATGAAATTGAACGCATGGGGCTTAAAGACTCGATGACCATCGTGGTACCCAACCTGACTCATGGCATGGCCCGACGCGCCGGTGCCAGCATTATGCAAGGCGTGATTGGCGCTGTGCCCTGGAGCTGGCAAGTGCCAGGCAAATACGGTTATCAGCAAGGCCAGGCGTTCGTGAATGCCTTTGTGAAACGCTTCAATACTTATCCATCTAGCTCCGCCGCTTCGGCCTACAGCATTGTCTATCAGTTCAAACAGGCCGCCGAGCGTGCCGGAAGTATTAAAACAGAAGCACTGATTAAAGCATTGGAAGGGCATCGCTATATCGGGTTAAAAGACGAGCAATACTGGCGCAGCTTTGATCATCAGAATATTCAAAGTGTTTATGTCGTCCGAGCGCATACTCGCGAGCATGTATTGCAAAGCCCACTTCGAGAAGACTTTTTTGACGTACTGATGAAGCTTCCTGCAGAGCAGGCGGCTCGCACCGAGGAAGAGTGGCAAGCCGTGCGCCGAACGGCCGGTATGTCGTTGCAATTGCGCTAAACACCCATCGAGGGGCAACGCCCCTCGTGTTCTCATTGACCTTATCCCTCTTATCCCTCTTATCCCTCTTATACCTCTTATACCTCTTATACCTCTTATACCTCTTATACCTCTTATACCTCTTTTATCACCGCGCTACGGTTGCCCCACCCGTTTTTTCCCAAAGTCCACGAGTACATCAACCTCGAATACACAGGCTTCCTCTCGCTCCTTTAAAGTCAATGACGCGTCACTGTGCTGACGCTCAGTAATGCATCTGGCGCAACCGGTAAAAAACAAGGATGATACCCAGGCCATTATAAGGAAGTCGTTATGAGAATATTCGCCGCTGTATTTTGCTTATTTTGCATTGCTGCACAAGGTTGGACCACGTACCTATGGCAAATCCCAGATGCGTTGAACGACTTTGAATTTATGTTCCATCATATCTATAAAAATGGCGCACCCGCATGGAGTGAGTGGGCGTTTCATTTTGGTAGTAACTGGTATTTCGTCACCGCAATGATGCTCGTCTGTTGGCTGCTGGCCGTATTGCCAGTTAAAACACCCTATTTGCTGCGTCTGACAACGCTGTGTGCATTGCTATCGCTGGCATCCATGTGGTATGCCTTGTACCCGCTGCACATTATGTTCACCGATGGTTATAGTATTTAAAGTGCTGAGCACTTAACTCGCTAATAGTTGACGATAGAACGCATGCTCCTCAAACGCAGCCATTGAAACATAGCAATCTCGGTAAGGATTCTTTCACCGTGTATAAGGCAATTATTTTTGATTTTGGTAACACTCTGGCAGCCTCCGCTTCTTTAGCCACGGCCTTAACCGACGTGTTGCAACACCCACAAGCGATGTCGATTGGCCAACAGATCGAGCAGGAGATTTTGGCGCTGTATCGGCCGGATCAGCAACAACAACCAGACTGGTGTGCGCTTTGGCAACGCTGCTTTGAGCAGGCTGGTGTTGATTTCAATGAATCCTTGGGCCGTGAACACTTGCGCGCTTTCTGCCAAGCCAGCCCCACTTTTGACGGCGTGGAATCACTACTGCAAACACTAAAACAACGAGGCATTAAACTGGGTTTATTGTCCAACGCCACTGGGCCTGCCGATGTGTTTCAGCAGGACTTCGAGCACAGAGGCCTAGCGCCGTATTTCGATGCCATTACTTGGTCATGCGCAATTGGTTATCGCAAACCGTATGGCCTGGCTTTTGAAGCCGCGCTACAACAGCTCGGCAGCTCCGCTGCGGAGACGCTAATGGTCGGCGACTCTGAAATTGCCGATGTTGGTGGTGCTCATGCCATTGGCATGGACTGCGCACGTGTCTATCTTGGCGATGGTAACGACCCCAGCAACGCCCGATATAAAGTTCATGTGGATACACTAGAACAAGATATTCTGGCCATCTTTGCAGAGCAAGCGTAACACCAACAATAGGAGAATTGGCCGTGCTGTTACCAACACGATTTCAAAGTGATGGTTTGGTTGTCTGCCTCTGTATGAAGCAGCTCAATTAAGGGGCTCACTCAGGCAACTAGTTGAGTCAATTCGCTCGCCAGCAGATCGTAGACCAGACGAATACGCTGACTGGTGCGCAGCTCACGGTGGGTAGCCAACCAAATAGGAATGTCTGGATTAAATTGCTGCGGCAACACTGCCACTAAGTCGTCAAATAATTCGCCAATATCATGTGGCAAAAAACCAAATCCTAAGCCTTCACGAATGAGCTGTAACATGCAATTTCCGCTGCCGGTTTGTATACGAAACTGCTCGGCCTTTAACGACAAACCCTGCTGCGCTAAGTATTCCAACATGGCCGCACTGTCATCGACGCCAATAAATAACTGGCCAGCCAAGTCGTCAAAACTCTGCGGCATACCTTGCGCTGCAATGACACTGTAGTCGGCGTAAATACGCCCCTTTAGATTGCCCAATCGTCTGGCAATGACTTCAGGTTGCTGTGGTTCAGCATGGCGAATGGCAATATCGGCCTCACGGCGCAATAAATCTCTGAGTTGATCGGACGCCACTACGTCCACTTGAATGCCAGGTGCTTGTTCACGCAGACGAGACAATATTTTCGGCAGGTGGTAAGTGGCCAACAGCTCGGTGGCGGTAATGCAGACTCGCCCCTCTATCGCCTGGGATTGCCCAGAGGCTGCCAGTGCCATGCGATTGGCCTGCTCGGCCATGGAGCGGGCATGCTGCAGCAACTCAACGCCAGCGCTGGTGAGCTGTAACTGGCGATGGCCGCGTTCAAACAAGGTCACGCCCAGTGCCTGCTCCAGCGCCGTAACCTGGCGGCTTAAGGTCGGCTGGGTTTGCTGCAGTGCCCGTGCCGCAGCCGATAACGAGCCTTCTTCGGCCGCCACAACAAAGGCACGTACCTGGTTCCAATCAAAGCCAACGCCATCCCAGTTCACTGATTTATGCATACCTAACCTGCAGATATCCGTATTCTATCCTTCATCTGCGTATGGTCAAATAATCACCAACAGCTACACGAGGACGCCTACATGGCCATCACATCGACCGACTTTTGGGATAAAACCGCCCAACGCTACAGCCAGCAAGCCATTGCCGACCCAGATACCTACGCCCGCAAACTGGCCGCCACCCAGGCGCTGATGCAGCCCGATATGCAGGTATTGGAGTTGGGCTGTGGCACCGGCTCAACGGCGCTGGAGCACGCCGCCCACGTGGCTCATATTACCGCCAGCGATATATCACCGGCGATGATCGCCATCGCCCGCGATAAAGCCAAACAGCAAGGCGTTAATAATATTGATTTCCAAGCGGCCAGTATCGACAGCTTTGATGCCCCTGAGAACAGCTTCGATATGATTTTGGCACTGAATTTATTGCACCTGGTACCGGATCGCGCTGCAGCGTTGCAAAATATTCAGCGCTTGCTAAAACCCGGTGGTTTATTTATTTCCAGCACGGCGTGTCTGGCTGACCGCATGTGGTATTTGCGCCCGGTGATTAAAATCATGCAGTGGCTGAATAAAGCCCCGGCAGTAAGCTTTAGCAAGCAGAAAGACTTTTTGGCGGAAGTCAGCGACGCCGGTTTTGATATTCAACAGCAGTGGAGCCACGGTCAGGCCAACTGTGTGTTTTTGGTGGCGCGAAAACTCGATAGTTGAGGTGATCTGCTAGCAGATACTTTAAGGATCGAGTTGGTGGCATCAAATAAGGCCTAGTTCGACAAGCATAAACTCTTTAGTATTCATGGCGAACAAGTCGTCAGAGAATTTGACAGTAGTGGATACCAATTTTCGCTTATTAGTTCGTGAGCTGGCCTTAGCATGCATGCGCAATAACCCTAGAGAGATAGCCGCTGCAGCTGCACAACTACCGCTAAAAAATATGGCTAAGCTGGAGCAAGAAATCCGCTATCAGTACGATTCGGATGAAGTTCGCTCGGTTAGAATAGCGCATGCCGATGGTAAGGACTTTCCCATAACCTGGCTGGATATTATCAGCAGCGACGGCTATCGGCGTGAGAAAGCATTAAGGTTGTTATCTGGCCCCATTCCGAGCAAGCTGCTAATGTACTTTGCTTTGAGAAGGTTCAATGACTGGGTTCCGCAAGTAAGAGCGGCCGCCTACGATACTGTCATGGATATTGCACTTCTATCCGACCCAACAGATGTTGCTGAAGCACTCATGGCAGCACTATCAACCTGGTCTAGTTGGCAGCGTATTGGACACTATGGCCGCATAATGCTGTTAAAGATCCTAGCAATCAAGGGTGTCGAAGAGAAGTTTGTTGGCCAATTAATTCAATCAAAGACGGGGCCCACCAGCACGATTCTCACGCAAGTGAGCCGTGTTGACATTTTAGATGCTTATCTACATCAGATTGCAACAGAATCCCTTCAACCTACGCTGCGAGCTAAAGCCTATCGAGTTTTGTTGGAGTCCAAAACCAGCTGGGTAGAAGAGCGCAAGCAAGAGATGGTAGACAAGCGTTACAGTCTAACTAGGTGTCGAACTATTTTAGGCGACCGTCATGTATCGGTTAACATTCCGTGGGAAGTGTTAATCAAAGAAGCAGCGCTCGATCGATCATCTTTCGTGCGTCGGATCGCAGCTGAAAAGATAATTGCTAGCCGAGACTATAACAATCCGGATTACTTGGCTTTGGCACATGAGTTCGCACGCGACGACTCCCCAACGGTACGAGAGCGAGGTGAGTTTTTTGTTAAGCGCCACGCAGAGAAAAAAAGCAGCGCTTGCGATCACAACGCTTAATTTTGCAGTTTCATCAACTCATACACCAACCGCGCCGCGACCTTTGCGGTGCGTTGGTCAATATCAAAATCTGGATTTAGCTCGGCGATATCGGCCATCAGCCAGCGTACGTTATGCTGCTGACATTGCTGTTGAATACCTTTTAATGCTGCCAGCATCTGTATCAAAGGCAGGCCCAGAGCCGATGGTGCGCTCACCCCCGGGGCTGTGGCGGCCGGCAATACATCCAGGCAAATGGTGACGTAGAGGTAGTCTATATCAGCAATAAAATCATTGATTAATGCCTGGTTTGCTTCCGGGCTGCAATCCACATCTAACACATAAGATACGTTTTTTTGCTGCGCAAAGTTAAACAGCGCTTGGGTGTTGGCCGCTTCACTGATGCCTAAACAAGCGTATTTAAATGCCAGGCCACGCTGAGCACAATCTTGGCTGACCTGATAAAACGGCGTGCCAGAACTCCCGGCCCAATGGGCACCGGGTGCCGGTTTGCGTAAATCAAAATGGGCGTCAAAGTTTAAAATACCGACCTTGGCCGACGTCTGGTGTTGGTCATCCAGATATTGCCGACAGCCCTGGTAACTGGCCCAGCCAATTTCGTGACCACCGCCTAAGCCAATAACAAACTGCTGCTGAGTCAGCGCTTGAGCCACTTGCTGCGCGTATTGCTGCTGGCCCTGAGCCAAGGCATCCACGTTTGATTCTGCCGCCACCACAATATCGCCAGTATCGTGCAAGGGTTTATCGCTGTGCCAGGCCATGCTCGCCATGGCTTTGCGAATCGCCATTGGGCCTTGTTTTGCTCCAGGTCGGCCCTGGTTATATTGCACGCCTAGATCCGAGGCTAAGCCAACGAGGGTCACACCTGGCTGACTGCTGGCATCGAAGGGGCGTACCACTTGATGACAGCGCAACCCCTGATCGCCATCTTCGGCGTCGATGCGCCCCTGCCAGCACTGATCAAATTCCTGACTCATATTGCCTCCTGCATATTGCTGTTGCGTAACCGCCCCTGATGCCATACCTGAGTTGGGCGATAAAAATTAACGCCGTAGGCCAGCTCCGCCGGGTGCTGAATATCCCATAACGCCAAATCGGCCGCCATACCCGCTTGAATACCACCGACATCCTTTAACCCCAGCGCTTTGGCACCATTCAACGTCGCGCCTTTTAACGCCTCGGCGGGGGTTAATCCAAATAAAATGCAGACCTGATTCATCGCCGTTAATAACGACGCCAGGGGTGCGGTGCCTGGGTTTAAATCGGTGGCCACGGCCATGGGAATATTATGTTGCCTGAGGGCAGCGATGGGCGGTCGTTGTTTTTCATTCAGGCAATAAAACGCTGCCGGTAATAATACCGCGACTGTGCCTTGCAGTTTTTCCACATCGGCCTCGGCCAGATATTCGATATGATCGACCGATAGCGCATGGTACTGGGCGGCCAGCACGGCGCCCTTTAAATCGCTCAGCTGTTCAACATGGCCTTTGATCGGCAAACCTAATTTGGCCGCCGTTTGAAATACCTGCTCACATTGCTGTGGGGTAAAACCAATGCCTTCGCAAAACACATCAACGGCATCGGCCAGCTCCTGCCGCGCTACTTCTGGCAGCATATCCTGGCAGACATAATCGATATAACACTGCTGGCCATGGCTGCGCTGTTTAAACTCAGGTGGCACGGCATGGGCACCTAAAAAGGTGGTTTTTACAGTCACGGCATGGCGTCGACCCAATTCACGCGCCACCCGTAGCATTTTTAATTCGGTTTCGGTATCCAGGCCATAACCGGATTTAATTTCTACCGTAGTGACGCCTTCTTCTAACAAACGCAGTAAACGCGGCTCAGACTGTTTTAGCAGCGCCTCTTCGCTCAGCTCTCGGGTATGGCTGACACTGGAAACAATGCCACCGCCTTTGCGAGCTATGTCTTCATAGCTTTCACCGCGCAAACGCCACTCAAATTCCTGCGCTCGATTACCGCCAAACACCAGGTGGGTATGGCAATCGACCAGACCTGGCGTCAGCCATTGGCCGCCGGCATCGAGCCGCTGTTTGACGTCATAGCCCTGGCTACTAAGCCAGTCTTCGGTGCTGCCCGGCAGCTGACCGGCAAACACTATTTTATCGTCAGCAATGGCCACCACTGCCTGGGTACAGCTGCCGTAATCGTCCTCGCCAACACCCAGCAAGCTACCTTGCTTATCCGCTTGTGCGAAGGTCACTAGATTAACGTTATCAATCAAATAATCGATTTTCATAGCATTACGGCCAGCTCTATTAGACCCTTCATGCTACTTGTATATACAAGAGTAGACAAGTAGCATGAAGGTAATCGTTAGGGGATAACTATGGCCCAACCCAGATACGCGCAGATCAAATCGCACTTGCTACAGCAAATAGAGTATGGTGAATTACAGCCTGGCTGTAAGGTCGCTTCCGAAAACCAACTGGCCGAGCAGTTTGGCGTGAGCCGTATGACTGCCAGACGGGCACTGGATGAGCTGTCGGAAGCCGGATTTCTATTGCGCAGCCAAGGCTTGGGCACTTTTGTGGCCGACAGTCGCCCCATGAGTTCGATGCTGCAGATTCGCAACATAGCCGATGAGATTCGTGAGCGCGGCCATCAATGCCAAATTGAAGTGGTGACCTTAGAGCAGGTTGAAGCCAACGAACAGCAGGCCTATTGGCTTGGCTTGCAACACCCTGCCAGGGTATTTCATTCAGTATTGGTGTTTTTTGAAAATGGCCGCGCCATTCAATACGAAGATCGCTACGTTAATCCGCAACTCGCACCTGAGTATGTACAGCAAGACTTCAGCTGCATTACCCCCAACGAATATTTATCCCAAGTAGCACCACTTACCGAAGCCGATCATATCGTTGAGGCACTGTTACCAACACCAGACATAGCCAAGCAGCTGGCCATTGCCGAGAGCCAGCCCTGCTTAAACATTACCCGTCGTACATTTTCCAAGGCCGGCATTGTGAGCTTTGCCAGCTTAATCCATCCAGGTGATCGCTATCGTCTGGGTGGCCATATTCATGTCAGCAGCCACGTATAAAAATCAGGAGCAGCACCATGACCAACGCCCCACGCCACGATGCCAGCCGCGTGATTAAAGCGCCTACAGGAAGCCAGTTAACAGCCAAGTCCTGGCTGACCGAAGCCCCCTTGCGCATGTTAATGAACAACCTCGACCCAGAAGTCGCCGAGCACCCACAAAATCTAGTGGTGTATGGCGGCATTGGCCGAGCGGCACGTGATTGGCAGTGTTACGACAAAATAGTTGAAGTGCTGACCCGACTGGAAGACAACCAAACTTTATTGGTGCAAAGCGGCAAGCCCGTAGGCGTATTTGAAACCCACGAAAATGCTCCGCGGGTACTCATTGCCAACTCCAACCTGGTGCCTCACTGGGCTAATTGGGAGCACTTTAACGAGCTGGATAAAAAAGGCCTGATGATGTACGGCCAAATGACCGCCGGCTCTTGGATTTACATCGGCTCCCAAGGCATTGTGCAAGGCACCTACGAAACCTTTGTCAGCGTGGCGAAAAAGCACTTTAGCGGCGATGCCAGCGGCAAGTGGATTTTAACCGGTGGCCTAGGCGGTATGGGTGGTGCTCAGCCATTGGCTGCGACCATGGCGGGCTTTTCCATGCTGGCAGTGGAAGTCGATGAAAGCCGTATCGATTTTCGTTTAAAAACTCGCTACCTAGATAAAAAAGCCAGCAGCCTGGATGACGCACTCGCCATGCTGGAGCAGGCCAAAGCCGACGGCCAGGCTATTTCCGTGGGCTTATTAGGCAATGCTGCCGATATTTTCCCTGAGCTGGTAAAGCGTGGCATCACGCCAGATGTGGTCACCGACCAAACCAGTGCCCACGATCCACTCAATGGTTATTTACCCCAAGGTTGGACGCTAGAACAAGCCGCCGCAACACGTAAAGAAGACGAAGCCTTGGTGGTCAAAGCGGCGAAAAAGTCTATGGCGGTGCAAGTACAGGCAATGCTGGATTTACAACAAGCCGGCGCTGCCACCTTGGATTACGGCAATAATATTCGCCAAATGGCCTTAGAAGAAGGCGTAAAAAATGCCTTTGATTTCCCCGGGTTTGTACCTGCCTATATTCGCCCCTTATTCTGCCAGGGCATTGGCCCCTTCCGCTGGGCTGCCTTGAGCGGTGACCCAGAAGATATTTATAAAACCGATGCCAAAGTCAAAGAACTGATTCCAGACGATCCACATTTGCACAACTGGCTGGATATGGCCCGTGAACGCATTCAGTTCCAGGGGCTGCCGGCTCGTATTTGCTGGGTCGGTTTAAAAGATCGCGCGCGCTTGGCACTGGCCTTCAACGACATGGTGAAAAGCGGTGAATTAAAAGCGCCTGTCGTGATTGGCCGGGATCACCTAGATAGCGGCTCGGTGGCATCGCCTAATCGTGAAACTGAAGGCATGCAAGATGGCTCGGATGCCGTTTCCGATTGGCCGTTATTAAATGCCTTACTCAATACCGCCGGTGGCGCCACTTGGGTTAGCTTGCACCACGGTGGTGGCGTTGGCATGGGCTTTAGCCAGCACTCTGGGGTGGTCATTGTATGTGACGGCAGCGACGATGCTGCTAAACGCATTGGCCGAGTATTGTGGAATGATCCGGCTACCGGTGTGATGCGCCATGCCGATGCTGGTTACGACATCGCCATTGACTGCGCGCAACAGCAAGGGCTGGACCTGCCAATGCTAAATCCAAATACAACAGGCCAGCAGCCGGAGTAATTTGCATGTATGAATTAACCATCACCCCAGGCACGTTAACCCTGGATCAGCTGCGTGAAGTTAACCGCCGCCCCGTTAAGTTAAGCCTGGATGCCGCTTGCCATGCCGGCATTGAAAAAGCCGCCAATGCCGTTGCCGACGTTATCGCCGAGCAGCGCACTGTGTATGGTATTAATACCGGCTTTGGTTTGCTTGCTAATACCAAGATTAAACCCGAAGAATTAGAAACTCTGCAGCGCAGTATTGTTTTATCCCATGCCGCCGGCATGGGTGAATTTATGCAAGAAAGCACCGTGCGCTTATTAATGGTGCTGAAAATTAATTCGCTGGCACGCGGGTTTTCTGGCATTCGCCTGCGTGTGATTGAGGCATTAATGCAGCTGGTGAATCGTGAAGTGTACCCAGCCATTCCACAAAAAGGATCAGTCGGTGCCAGCGGCGACCTGGCACCACTGGCCCATATGAGTGCAGTGTTATTGGGTGAAGGCGAAGCCATTTACCAAGGTGAGCGCATTAATGCTCGCCAAGCGCTGGAAATTGCCGGCATGGAACCCATCCAGCTGGCTCCGAAAGAAGGCCTGGCGTTATTAAACGGCACCCAAGCCAGTACCGCCTTTGCTTTGCAGGGGCTATTTCACTGTGAAAACGCCTTAAAAGCCGCCACTGTGGTGGGGGCATTAGCAGTCGATGCCGCCATGGGCTCACGTGTGCCCTTTGATGCACGTATTCATACCATTCGTGGCCATCAAACCCAAAGCGATATGGCCAGTGCCTATCGACACCTACTGCAAGAATCGGAAATTGGCGCTAGCCACAGCGGCTGCGATAAAGTGCAAGACCCTTATTCACTGCGTTGCCAGCCGCAGGTGATGGGAGCGTGTTTGCAGCAAATTCGGTTTGCATCAGAAGTGCTGGTTACCGAAGCCAATGGCGTTTCGGATAACCCACTGGTATTTACCGACCAAGGCGATATTTTATCCGGCGGCAACTTCCATGCTGAGCCCGTTGCCATGGCAGCTGATATGTTGGCCATTGCCCTAGCCGAGATCGGCTCGTTGTCGGAGCGACGTATGGCACTGTTGATTGATTCCAATCTCAGTGGCTTACCGCCCTTTTTGGTCGACAACGGTGGTGTGAACTCGGGCTTTATGATTGCTCAGGTTACCAGCGCAGCCTTGGCAAGCGAAAATAAAACCCTAGCACACCCGGCCTCTATTGACTCGCTACCGACATCGGCCAACCAGGAAGACCATGTGTCTATGGCAACCTTTGCTGGTCGGCGGTTAAAAGATATCTTCGAAAATGTGGTAGGGATTTTAGCCGTAGAATGGCTGGCCGCTTCCCAGGGCATCGACTTTCGCTCACCGCTAAAAACCAGCAAACCGCTGGAGCAAGCCAAGAGCATTTTGCGCAGTAAGGTGCCGTTTTACGATAAGGATCGCTACTTTGCTCCCGATATCGAAAAAGCCGCCGAGCTCATCCGCCAGGAAAAACTGGCGCAGGTGCTGGAGAGTGAGGTGTTGGGATTTTAAACTGACGCTTACATATACGCTACTCCCACAATCTGTGGGAGTACTGATCCTTGCTTTAGACCCATGATGCCTGGCTTAATCAAGGTCAACCCACACCTTCCTGACAAAGCACACCACTATGAACTACATCCTTATGGCTCTGATGACAGTATATTTTTCATCAGCCATTGCATTGGAAAAATTTAGCCCATCTCTGGAAGGTGATCACTATGTTTTTATTCCACCTGGGGATAACTCCAACCTGCTGATCGTTGCTCATGGAACCATTGGTAAGAATGAAACAGCAAACCAAGTCGCTCATCGATTTTTGGTTCGCTGGAAACCTTATGCAACTAAATATAACGCTATTCTTATCGTTCCAGTTTTCGACACCCACCGCTTTGGTAATCAGAAAGGGGGCTACGGTGGGTACCGAAACCTACTCGGTAAATACATAGCCGCAGATGAATTCGTCAATCAACTAGCCGATAAATACTCTAAATACACCTTAAACAACAGTAACCAGTTCTATCTTTATGGGCACTCCGCAGGAGGGCAATTTGTCTCCAGGTACTCTGCTCGCCACCCTGATCGGATTGTGAACGGCGTCATCAGTGCAGCAGGCCGCTATTCATACCCGACTAAAGCATCAAAGTGGCCCTACGGCGCCGCCTATCGTAAGAAAAAAGTGTCTTGGCCCGATGGTGTTTTCCAGCAAATTAGATATGAACCAGATCTCGCCAACTATGCCAAAGCCACACGAGTTCTAAGTGTTGTCATTGGTTCAAAGGATACCAGTCAGCAGCCCAAAAGACCGTCGCACACTGGCAAAAATCGTATCGACTTTGCTCAAACATGGGCCATAGCCATGAACAGGAATGCACTGGATCACGGAATACGTGCCAAGATCAACGTTCATATAATGGATGGTGTCGGGCATGACTCGGCTGCATTGACGCCGACAGCAGCCACTGTTCTGTTTGGTAAATCAGAACCATGAAGCCAATTCATCTTGGTTCCTGAATAAATAACCAGACGGTCTCGCTAGGATGCATCATGAATAATCAGCTTGAACTGGCATCAACTCTCGTTAACACCCTGCAATTATCGCAAGAATTCGAATCGGTCGCACTGTACGGCAGCGTAGCAAGCAATCATATTGATGAACTATCCGATATCGATATCCTGGTGGCTAACAGCAAACGCAGCCCAAGAGAGAATGTCGAACTGGCCTCTCAGATTCTGCAACAACAGTTCGACGTTCTATTATACGGCTGGTCCTTGGCCTTATTGCCGGATAAACACTTAATCAGTCATTTTTTGGCAGATACACCAATCTTTTGGTGGATAGACATAGCGTGTTTGCAGGACGATCACTATGCCCCGGTATTGCGCCACGAAGTGGATCAAGACGACAATGAGCATATAGCCAAGCTATGGATCATGAATGCCAAACACTATCTGCGTAGCACCGACAGCCGGCTTAAAATCAAGCTACTTTATGCCAAGGTGTTTGGAGATTCCCCCTACCCTGGCGATGTCATGGCCTTTAATGAGGTTCTGGACAGTATAGATTTTGATAGGCTGGATAGTCGATTCTCAGATCGGTATTTGCAAGTAATGCAAAGACTTCAAGGCTTATAGTACGCCGTCAGATAGCTGAAAAGGAACGGCAAATCGTTTATTCTCACTCGGGTTTTCATGAATATATTTAGCACAGAGGTGTATCATGGCAACACTACTTGGAGAAAACTGGGATTTTCATTTAGAAAGTTTGAGCGAGATACAATCACGCTACACAGGCTATGGCTGCCACTTATTTGATCAGATACAGTTGAAAGCTCCCACGGTGTTTAAGAAACTGAAATTTTATCGATCAATTAATCACCAACCTGAAGATGTATTTGCTATATATGAAGATTCGAGCAATCCGTTTGCAATACAGCTTGATCCGGAATCAGAGCATATATGTCTATGGAACGAGCATATGCACGTGGAACTCGGCTATTGGTGTGAAGACGTCTACCAAGAAGCCATCACCATCATTACTCACCAACTGCTTACCTAGTCACTGAAAAAACGCCCAATTATCAGTGTCGTGTTTCACTGAAGCTAACACATCCCAGCATTCACGCCTCAGCTATTACCCAAGCGCTCTCTTTAGCTCCCGACCATGAAGCAAACATAGGTGAGAAACGCATCTCAGCGCGTGGCAAAGAGATTTCTAGCGTTAATCCAGACACGCTTTGGCAGAAGAAACTAAGTGACAAGCGCCTTCACGCTGAGAAAATACTGTTGGAAGACTTTTTGCTAACAATGAATATGGAGCTATCAGCGTACAAGAGCTTCTTTTACGACTTTGTGCAATCAGGAGGAAGCATCGATTACTTTATTGGATGGTTCAGTACCGGCAGCCTCAATATGAAGTTGCTACTCGATGCGGACTTAATGCAAAGAACAGCAGAACTCGGTATCAACATCGTGCTCTGCGCCTATCCATGCGATAACGAGTAAACGCCACCGCTCACGCATTACCGAACCCATCATATCCTAGGCTAGGACTTGTTTACTTACCCGTTTTTCGGTGCTAGGCGGCTGCAGGCAATATAAGTACCAATGCAACATAACCAACGGCAATAGCTATCACTCCATGCCCCCAGCAGAAAGAAAGGATCGGATAGAAATTTTAAATAAACATTGTTCTCTGTAACAACGACCACCAAAGCTTTGCTATGTTATCGTGCTGTCTACCACTGCCGCAGGTTTGCATTGGCCGAGTTCTTCTAACTCGTGATTAATTTATGCTTGAGCTATCCTTGATAAAATTACTTCAGAACCATGATCCCAATATTGCACAAGAAATTTATCAGCTATTCCAGCAATCCTATAGCATCGAATCTGAACTAATCGAAGCGGAATATTTCCCTCCCTTGCACCGCTCCAGCAAGAACATTGCCAGTTCCAATACCCAGTTTTATGGGCTAGCAGATTCACAAGGTTTTATCGGTGCCATTGAAGTCATGTCGGAAGAAGAGAATCTGGATATTTGTAGCCTAGTGGTGTCACCTAGGGCATTTCGCCGAGGAGTTGCCACTCAGTTATTGGATTATGTATTGACCAACCTGCATTGGCGAAACGCGACCGTGTCGACCGCCTGTGCCAATAAGCCTGCCGTTAACCTGTATCTACAGCAGGGGTTTTCTATCGTTAGCCAGAGCCTTATACCTGAGGGCATTGAAGTTGTTCATTTCAAGAAGCTGGCTGTTTAGATGAGTAAACGTTATTAATGCCATCCAACAGAGCAACAGCATTGCTTGTATGTTAATATAGCCAGCCAGTAAGAAAGGACAACAGCATGCAGGATTTTCAGCGCCAACTTATCGATCTCGTCTATCACCTTTTTCAGCTCACCGTCGATGAACTGCTCCCCATTGGCGAGTCGTTTGCCTCCGAGGTCATTCGATTTCGCTCGGGTGATAAACACTATGTATTAAAGCGCCCTTTTACTTTGGATAAAGCACAGCGAGAATTTCACTGGCTGGAAAAACTCGCGCATTTATCTTTTGTGCCCGATGCATATGGCTTTGCTGAGCAGGAGGATCAAGGTTACATCCTAATGGCCTCGTTGCCGGGCATGCCGTTATCTAACTTTTCTGATGCCTCGTGTGATCAACTGCAACGCATTGGCCAAGATATGCGCCAGCTCCACGACGTGGCTGCTGACGACTTTGACGGTTATGACAGCTGGCACAGACTGCTAAAAGCCAATGTTGAGCGCTACATCGCGACCATAGATGGCCCACAGCGAGAACTCGCACAGCAGGCAGTAGATCAGTTCATCACTGCTTTGCAACAACTGCCAGATAGCCACCACGCCAGCGCGGTGCACTTCGATCTACGTGCCGGAAATATCTTATTCGAGCAAAACCGCTATAGCGCCATTATCGATTTTGAGGCCATGCGTGGCGGCCACCCTAGCATGGACTTCTTTAAGTTTCTGGCATCACCGTCGGACTTATCCGACACACAGCTAGACAATCTGCTGCAAGGCTATGGCGCAGTGGATTGGCTGCACAGCAGTGAACAGTTACGCGCCATGGTCAACCAATATCAGATCTATCACGGCCTCGCCGGACTGGCTTGGTGCAGTAGCCGCCAAATAGCCAGTGGCGATTTCTATCAACGCTGTGTGCGCTTCTTGCTCGACGGCCTACATCCATCCTCCGCCTTGCAGGCAGATGGCTAAAGCCGCTTCCCAATATCACATCCAACATTTCTGCTAGAGCCTGTTAGCACTATAAGAGTTGAATCCTTTCCGCTCTCATCAGTGCAACGGCTCACAATGGCCCGCCAAATTGAACCTGACAGACCTTGCATTCCAATACCATCGTGTGACTTTTTTCTGAGCACGGGCGACACAGCTCATACGCAAGCTCCTACACTGCCTTAGCAACCGAAAATCATACTTACCGATCTTAGGGTGCTTCTAAAAAACAGGGGCTTAGCAGTGAATGGCATTAAAAACCTTCGCGTAAGAATCATACTCATTGTGCTGGTGCTGGCGCTGATGGTGACAGCGGTGATTCTGTATGTCACCGGAAAACGTGAAACGAAAGCCTTTCTTTTGCAACAAGAGAAGAACCTCGACTACCTATCACAAATCCAGAGCAGTCAGCTTTTGAAACTGATTGACGATGCCAGTAAAGACGTGGTCTCTATGTCGCGAACGCCACCGATCAACAGCATCATTAGCGCATTGGACAACGGTGGTATCGACCCAATCAGTGGAGATTCTCTGGCTACTTGGCAGAAACGTCTGCAAACAATTTTTATCGCCATCATCGAAAACCGCCCTGAATATCTACAAATGCGGTTCATTGGATCGCCAAGAAATGGTCGTGAAATCGTCAGAGTAGATAATCAATCAGGAAGAATATCGACGATTACCGGTGATCAATTACAATCCAAAGGGGATCGAGTCTACTTCATCGAATCAAAGTCATACCGACCAGGGGAAGTGTATCTTTCTGAGATTAATCTAAACAAAGAAAATGGTGAGATACAAAGGCCGCATACACCAGTTATACGTGTTGCAACACCAGTATTAGGCGCCAACGGTGAACACTTTGGCGTGGTGATAATCAACCTGAATCTTAATCATTTCATAAAAAGCATTGAATCATTTTCAATGCAAAAGCTCCACTACCTTGATGGTCAGTTGTATATAACCAACGAAAAAGGAGATTGGCTACACCACCCAGATAAAAATTATCTTTACGGCTCTGAACTCAACAGGCCGTTTCGAGTCGAGGACACATTCCCTCATCTAAGACAGTTTAATTCAGAGACACATACCAGCCTTTTATACATGGAAAATCCAGAAGGCTACATACTCGCACGAGATATCAAATTCGACCCATTGGACACCGAACGCAGCATCCACTTTTACTACTACCTACCGCAGAATAAGGTGCAGGAACAAATTTATCCATTAATATCAACGGTCGTGTATTCCACCTCAGCGCTGATATTAATCGTATTGTTTCCGTTGGCCTGGTTGCTTGCACGCCAGCTCATACCACTGCGTAGATTGTCTGACGCTGCGTTGGAAATATCGAGAGGTAACTATAATGCCTCCGTACCCGTCAGTAGCGACGAAGAAATTCATAACGTCAGCCATTCGCTTACTCTACTGCAGCAACGAGTCAAAGAACGAGAGCTACAGCTAAAATCGAGCGAAGCATACGCGAATAAAGTGATTGATAGCATCCCTGATGGCCTGATTACCACCGATGAAGAGGGCAATATTACCCGAGTCAATGACGCTATCACATTGATGTTCGGCTACGCTCGCAATGAACTGGTTGGTGCTCCCGTGGATATTCTGCTGCCCGAGGATAGACGCGGCTCCCATGAAAAATTCAGAAAAGAGTACGTTGAAAAGCCATTTCTTCGATCGATGAAGGATTTAGATGGCATTTTTGGAAAACGTAAAGACGGCAGTACCTTTCCGGTTGAGGTCGGCCTAGCCATTCTAGAAGGTCATTGTGAGCGCTCAGTCCTGGCCACGGTCTCTGATATTTCGGCACGTAAACGGCTTGAAGAAGAGCTACGATGCCAAAGCCAATTGCTAGAGGAAACCGTTAAAAAACGAACTCAAGAACTGATCGAAGCAAAGAACTCAGCCGAAGCTGCGACCAATGCCAAAAGCGAGTTTCTCGCCAACATGAGTCATGAAATACGCACGCCGATGAATGTCATTATTGGCTTGCTGTATATTCTTCAGCAAGAGGAGCTCCCTACCGACACTTCTGAGCAGCTTAAGAAAATCGACAGTGCCGCTAAATCATTGCTAGGAGTGATCAACGACATACTGGATTACTCAAAAATTGAGGCTGGAAAACTTGCCATTGAGCGTATTGATTTCAATCTGGAGAAAGTTCTCGACGACATCATGAACTTCTCCAATAGCCTTATCAAAGACAAAGACATTGAGCTAGTGGTTAAATTGAATCCTGCGATACCGACCAGTTTGAAAGGTGATCCTCTGCGTTTGAGTCAAATACTGACTAACTTAATCAACAACTCCATTAAATTTACCGACAGTGGCATGATTTCATTGTTGATTGATGCACAGCAGAACGAGGAAAAATCTCCACTCATCAAGTTCACCGTTCGTGACACCGGTGTCGGCATGAGCCAATCCACCATCGATAAAATATTCAAGCCCTTTGAACAGGCCGATAATTCCACCACCAGACGATTTGGCGGTACCGGTTTGGGTTTAACCATCGTCAAACAGCTGACTCAGCTGATGCAGGGTACATTGGATATACAAAGCGCTCTGGGCGTCGGCTCTTCTATTTCAGTGACGTTGCCACTGGAGCAAAGTGATCGTGAAGTGATCTACAATCAGGAGCGCATCCACTTCGAGAAGTTGAGCATCCTGGTTGTTGATGATCATCAAAAGTCCTTGGAGATGACGACTCTCACCCTGGAAGAGTTTGGCTGCCGTTGCACAACGGCGCAATCAGGGCAGGAGGCACTGGAGCTATGTAAAACCCGGTTACATGAAGGTAGCTGTTATGACTTCATATTGCTGGACTGGTGGTTACCCGATATGGACGGTCTGTCAGTTGCTGAAAACATTAAATCGATGACAGGAACCGTTGATCCGGTAATAGTAATGACCACAGCCTATGGCATAGAGCTATTGAAGGAACAAGATGCTTACGAAGTCATTGATAGCCTGCTAACCAAGCCCGTCACAGCTTCGGAACTGTTTAATGTAATAAGCAGTTTTCTGGGCCATACCACACAACAGATAGGGCAACATGCAACCAAGCCTCTTATCGGTGTAAGGCTGTTATTGGTGGAAGATCATGAGCCCAATCAAGAAGTCGCCAAAGCCATACTAGAAAGCATGGGCGCTACGGTTGCCATCGCGAGCAATGGCGGGTTAGCACTCGACTACATCAATCAGCATACGCCTGAAGAGCTGGATTTAATCTTGATGGACGTACATATGCCCGTCATGGATGGCTTGGAAGCAACGCGGGAAATTCGTAAAAAACGGCAATGGCGCTCGACCCCTATTGTTGCCATGACCGCCAATGCAATGAAAAAACACCGCGATATGTGCATCGAATCGGGTATGGATGATTTTCTGACCAAACCCATCGACCCCACACAAATGTTGCACTGCTTATTGCAATACGTTGCGCCAGATTCCCCCGCCGAGACGCTGGTTGCTGCGCCGCTGGTAGAGCCCACTAACCCAGTGGATGAAAACCCAAGTGAAACTCAGGTAGACGACGCCATGCCCGCCAATGTCCGCCACGCACTTAGCCGCCTCAATGGCAACGGCCGATTACTATTGCATTTATTGGAGGGTGTTTTGGAGCAGGCCGACCGGGCGGTGCGCGATATTCCGGAGCTGATTTCTGAGAACAATGTTGAAGGCGCGCAAGAAAGGGCACACAGCTTAAAAGGCACCTCTGGCAATCTGCTGATTCATCCATTGTTTGAAACTGCTAGCGGGCTAAATGATCTTCTGACATCTGGGTGCATCGATAGCAGCGAGTTGGATAGTTTGATGACGTCGCTACAGAAAGCGGTTGGAGATTTGCAGCGTCAGCTGCTGCAAGTCCGCCCTCACCTGAGTCATGGAGACGATGCACAAGTCCACTACAACACAAGCGCCAGCAAAGATATCAGTACTCTACAGGAGTGCTTGCGCACCAGTTTGATCGATCAGGACATGGCTGCCAGTCATGCGGTACAAGCATTGCTCGACGCCACCACCAACCCTCAACAGCAGGCAGAACTGCAACAGATCGCTGACTTAATCATGGACCTCGATTACGGCCTAGCGTTGGAAGAACTCGAGCGCCTGTTACATCAACCTCAGACCGCCAAAGGATAGGAGAATCAGGATGAATAACCTAATCCAGCAACTGTCCGTCAAGATCCGAAATGAACCTTGCATTCTCGCTGTGGATGACGAAAAAGAGAACTTGCATCTATTGGCCAGCGCTCTGCAAGACGACTACCGCATCGTTTTCTCCAGAGATGGAGACAATGCCATTGAGCTAGCAACAAGATTAACTCCAGATTTGATATTGCTGGACATTATGATGCCAGGAAAGGACGGCTATGAGGTGGCCGAAATACTTAAATCAAAGGCTGAGACTGCGGCCATTCCGATCATCTTTATTTCCGCCATTAGTAGTGTGGAGGAGCAAACATTAGGATTTGAGCACAATGCTGTCGATTATATTACCAAGCCCTTCCATCCTGACATTGTGCGCGCACGGGTCAAAAATCATTTGTCGTTAGTCAGTGCCGAAGAACTTAATGAAATCTGTTTAGCGGTGATACATTGCCTTGGTCATGCAGCGGAGTATCGTGATAACGAAACTGGCCGCCACGTTATTCGTATGGCGAAATATTCAGAAACATTGGCGAAAGCGATTGGCCTGCCAGAAAAAATCTGCAGCATGATATGTCAGGCAGCGCCGATGCACGACATTGGTAAGATCGGCATTCCTGATCATATTTTGCGTAAACCGGGAAAGTTAGATGCAGAGGAATGGGCACTGATGCACCAGCACCCGCGTATCGGCTACGAAATTATTGGTGCCCATCACTCTCCAATACTCAATATGGCAGCCATGATTGCCTACACCCATCATGAAAAGTGGGACGGTAGCGGTTATCCAAGAGGCTTGAAAGGCACGGAAATACCACTGGAAGCTCGTATTGTTGCCATTGCCGATGTGTTCGATGCATTGACCACAGCGCGTCCCTATAAGTCTGCCTGGGAAATCGACCGAGCTATTGAATTTTTACGCTCTCAATCCGGGCAGCATTTTGATCCGGGCTTGATCGATCCGTTTGTGGATAACATGGACAGTATTTTAGATATTCGCCAACAATGGTTGGAGGAAGACAGCGAACTCAAACAGCCCGTGAACGGTTGAATTGGTTAACCTGAATACGGCTGCCAGCTATTTTTTTATTAGCCTGAAATGAGTCGCTTAAGTATGAATCGCATGGACAGTGAGTCACCACAAACGGCGCAAACAGGGTTGTTAATCCAGCGAGCGCTACGCAGTGCGCAGCGCCAACTGGAAGTGTTTACAAGCACCGGCTTGATCACCTTCTTGCAGCATGACTTGCGCCATTTCCGCATGCAATTCTGGCAGGCCCTTAATACGCAGCGCTGTTTGCAGGTATTCACGCGCTTTATCCAAGTCTTGCTGGCGTATCGTCAAACGTGCCAGTGCTAACAACAATACCGGATCATTCGGGCGCTCCTTCAGGCACTGTTCGGCAAACAGGCGCTGCTTTTTCGTATCTTCGCCTTTTAATCGTCCAAACCAATGAATCAAATCATCGTGCCAAACATTTTTAAGGGCACCGCGTAATTCCGCTTCAGCCAGAATATCGTTGCCCTGCTCCGCCAGCAGCTCGACATACAGCAACAATATTTTATAGCTGTAACGACAGTGACGAGGCATGTCGCGGTACACCTGCTTTAACTCGGCCGATACATCGTCATGATGGCCTTTGGCAGCACGCTGCAACAACTGCAGTTGCACCTTCTCTTCCAGCGCTTTTAATTCTTCGGCAGGAATCTTGGTGGCTTTGCGCAATACCGGTAACAAATCGTTCAGCGCGACCCAATCTTCCAACTCTTGGTAAGTTTTCACCAACAGTTTCAGCACATAAGCATGTTTAGGGTGCTGGCTGCGCAGTTTTAACAGCACCGCCAGCGCTTGCTCTAGCTGGCCACGGGATTGCAGCAGCTGCACATGGGAAATGCCCACCGCCAACTCGGAACCTTTGGTACTTTGGCTGGCGGCGTTTAACAGCTCATCGGTGTGATCGTGTTTCCCTTGCTCGTACGCTGCCCGTGCAGCGGCCAAATAGTTAATTAACGGCGTGTCGGCATGTTCGGCGGAGCCGGCCAGTTGCCGCTCGGCGGTGCGCCATTGGCCCTGGGCCAAGTTCAGTAGACCGCGTGTCGTCATGCGCCGTGCGCGCTGCAGCTTACGTTGCCGGCGCCATTCATTGAAGCGGAAATCATTGCCCAACATCACCAGGCTCAGACGCACCAGCACATACAGCAACGCCATCAACAGCAACAGCAACAAGCAAAACGCCCACACTGTGGTTTCCATGGTGTAGGTGTGCCAGCTGATCAACACATAACCAGAATCCAAGCTGACCCAACTGCCAGCGACCAGACCAACGCCTAGGGTCAGCAGTAAAAACGCAAACCAGGTTTTCATAGCGCAGGCTCCTGTGCGGCTGGCTGCGCTGGCACCACAGTGCCACGACGTTGCTGTTCCACCAGCTGTCGTAGCTGTTGCAACGAAGCCGAGATATCCGGTGCCGCTGGCGCCACTTGCCATTGTTGCAACTCTGTCAGAGTGGTGCGCACGGCGGCGCTGCGCTCGTCTTCAGCCATCAGGTATTGGTCGAGCCACTTCTCCACACGCTGCAAGCTGTGTTGATACAAGGAGGTTTCCTGACGCAACAACGCCACCTGCGCCTGCTCCAACATCAGGTGCATGTTTTGCTGCAGGTAGTAAAACTGATCGGGCGTGAGCGGTGCTTCCATGGCCACATCGCGCTGGCGAATACGCACCATGCTAGTAAAGGCGTCATACACGCTGTCCCACAGCTGCCAGTACCACGGCTGTGACTCTGTGGTGGTACCGATTTGCAGCTGGATATCTGGGCGCTTGAGCTTTTCTGGTAGCCACGGCAAATCTTGCAGCGACTGTTGCAGGCTTTGCAGTCGATACACGGCCCCCACGCTGTCCAGTGCAGGCACCGCACGCAGCGCCTGAATTTCACTGGCGATCGAAGCCCGAACTGGGTTCATGGCAGGGTTGCGGGTTTCGACCAGCACATTGTCGGCCGCCTGTAACATGCTCAGCGCACCACTCCAGTCACGTTCCAGTTGTAACCGTTGATTGGCCAGACGCAACAAGTACTCGGCTTCCGCCAGCAGCCAGTCCTGGCGCTCAGCGCCCGGCAACTTAGCCAAGCGGTCACTGTTGTGTTCGATCTGCTGACGCACTGCGGCGATATCGGCTAGCAGCTGTCCAGTTTGCTGCTGCAATTGCTGTTCTTGCTGGCGAATTTCACCGGATTGCTGCTGTGTTTGTTGCAGACGGTCTTTCACCACCGCCAGTTCGGCCGCCGTTTGCTGCTGTTGCTGCCAACCCAGCCAAGCCGCGTATCCGGCCACAGCAAACAAGCCGAGCATCAGTACCAGATTGATCCACGATAGTGGGTGCGGGCCGCGCTTGATTGCGGCAGCGTTAGTCTGCAATGGCTTATTTTTGCCTTGCGGGGATTCTTTGGCGCCATTTTCTTTGGCGCTGTTTGCTTTAGCGTCGTTGTCTGTAGCGTCGTTTTCTTTAGCGTTGTTCTCTTTAGCACCGCCTGCGCTATCGGTGCTGCTAGCAGCGGCCCCAGTAACGGCAGCATCGGCGCTGGCCAGCGGCGTTTCTAGCGCTGCGCTGTCACTGCCAGTGGCAGCACTGTCTGCGGAGTCGCTGCTCGGCGCGGCCGGGTCTGTGCTGTTAGCCTGTGGCTTGGCCTCGTCCTGTTGCTTGGACGGCTCCTGGTCAGAAGAAGGGGTGCGTTCGCTCACAGTCGGTTTCCTTGTCTGGCTGCCGTCATTGGCAGTGTGTTAATCGTTATGCAACCATTGGCCAACACTGGCCAGCATGTCCTCATCGCGCGCACTGGCGGCTTGAATCGTGGTGATGCCCTGCGCTCTGGCTTGCGTTGCCGCACGTTCACTGGGTACCACCAAAGCGGCGATGCGCTGTGCTAGGTCTGGGACCTGTGCAGACACAATATCCAGTGCCTGACTGCTGCTCAACAGCAACAACGGCCGCGACGCTAATACCTGTGGCCAGTCTTGATCGGTTACCGCGAGGCGTTGATACAACTCGGCGTAGTCGACCTGCGCCCCGCGTTGTCGCAGCACAGAGGCCAGGGTTTCGCGGCCACCGACGCCGCGCCAAATCAATACCTTAGTACCGGTGACGCGTTTGGCCGACAAACTGGCCAGTGCCAGCAAACCTTCACTGTCGAACTGCTGCATCGGCATGCGCACACGCAGGCCGGCCTGCTGCAGCACCTCGGCGGTGGTTGGGCCGACGGCGTACCAGTCGATGCCCACCGGCGGCTGAGGCCAGAACTCATCCATCCAGCGCAGGCCATGCTCCGCCGCATTGCGACTGATAGCAATCACGGCTTGGTAGTGATCCAAGTCGATCATACTCTGCCTGAGTGTGGCGTTGGACGCCAGCGCTTCAATACGCATCAGCGGGCGATGCAATGGCGTCACCCCCAGTTGTGACAACGCCTCCATCAGTGCTTGCTGCTGACCCGCAGGCCGGGTCACCACCACCTGCATCAGTCGACCTGATGACCGTATACGTCTTTCAAGATATCGCCCGCGCCTTGCTCTAACAGGTGCTCGGCTGCTCGAATGCCAATCGCCTCGCAATCACTGACGGGGCCAGTTTGCTCAGTGCGCAACATGCGCGTGCCATCGACACTGCCGACCAAACCGCGCAAATGCAATTGCTCGCCATCGAGGGTGGCGTAGGCCGCAATCGGTACCTGACAACCACCTTGCAAGCGCCGGTTGAGCGCTCGCTCAGCCAGCACACAGCCAGCCGTTGGCTGGTGTTGCAATGGTTGTAACAGCTGCTGAATGGCGGTGTCATTGGCACGCCATTCAATGCCCAAGGCGCCCTGGCCACCGGCGGGTAACGACTGTTCTGCTGGCATATAGCTGGCAATGCGATCTTGCATCTCCAGGCGAATCAGACCAGAGGCCGCCAGAATGATGGCGTCGTATTCACCGGCATCGAGTTTGCCGAGACGAGTTTGCACGTTGCCGCGCAGGGTTTTGACCTCCAAGTCAGGGCGCAGCTGCTGTGCCTGACATTGGCGGCGTAAACTGGAGGTGCCCAACACCGCGCCTTCTGGCAGATCGTCCAGGCTGGTGTAGCGATTGGAGACAAACGCATCCAGCGGGCTTTCACGTTCGCAAATGACGCCCAACTCCAGGCCCGGCGGAAATTCCATCGGCACGTCTTTCATCGAGTGCACGGCGATGTCGGCATCGCCTGCCAGCATGGCGTTTTCCAGCTCTTTGACGAACAGCCCCTTGCCACCGATTTTGGCCAGCGGCGTATCGAGGATTTTGTCGCCTTGCGTCGTGAAGGTCACCAGCTCAATGGTCAGACCAGGGTGCAGCGCTTGCAGGCGTGCCTGAATGTGTTCAGCCTGCCACATGGCCAGCGGACTTTTGCGGGTAGCAATTCGCAGATGGGTAACGGCGGTCATAACAATCCTTAAACGTGCGGTGCCAGCAGCGACAGCGCTGCCAGCTGATGGCGCTGATGATACCAGCGCCATGGCCGCAACCGAAATGACTGCCGTCAGTAGTAGTTCAGCTCCTGCGCTTTGCCGCTAAACACGCGGTAAGCAAAGATGGTGTAACCAATGATGCACGGTAGCACCAGCAGCGCGCCGATAAAGATGATCCACAGCGACTCGGGGCTCGCGGCGGCGCCGTAAATGGTCATCTGCTCAGGTACAACGTACGGGTAGAAGCTGTACGCCAAGCCCTGGAAACACAGCGCGAACATGCCGCCCGCCAGCCAGAACGGCCAACGATAAAAGCGATCGTGGCGATACGGCATGCCCGCCAGCAGGCGATCCAGCGCCAACACCAAAAGCCCCGTCAGCAGTGGAATCGGTGCCAGCAGTATGATTTCCGGCATGCTGAACCACTTGCTAAAGATGCGCTCATTCACCAACGGCGTCACCAGCGAGATACTGACGATGCCCAGCGCCGTCAGCCACAAACTGATGCGCGCCCAGCGCACTGCGCGTTGCTGCAGCTCGCCCTCGGTTTTCATCACCAGCCAGGTCGCGCCCATCAGGCAATAGCCCGCCGCCAACGATACCGCCACCAGCAGCGCAAACACGGTCGCCGATGAGGACGACTCAAAGCCCATGATGTACAAACCGAGCATGTAGCCTTGTGTCAGCGCCGCCAGCAGCGAGCCAATAAAGAAGGTGCGATCCCAGCGCTGCTTGTGCTGTGAGCGCGCCTTGGCGCGAAAATCAAAAGACACGCCGCGCAAAATCAGCGCCATTAGCATCAGCGTCGCGGGTAAGTACAGCTCCGACAAAATCACCCCGTGGGCGGCAGGAAAAGCCACCAGCAACAAACCCACACTGAGCACCAGCCAGGTTTCGTTGGCGTCCCAAAACGGTCCGATGGAGGCGATCATACGGTCTTTTTGCTCATCGTCAGCGCGCGCCATCAGCATGCCGACGCCGAGGTCATAGCCGTCCAGAATCACGTACAACAGGATCGACAATCCCATCAACACGGCAAAAGCGACGGCCAACCAGTGGCCTTCAGTGGCTAACAGTTCCATTACGCGCCCTCCTGCTGAAACGCACCGGCCAGGGGTTTGGCTTGCTCGGAGGTCGGCTCCGGCAAACGCCCGGCGCGACGCCCCATGTAAAACAGGGTGCCGATAAAGGCACTGATCAGCAGTGCGTACAAAATCAGATAGCCGGTTAAGGTGGTCGCGATCATGCCAGCAGCGACGTCAGACGCGGCATCGGCGGTGAGTAATACGTCCTGCACCAACCAAGGCTGGCGGCCGATTTCCGTGGTGTACCAGCCCGCTACCGTCGCCACCCAACCAGCAAAGGTCATGGCCACCAGCACTTTCGCCAGCCAAGGTTTAGGCTCGCCCTGGCGTTTGATCTGCCAGGCTCCGACCCAAGACACCAGCAACATCAGCACACCAACGCCGACCATAATCCGGAAGGCATAAAATACCGGCGCCATCGGCGGATGGTGCTCAAACGCTTCCAGCCCCTTGAGTTCGCCATTCCAGTCGTGGGTCAGAATCAGACTGGCCAGATTCGGAATAACGATTTCAAAATGGTTGGTTTGCTGCTCGGCATCAGGAATGGCAAATAAACGTAGCCCAGCGCCTTGCTCGGTTTGCCACAGGCCTTCCATTGCCGCCACTTTTTGCGGCTGATGCTCAAGGGTATTGAGGCCGTGCAAATCGCCCATGAAGATCTGCAGCGGAATCAGACCCGCCGCGAGGAAAACACCGGTCCTTAACCCCGCTTTCACACCGCCCGAGCGGTCGCCACGCAACCAGCGATAAGCGCTCAAACCAGCAATCAAGAAGGCGGCGGTCAAGCCAGAGGCCATCAGCATGTGCGCCAAGCGATAGGGCATGGACGGGTTAAAGATAATCGCCCACCAGTCCGTCGCATGAGCAACGCCGTCACGCATTTCAAACCCGGCGGGCGTGTGCATCCAGCTGTTGAGCACCAAAATCCAGAAAGCCGACAGTGTTGTTCCCACGGCCACCAACAGCGTGGCTATGGTGTGCACCCGATTCGACACCCGGTTAACACCAAACAACATGATGCCGAGGAACACCGCCTCCATGAAAAACGCCGTCAGAATTTCATAGGCCAGCAAGGGGCCGGCAATATTGCCGACGGTTTCCATAAAGCCCGGCCAGTTGGTGCCAAACTGGAACGACATGGTGATGCCGGACACCACGCCCAGCGCAAAGCACAACGCAAACACCTTAACGAAGAACTGATAGGCGGCCATCCATTGGTCGTCACCGCTGCGGTTGAACTTCAGCTTGAAGAACAACAGCACCCAGCCCAGCGCGATGGTGATGGTAGGGAACAGAATGTGGAAGGTAATGTTGGCGCCAAATTGCGCCCGAGCCAGCATTAACGCATCAAGCGTTTCCATAATGCCTCCGAAGTGAGAAAGTTCTGAATAACCCGCATTCCTGTAGGGGCTATTCACAACTCTCTGTCCTGCAGGACAAATTATGCCAAAGTTGCCGGCGTCGCGGCCTGTATAGAAATGTGGGGAAGTGGCAAGGTCGCAACAGTGGCTACCGTACCACGTGGCTTGGGGGCAGTGCTGCGACAAAAGCGCGCGTAGGGAACGCCAATTCAGCAACGCTGTGTTGCAGCTCGGTAGTGGCGGTGATGGGGTTAAACGGCGAGATTTTTGCTGTAGCTGGCTAGAACGGCAAACCGGCTTCGTGATCTAAACCCCTCTGGTGATCCAGAGCGGGCACCGAATTATTCAGAGGCGCCCCAGTCTAAAGCTCGGCGATGCAAACCCAGCAACCGCTTACAGTTCGCGCATGGCGCGGCGCACCATGGGTACATGGCGACGACTGACCGGGATGCCCTCATCGTGGCCACGCAAATACAAACATTGGCCACCACCGGGTTGTGACTCCAGCCGCTCAATGCGTGAGCGCGCCACTAGCGTGCTGCGATGAATGCGCAGAAAACGCTCGCCAAACTCGTCTTCCAGCTGGCGCAGCGAGTCGTCGATAAGCGTGTCACCGCCCTCGTGATAAACACTCACGTATTTGTGGTCGGCGGTAAAAAACAGCACCTCTTCCACCGGAATCAGCTGCAAACCCGAGTGCGTGCGAGCGCTTAAATGCGTACGAGCTCCGCTGCTGGGTGCTACCCGCTCGGGGTTTTGCTGCAGCCACTGGCTGGCACGTTGCAGCGCCCGTGATAGGTTTTCTTTGCCCACTGGCTTGAGTAGGTAATCCAGCGCTTGCACTGAAAACGCCTGCAGCGCGTGCTCTTCATAGGCGGTGCAAAACACCACTAATGGCGGGTTGGGCAACTGTTGCAACTGGGCGGCAGTTTGCAGGCCGTCCAGTTCGGGCATTTGAATATCGAGCAATACCAAGTCGACCGGGTTATCGCGCAGCCACTCCACCGTTGACGCGCCGTCGCCGGCTTCGGCCACCCAGTCAAAGTTGTCATGTTCCAGCAGCAGACGCTTTAGGCGCTCCCGCGCCAGAGGTTCATCGTCTACCAGCATGACGCGATAAGTCATGTTGCCTTCCTCGGTAGTATCAGCGTGGTGCGATAGTGGCTGCCCAAGTGCTCGGCTTGCAGCTGCGCTTCGCCGTCGTACACCGCTTGCAAGCGGGCACGAATATTATTTTGCGCCATGCGATTGCCCTCGCTGGCGACGGGTTTTTCTGGGCAACTATTATCGATCACAATGCGGCAGCTGTCTGTGCGGCTATGCACAGTCACACGAATCTCTCCGCCTTGCCGACGTGGCTGTACGCCATGATAGACGGCATTTTCCAGCAACGGCTGCAGCAATAATTGCGGGACCTGAATGTCGGGCAGTTCGTCATGCTCGGGCCAGTAGAGCTTCATGCGCTCGCCCAAGCGCACCTGTTCGATGTCCAGATAACCGCGCCCCAGCTGCAACTCGGTGGCCAATGGCACCAGGCGATCGTCGGCTTTCAGTACCGCACGAAACAGCCGCGCCAGATCAACCAGCATTTGCTCGGCTTTGTCTGGGTCGACCACGATCAATGAGGCCACGGTATTGAGGGTGTTAAAAAAGAAGTGCGGGCGAATGTTGGCTTGCAGCACCGCCAAGCGTGAACGCAATTCGGCTTGTGCTTGCTGGCGCCACTGGCTTTGCACGTAAAAATAGCGCAGCGCCATGGCGGCAAAAATGGCGGCAATCAGCTGATTGCGCAGTACCCACAGCCAATCGGTGGGTGATTGATTCAGCGGCCAAAACCACTCACTGCCGAGGCTCACCACCAGCGTTACCAGCTGCGTCACTAACATGGCGGCGGTGCTGGCCAACGCCACACTGCGCCGCGCCATCAATCGTCGCAGCTGACACAACAGGGCCACCGACAAAAGCGCCACCCACAGCGCAAAAAACGACACCAACGAAAAGCGCTGCAGCGAAAAGTGCTCCAGCCCGGTTTCGACCAAGGTCAATGCCAGCACCAGCGCTTCGGTAACGCCGAGCAGCAGAATCACCGCGCGGGTATTGCACAAATCAGGCAGAAAAAAGGCGTCCAGCTCGGCTTTGGACGGGCTGCTATCCACAGGCGATAACGGCTTCACGGCAACACTCACACAATCACGATGGTTTTCAGTCTCGCCACAGTTAGCCTGCCTAGCAAGGCCGCCGGCGCCAATTTGGTGGCTTGCCGCTCAGTTTGCAGAGCCGTTAGCGCTACGAAGAGAGCCAACAGCGCTATTGGGTCGCCTACCTCTCTGCCGCTATACTCAGCCACCGCAATTGAATGCCGACACGATCAACCGACACAATCAACCGACGCAATTTACCGACATTATTAACCGAGATTATTAAAAAGGTGCGCCATGACTGATCAGACCAATGCCTCCTGGGGTGGCCGTTTTTCCGAACCGACCGATGCGTTTGTCGCTCGCTACACCGCTTCCGTCAGCTTTGATCAGCGCATGTACCGCCAAGACATTCAAGGCTCCATTGCCCACGCCAAGATGCTGTGCAAAGTCGGCGTATTAAGCGAAACCGAGCGCGACGACATTATTCGCGGCCTAGAAGAAGTGCGCATTGAAATCGAGCGCGGCGACTTTAACTGGTCGGTCGAGCTGGAAGATGTGCACATGAACATCGAAGCGGCACTAACGCAAAAAATCGGCATCACCGGCAAAAAGCTGCACACCGGCCGCTCGCGCAACGACCAGGTCGCCACCGATATTCGCCTCTACCTGCGTGATGAAATTGACGTCATCGCATCCGAGCTAACACGTTTGCAGCAAGGCCTGATTGACTTGGCCGAGCAAGAAGCCGACACCATTATGCCGGGCTTTACCCATTTGCAAACGGCGCAGCCGGTGACCTTTGGCCATCATTTATTGGCCTGGAACGAAATGCTGCAGCGCGACTACAGCCGCCTGATGGACTGCCGCAAGCGCATCAATATTCTGCCACTCGGCGCAGCTGCACTGGCGGGCACCACCTACCCCATTGATCGCCACTACACCGCCGAGCTATTGGGCTTTGAGCGCCCGACAGAAAACAGCCTGGACTCCGTCTCAGACCGCGACTTCGCCATTGAATTTACCAGTGTGGCGGCGATGATCATGATGCATATGTCGCGCTTCTCCGAAGAGTTGGTGTTGTGGGCATCGGCGCAGTTCCAGTTTATTGATTTGCCAGATCGCTTTTGCACTGGCTCGTCGATCATGCCGCAAAAGAAAAACCCAGACGTACCCGAGCTGGTGCGTGGCAAAACTGGCCGCGTATACGGCCATATGATTTCGTTGTTGACCCTGATGAAGTCGCAGCCACTGGCCTACAACAAAGACAACCAAGAAGACAAAGAGCCGCTGTTCGACACCGTCGATACCCTGCGCGACAGCCTGCGAGCGTTTGCCGATATGGCGCCGCACCTGCAAGCGAAAAAAGACAGCATGTATGAAGCGGCCAAGCGCGGTTTCTCTACCGCTACCGATTTGGCCGACTACGTTGTGCGTAAAGGCATTCCCTTCCGCGACGCCCATGAAATTGTCGGCAAGGCAGTGGCCTATGGCATTGAAAGCGGCAAAGACTTAAGCGATATGGCGTTGCAAGAACTGCAGCAATTCTCTGAGCAAATCAGCGACGATGTGTTTGAGGTATTAACTCTGGAGGGCTCGGTTGCTGCCCGCGACCATATTGGCGGTACCGCACCAAACCAGGTGCGTGCGGCAGCAGGCCGGGCCAAAGCAGCGTTGGCAGAGCGTTAATAGAACGCACTGCGTCTGCGTCAACCGTCGAAATGGCACTGACGCAGGCATAAAAAAGCGGGGGCACCCGGCCCCCGCTCAAATCTATTCTTTGTTTCGCTTTTTGCCAAACCAGCTGGCCACATCCACCACCTGCACAAAACGAAATACCAATACCGCATGCATCAAGGCAATGATAATGCCCATTCCCTGCTGGCCACTGGCCATCATCTCCCATACCAGCGCTGGTAACACCAAGATTGGAAACCAAGCGATATAGCGATAGAACACCCGTTCGAAGGTGCTAGTGGCGGGGTTGGAGGTGTTGTTATTGTTTTTCATTTAGACAACCATTGCGTTGCAGTGATAGACAGTCAAGATTGAAACGAATAGCTAAAATCATATATTAGCTATTAGTATGTAAGAATCATCTAAGATAGTGCTTTAATATAGATCCCGCCGACATCTGAATGTCTGCGAGGAATGAAGAGTTTTCGATCTAAGTCCGGGCCAATTCTGAAGATCGAGCTTCCATTACAAACCACAACTGTCTCATCTTCTGGATTAAAAGACGTATTGTACTCTCCGAAGCTGAGTGGCGGGCCATCATTTAGAAGGCGAATTTCACGCTCATGGTGGTAGACCATAATTCCATAGGAATGAGAAGCAAGAATAATTCCAGCGGTTCCTAGAAATGCATTGTACATATTGTAGTCTCCCTTTGGGACACTACAAAAACCGGTCTCAGCATTCCCTCTAAAAATAGGCAGTGAATTACCATTCTGATAGACATAGGACTCATCTGTATAATAATCAGAAAGAAAGTTTGGCCTATGGTTATATATATAATCTCTATAAATACAACTTTCATTAGTTTGGAACAATGATGAAATGCATGCTGCTCCTGCTGTACTCGAAATAAGCCACCCAGAGGTGGTCGGAGCAAAATCTTTATTACTCGAGTGGCTGAAACGGCTTGGCTGCTCCCAACTAATACCATCGTCTCGGCTTGCATAATGTACAGAGTTTGTATTCACCCACACCCATTCAGGAGTTAAGGCATTTGGGCTGCATCGGAGAAAACCTCCAGCATTGCTGCTAGCGGAAAAAACCTTGGTGATATTTTCGAAATTCAGGTTTGTTCGTTGTAACTGATTATTAGAAAATCCGCCGCCTTGTGCACGAAATACAACAATTCCACTTTTTGGGTTTGCATTCAGGTCATATATATTTACACCCTGTAACTGCGGAAAAATATGATCAAGCCTTTGCCAGCTTTTCCCATTGTTATTGCTGTAAAATGCGGGCCTGTCAGTATAACCATTTCTATAACATAACCAGCAGTTTTCACCTAAGTACACAGTCGTGTTCAAATCAGAGTTGACCGGTGTATCAAATGACTCAACTTTCTCCCACCACACAGTAGGCATTAATTGAGCTAGCTCAGGATAATCAGCAGCACGATATTCGCCGCCATTCATCGGCAAATAACCTGGCGGTGGAGAGCCAGCCGTCTCTAAAATATCACCCACCCTCCCCGACTGGCGCCAGTGTACACCATCACCAGCCGAATTAACCGTTAGCACTTGGTTAGCTTTGCCGGTTAACGTCGGTAAACCAGGCGCACTGCCTGCCGCAGCCGCAGCAACCTCTGCAGATTGCTGATGCATCTGAGCACGATCAGCTTGCTGTTGTGCTCGATCAGCTTCAGATAAAGAACGATCAGCCTGCTGCTTAGCACCTTCCACTTCAGCTTGGCAATTTTGAACCTCAACCTTAGCAAGATCGACCTGCAGCTCACTGTTCTCTTTAAACTGTTCTACTTCATCCCGCAAATCACTGGTTTGCTGCGCTGTAGATTGAATCCAGCCACCAAAGTTGGAGAGTGATTGCTGCCACTCAGGCAGGGAGGCAAAGAATCGGTTTGCCTTATCTGTAAACTGATCCTGGCTGTCGGATCGGTTAGGAAGATCCATCTCGATATCTTTCATCAAAGGCAGATCATCTAAAGAATTAAAACTCATAAAACCCCACGATATGAACAAAAAACATAAATAAATAAAAATCTCTAAACAAAGAAAAGTTACGGTAAATTACAACACACGGCTGACTGCAAAACATAAACCGCCCGACAGTAGAATATAAGCCACCTTAAAATTTAGAAAAAACCAAAAATCAAATAAAAATATTAAATTTCACTTGAATTTACAAACATAGCACCCACCTGCTCTTGGCTTTCCCCTACTCCATCAACGAGCAATAGGGCCAATAGCGGATCATCCCTATAAATATAGCGGATTTTATGCCACTTGGCTCTGGCTTTTGATCGCTCCGGCTCAGGCAGTATTTCGATCGCGTCGTTCACGGCTTGCAGCAGGCCGTCTTCAATGAGCTGTAGCTCTGCTTGGAGCGTGGTTATCTATTCGGGAATTACAGATGTAGATTCTTCGAATTCAGGTTGATCTGGCGCAGTAAAATAACCACTTGAATCGTCATAGAAATAGCCAATACCTACATGAGAATTAGCGCCCAAAAACACCCAACTCATGTTCTCCGAAAATTGCTGATTATCAACCAATACAATATTAACGACTTGGCCATCTTCGACTATAGCTGCTTTATTTTTTACCATTGCCATACCCTCACCAAACCGTCTCCTCCGGAGCCAGACGAAGCACTATTCCCATGATTGACTGCACCTAACGCGCCTCCGCCTCCACCACCGGGGGTTTTTCCAGGACTTGCCATGGGGTTACCCGCTCGATCATTAGCCGCATTGCCTCCATCGCCAGCAATGTAGCCCCTACCATAACCACCAGCAATTGGACCGCTTGAATGCATGTATGCAGTCCCACCTCCACCACCGGCACGCATTGAATCTTGACCATTAGCATACTTGTAAATCATAGCAAGACTATGGTTTGCATCAGCAGCAATATTACTCACCCCTATTGCAATACCTGAACGCCCACCACCGGACTCATCGAAAGTACTAATAGGACAGAATTCAGGTAACACGCTGTGATAGTATTGATAGTTGTCAGAAAAAGATAAATATGAACCCAATCCTGTAGCAATCCCCCCTCGCCCGCCTGAAGCTGTTAACTGACCGAAGGAAGATGAACCTCCCGATTGCCCGGGTAGATATGAAGAAAACTCACAGCTTCTACCGAGGCCGCCACTTCCTACAATTATACGTGCCGACTCCAGTTCGGAAGCCAAGTAGAGGCGAGAGATATATTGACCACCACATCCACCAGTAGCCACCATTTTAGAATAACTAGCAACAGCAGCACCACCACCACCACCACCCCAACATTCAACAAACACAACGCGCGCAGCTGGATGTTTGAACCATGTACCTGAAACATTAAACTCATCAAGCTGAATAATTGCGCCTGTACTGACCCAATAGTTTGAGTCAGTTCCAGGTTCGATACTGGTAACATCTGGAAGATCTTGTAATAGCGACCAGAACTGATTGCTGTGATAATAAGTCACAGGTACTGTCGATGGGCTGGCTGAAGTTGCACTACTCCAGCCTCCCTGAAAATTCACCACACCTTCGATCTGCTGGGTAAAGTTTTCTGCACGATCCGTTTGTTCTTTAGCCAAAGTGACTTGCTGTGCTGCTAGTACGACTTGCTGCGCAGCATTACTGACTTCCTGCTGTGCGTCGGTTACCGCATGCTGGGCATCTGTTACAGCTTTCTCCGCATCTTCCATATAGTGATAGGTCATGTCAGAACAATTTTTTTGCCACTCTGCTAACCCAGCCAAACTTTGTTGCCACTCCGGTAGAGAGGAAAAAAATCTATTTGCTTTACTAGTAAATTGATCTTGGCTGTCGGATCGACTAGGTAAATCCGCCTCGATATTTTTAACCACTGGTGGATCATTGAAAATAGGATTTGTCATATTAACCCCTCTATATTTATTGTTAAGTCATCAAATTTGGCATTGCTTTGCGCGACATCGAGCGAACGATAAAAGCCATATATCAAGCTGCATTCACGCCGCTCTGTGCCTATCCATACCACAGGCGTCGAGCGCAATTCGTCCAATAAGTTGTAAACGTAATCGGCCTTAGAAGAGGGCACCATTACGGGTGCCCTCAGGCGTTTAGCGCTTTTGCGTCTTACAAACTTGGTTTCGCCAAATTCGTTGGTATCGGCGGTAGAAAAGTCTTTAATTCCTGGGTTCATACCAAATAGCGTATCGCCAATTTGATGCTGAAAGCCCATCACCAGCATACCGCAACGGGCTGAGGCACCTTGTTTCGCGATGCTGATGCGAATGGCAGAGCCGCCGTAGTTGGGTAAATCCAACACCACCAAGTCACGTTTGCGCTTAATCGGTTGAAAAAAGTAGCTATACCAATCGTATACACCGCTGTTATCCAGCAAAGAATAGGTTTTGTCGTATACCACACCGTCGTTACTGTCGATTACTTCAATGCGCACGCTGTCGGCAAAGACATTAAATAATGCCAAGCCATTAACCACAGAACTGGGTGTTAACTGAACCTGAATGCCCTGGCCGTTGCCAGAGAAAAAAGGCCGGTTGCCAGAGCTTTCACTGCCCACGGTGCCGTCGAACATGCGCCAGCGGTTGACTGAACCCAAACGGGTCCAGTCGTTGTTGGTAATCGCAGGCTGTTTAGTGGTAGCAATATTCGCTTGCCAAATATCGTTGCCAACAATTACTTTGCTGTTTTCTGGCCACTGTTGCTGTGACCAACCAGGATAAGCTTCATTCACCATATTGCTGGTTAAGCTAGCCGCCTGGATTTGAATCGGTTTAATAATCTTCATGCTGCACCTTCTAATACATCGATCTGGCGCTCTGCTGGCATGCCTACGGCGTCCCAATCGTCCATGGTATTGGCGGTCACGCTGGTCGATATGCTAATGCTGCGTAAATAGCTTTGTACCAGAGCCAGTTCGTTGCGAATGGCTTCAACACTGCGAGTTAATGCATCGGACGACTGCTGTGTATTGGATTGCACGTTACGGCGCACGGTATTGGCAACATCCGCGGTTAGTACCATTTCATCGCGATGCAATTCTGCTCGATAGCCATCAAAGGGAACGCGGTTTAGGCCTTTGGCATGGGAGCCATCCATTGCAATCCAGCGTAAATCTCGCTCGACTCGCGTCAGTGATCGACGCCCTGTTAGAACTTCATCAATAAAGAACCCCACACCAGCAGGCCCCTCATCAATACGCCCCAGTATTTCCTGATATAGGCGCCTTACTTCTCCCGTAACCGCTGCGCGGCCATGCACATCCGAGTACTTGTCATTACGCTGATTAGCAAACTCTTGGCTGTGAATGATCGCCCACTCAACATCTTTCAGCGTCTTTCCGGCGTTCAGCTGACCTAGCCACGTATTGAGTCCACCTTGATCGGCTTCACGACCTAAAATCTTCCAATATAGCTGACGAACATCCTGTTCGTTTTTGCTCATATTGTTTACATCGCGCTGAATCGCCTTTTCAACTTTCATCGCATTATGTAGGTTGGCTAGCTGCGTTTTAATACTACCTAGGTGCTCATTACTGCCGCGAAGGATATCCAGTTCTTCTTCTTGCTTAATGTAAATGCTTTCTAGATTGTTTATTTGACTTTCTGCAGCCAATTCAATGGTACTTATTTGCTTATTGAATGATGCTTCAATGGTTTCGATCTGTGTTTCTGCCGTACGCAGCTGTTTCTCTGCCGTCGTCAATTGAGCGTTGCCATCGGCATCCAGTCGCTCTAATAGCGCTAACGTCTTACGTTGCTCGCGTTCAAACGAAACACCATCCACAAACTGGCTGGACTCGATATCCGTTGCCTTGCTGGCGTACTCGCCTACGTCGGTTAATACACCATTACTGGCTGCCAGCTGTAGTTTTGACACCGCCTGCTGACGATCATAGTCACGTAGCGGTTGAACTTTATCCCTCAGCGAGTCATAGGCGCTGCCGATCTGCTTGACCGTTTCTTTTAACGACGATACTTGTTCTTTGGCAGAATCTACCCGTAATTTTGCACTTTCAATTGCATTTTTCTTCTGCGCTTCCAGCGCTTCTTTATCGAGCTGAAGCTGATCCTCAACGTATTTGATCTGTCGATCGATAACGGTTCTCAACGCGCTTAATGCTTTGTCAGTCGATTGCTGAGCCTGTTCTAAACGCTCGCGTTCCCGTTCTTCCAGCGTGTTGTAGTACTCTTCGACTTTATCGCGTAATTCAATCATGGTTTGAATACGATCCGAGTCGGCATCGTTCTCAAGTTCCAGCTGATTGAGTAGTTCAGCAAAACCTTCCCTTCTTTTGGGGAGTATCCCAAGTTCATCTTCGAGCTCGGATTTTAGACTGCTGAAGCGCTGATCTGGTGTCATCAAACTGTCAGCAAACTGCTTATATTGCGAGGCTGTTTCAAGCCTAGCTCGCTCTTGCTCATCAATTGTTTGATAATATTTTTCTGCTAGTTCACTGCTCGCCAATAGAGCGGCAATCTGCTTTTTACCCGACTCTTCGCTAGCGTTCAACGTTTGCATGAGCTCCCACATGGCTTCACGGGTAGCCGGTATAGCGTCAATTCCAACGCCGTCTAGTGCCTTAGATAAATCACTTTCTAGCAGGTCGAATTTGTGCTCATCTGTGGCAAAGTTATCGATGAAACTAGTCATGCCGCTTACAAACTTATCCATGCCACCGGCGGCTTCAATCAAGTCATCACTGATCTTGGCAAAGTCTGCACTGCTTGCACGTTTAGCCTGGAAGCCCATACGTTCCATGGCGCTTTCCACAGTTTGTACCTGAGTTGCGACTCGAATCAGTGTTTCGGCGGTTCCTTCCCCGGCTTTAGCAAACTCTGGTGCAAAATCAACCACACTGCCTGCCAGGTTATCGAATATCGAACTGAATACTGCCGATATCTCTTTTTCTTGCTCTTCTGCAGACAGGCCTTTAAGACTGATCTTCTGTGTTTCAACCTTAAAGTTGTCAATGGACTCCTTGATTTTTCCATCTTCAAACCCTAGCGCAGATGCTGCTTTTGATACGGCCAGCTCCATCGAATCGAATATCTCAGAAAACTGATTGCGTGATTCTTCCGTAATATCTGCATAACCAGTTCTCTTTTTCGACTTGCTCCATGCCCATTTTTTGGATCGGGTCACTTCATAGGCACGGATATTCCCAGCGGCATCAAGTTCTTTAAATTTTCCGCCGCCAATCTCAATACCTCTGTCTGTCACCTTAGATTTACCGCCAAGCGCTTTGAGCCCCAAGCTGGCTATCTTACTAGTGACAACACTCGACAATAATAGGGGTGATGCAGCAAGCGCTAATGCCGATGTATTTCCAGAGCTTGATACAAAGTTTCGTAGCTGATCATTTTTTGCGCCTAAACGATCGAATACATTGGTTTCTTTAATTTCATGTTTGCCGTTGGAATAGGTATAGACCTTACCATCTTGGTTTTTTGAAATTATTGAAGCCGCGCCGGTAATGCCATTGCTTAATGCTAGCAGAGCATTATGCATTCCTCGGTTTATACCAACGAGTTCTTCTGTTGCATTTGCCGTTATATCAAGAGCTTTTTGTATCGATTGGGACTTGGCGCTACTGTCGCCAAATACCGTACCTGTCCCCTGCTTTTTCTGTTGTTTTTGTGCATCATCGGGAAACGACCCAGAAATACTGCCCACACTGAAACCAAGCGAAGCAACAGAGGCCGCCATCGCCGCCATACGACCAAACGCGGTATATGGATCTCCCGCCGATTGATTTAATACCGCACTCACCGCTTGAATGGCACTCAGAGCTTGTATCGCGATACCCAGCTGGTTGTAAGAGGCCGATCCTTCATCTTCCATCGCCTGCATCGCCTGCAGAGACTGATTGACCCCGGCAACCACGCCATCAAAGGTCAGATTTTTTTCAATGGCATTGCCAGTCTTTTCACTGCTGGCACTCAAGCCATCGAGAGACTGTTCGATATTACCAACAGGAAGTTGCTGCGGACCTAATGCATCACTCCAGTCACCTTGCGCAATCGCATGCGACAGCTGCTTATTCATCTCCTGACCAGCGCGCTTGGCGCTCGATTTAGACGACTTTTCAACTTTGGCGAACTGGCGTGTATATGACTCGTGTAGACCGTCCAGCTCACTGGTATCCAGCTGTGGCAATGACAAAGTTTCTGGAATGCTGTCGGACAAGCCAGATAAGCCTTCCAGGGATGGCTCCAGTGCTTCTTTTAAGCTGTCTCCGCTTGTAGTTAATGATTCAGATAACGCATCCAGTGGGTTATCGTCGCCAAATATACCTTCGAATGCGCTTTTGGCTCCGCTAGCAAAGTCCTGAATCACATCACCATAACTCAACGCTTCACCAGCGATGGCGGAGGCATCAGCGACAAAACCAAATGCCTCGGCAATACCTTTAAGCTTTGGCGATGTTTTTTCTAAGCGCTGTGATAAACCATCCGCCAGCGAGGAAAATCCGCCCAGTTTCTGCTCTAGTGCGTCACGAGCAGCTGCACCCTCAGCGGAATCTGAAAAATCGATCAGCGCTGCAGAGCTGTCTGTTACAAAGCTGGTTAAATCGGAAAAGGCTGTACCCAGATCCGACGTTTGCGCCACCATATCCGATGCTTCAGACACTTGACCCAGTATATTGGCCAGGCCGCTTAAGTGCGGTGAGGTTTGTGCAACCGCGTCAGACATGCCAGACAGCTGCTCCGCCGCCTGGCGGAAACGATCGGCCGTCGATGCGTTGCTATCGTCTTGGGTAAAGATATTGATCAGGTCTTCTACCGCGGCCTTACCTTGATCAGCCCCTGCGACCAGTTCTGTGATTTCGCCACTGAATTCCAGCGCTTGCTGAGCGCTGCCCGAGGCTTGCGCGACTTTATCTAGTGCCGATGCTATGCCATTCAAATGCGGCGATGTATTTTTCAGCTGATCAGACAGCGTCATTGCTTGCGTTGCAAAGCCTGCCAGCTTCTCATCCAATGTGGTGCGTGCAGCGGCACTTTCGGCAGAGCCGGAAAAGTCCAATAGCGCAGCGCTACTGCTTTGCGCATAACCCACTATATCGGCGAATGTGTTGCCCAGCTTGCCCGTCTCTCCAGCAAGTGAGGACGCCTTTGCCATCGACGCCAGTGTGGTCGACAAACCCTGCAAATGCGGTGACGCCTGACCGGCAGTATCTGCCATTTTATTCAGTTGGTCGGCCGCACTTTCAAACCGCTCTGGCATAGACAGCTGACTACTTTCGTCAGTAAAAGTATGCAACAGCTGCTGAACCGCAGCGGCACTGTCGTCTGCGCCTTGAATCAGTAGCTCTAGTGTATCCCCATACTGCAACGCTTCCTGTGCGACCGCAGATGCTTGGGCAACACCTTTAAACACTTCTGCAAAGCCAGACAATTCAGGAGAAGCGGCGTTTAACTGCTGTTCGAGGTTGGTGGCATTTTCTGCGATAGAGGCCAGTTGCGCCGCTAGCTCGCCACGTGCCGCAGCACCGTCTACCGAGTCCGAAAGCCCGAATAGGGCGTCAGCTCCTGAAATCGCGCTGCTCGCCATGGCATCAATTTCGTTGCTTAGAGCAACCGACTGCTCGGTGAATTCTGATACATCAGCAATACCCGAAAATACCTTTGACAGCCCCTCGAGATGCGGTGAAGCTTTTTGCACTCGCGCAGCCAACTGATCTGCAGAGCTGGAAATGTTGGCTAAACGCGTACCGATACTTTCTTCTGCACCTGTTGCACTGGCAACCTGCCACAACTCTGCGATGGCAGTACGGCCCTCTTGGGCAGCACCAACCATCTCTGATACTTGTTGCCGGTAGTCCAGTAATGACGAAGCGCTGTCTGCCCCTTTGGACACAGCCTGAAGCGCACTCCCCATTCCCTTCAGTTGAGGAAATGCAGACGACAGCGTGGTCGCTAGGTTGTTGGCGCTGCCAGCCACAGCGTCTAAGTCGCTACGTAATGTGTTTTCTGCAGCCAAGCTATTGGCAGCATTGGAGAAGTTCAGAAGTTCCGCGGTATTACTTTTTAAGCTATTTCCGAGAGTATCAATACTATTCCCAAGCTTTAGCGATTGATTGGCAGTATCGGCGGCGCCAGATACTGCTTCAAATCCTTTACCAAAGATGGCCAACTTGGGAGAAATAGCACTAATATCCGAAGATATCTCCTGAGACTTTTTAGATAATGTATCCAACTGCTTGGATACGACTTGGTAGCTTCCATTGGTATCAATTCCTTCTAAAGAACTGATCTTTTCAACTACCTTAGTGGTCTTGCTAACTGTGTCATAGACTTTGTTAATTTCATCTATTGCATCTTTAACGTCGACCTTTAGTTTTAAATTGATTTTAGCCACGTTTTTCACTCAATGCGTTGAGTGCGCCGATTTCTACCAGGCGCACTTTTTGAAAGGTTTCTGCGGTTTTTTCGATATTCATCATTCGCATGACCGATTCCACCGCACTGTAATCGAGGCCTGTCTGCACACCGGACATACCGGCAAACCGCCATTGGGTGCTGCATGAGCAAAACACCTCAAAAGCGAGGCAGTTTTCCTCATACAGTTGAAATTCTTCAGGCGGCTGAAGATGATCATATGCGTTGCTTGCTAAACCAAAGGCACCGAGATCATCTTCGAGTGATTCGTGCCCGGCTGATGCTCCCATCACCCAGGCACGGCCTGCATCTTTTAAGTTTTGCTCTGGCCCTTTTTTGCGTAGCTATCCTGATAGGCGGCCCAAATGGCTTGCGAGATGTCAGGATCAGAGCGCAGGGCTGCGAGCATGTCGTCACCGCTTAAGCTCTGACCATCATGGCCTTCCATCTCTACGCCTTCGGCACCTACAAATACAACGTCCAGCGCTTTTTCATCGTCTGCACCGACGCGCTCAAGCTCGGCCATATTCAGCGTTTTAAAAATACCGGTGAATTCACCTTGTTTTTCTTCGTTGCCTTCACGGTAGGTAACGGCGACTGGGTATTGGTAGGTACGGTCAGTTTTGATCTTAAACATGTGATTTTCCTTACTTAACTGTGATACGAATTTCGTCGTTGCCGCTGTTTGGATTAATCGTCAGCGGGATTTGCAGCATTTGCATGCCATTGAGGTCAGACTCGGTAGGCGCACCGGTGCCCACTTGCGGGCAGTCGATCTGGACGATGTTGCCGGCATCGGTGCCATGCGTCAGGCTTAGCGTACCCAGGTCACCGTTACGTGCTTTTTCGTACAGGTTGATGGTGGCCAGATCCGGCTCTTCTACCGTGGCGCTGCCACTCGGCGCACGACCATTAATTTCAATGGACGAGCTATTACCCACCACCTGGTGTTTGACCACCTCGACGGCCATGTCCATCGACAGCTGGTTAAAGCTCAGTGCCTGGCCATGCAGGGTAAAGGCCGGTGTATTGGCCGCCGTTACTGGCATTGGTGTTTGGTAAGCGCTGAAATCGGCATCGGTTGGCATATCGCCATTGGCGATGGGCGAGAACAGACCTTTAAAGGTAAAGCTCATGACAGGGATGTTATTCACGTCAAAAGTGAAGGACACTGAGCCACGGCCACCGGTAAATTTGTGCAATACGCTGTCACGGTTGATGTACGCGGTCAGCGACTCTTCTGCACCTGTCACTGGGTCATAGACTACATCGGTACCGGCATTGACGGTTTCTTTAAAACCACAAGCGCGCATTAGTGGCGACCAAGCCGGTGCATTACCGGCGGTGCCGGAGCCAGCCAGCTCAACTTCCACCGTCAGTTCAACGTGTTTTTCACCAGCAATGGTTTGAGCATTACCAAAGTACGGCCGATCCAGTTGGCGCTGAACGTCCTCACCCGCCAGGGGCGTCAGTGAGATGGATCGGGTCAATACTGCATTTAATGCTGCGGTTGGTGCTGCGTCGTCACCGTAGGTATTTTCAATGGCTGCCAACAACAGGCGGCGATTTGTACGATTCTTCATCGTGTCTCCTAAGAGTAATTCGGTTATATATGAAGGCTATAAGTGGAGCGAAACAGCTTCTGCTCTGGCTGTGCTTCATATTGCATTTCAGTTTGTTTATTCATGGCCAACCATTGGCCATTTCTCATACGCTCATCAATGTGTCGTTCAAGTTGGCAATTGGTGATATACACCTGCTGCAACGTGGTTTGATTATTGATGGTGTCGCCATAATAAATATGGACCTCAAGCTCACGACTGCCGCTGCTGTTTGTTTCCTGACTTAAACGGACAGGAACAATACGTACCAGCGGGTAGTCCGATTCGTTCGGTGCTTCTTCCAGGCCCAGTTTGCTTGTATTAACACCGTCGACCTGAGCGAGGTCCGTTGAAATGGCTTGTAATAAGCTTTCAATATTCAATTGTCACCTCAACTTTTTGGGGAAGCCCCTACTCAATGTTCGCTATAATATTTGTTTTTTGTCACCTATTGGCATAATCCATGTTATTCGTTTAGGTGATTTAAATGACGCCAGATAGTTAACTGCGCCTTTCATATTATGTTGTGAATGATAGTGGTTTTTTGTTACCTAGTGTTCCAATCTAGGTGACAACTATTTTTTATTGAGCAGATGTTGATGCATTAACTGCATGGTATTGTTCATCTGCTTTAGCTCGCCCTGAACACTGGTTAGCTTTTGCGCAGCTTCATTAATTCTCGAATGCAATACCGTCATATCTTCATGACTCGGTGCATGCGCCAGCTCTGCTTCTAAATGCGCAACACGTTCATCGATTTTTTGCATAGACAGTGTCAGCTGCTCTTTGGTTTTTACAATGCTGGACTCATTGGCTTTGTAGCGACTTAGCATCCAAGTATAGGTTGCAAACAGCGCTAGTACCGCCAGCTGAGCAATATCAAACCAGAATTTTAGGGCGCGATAATCTAGCTCTGGCATAGGTCATCAAATGCGGCTTGTTCAGCACATTCATCGCAGTAGTGCTTTTGTCGATGCTGATAGCTTTCTAGCGAATCACCACAATAGCTGCAGAGCCGATGATCGTTGATATAAGCCGCCATATGCGCATCATTCGGTAGATTCATCAACTGTTCGTCAGTCAATTCGTCATACCAGTCGATATCATGTTTCATAATTCCCTCGTTATTTTTTTAGTACGGGTACCAGCTTTTCGCAGCTGCGTCCTACCACATACCCACCAATACCAATTTGCAATAAGCTCCAAGCCTGGTCACTCAAACGAAATTGCGTTAAACCAAAGGTATCCAATACCACCAGCACTAAAAAGGTCAGCATGGTGATTGGGCGCCAGTTTCTTTGTAGCCAGCTTTCGCCTTTGGCTTCTTGCACCAGGACTTTTTGCTGACTGTCGATAATGGCTTGCTCGCTGGCAAGAATGGCTTTTTTTAAAGTGATTTCGGCAACACCTAGCTGGCTTTGTATTTTTGCCTTTTCTTCATTGGACGTATGAAGGTTGTCAATCAGCTTGGTGACGTTTTTTAAGATGCTATCGAATGTGCTGTCCCATAGCATTTTGCCTCCTCGGCAGTTGCCATTGTGTGTTAGTGCTCTTCGTCCCAGGTTTGGTACATCCACTGCTGCACATCAAAACCTGGGCAGCGTTTGTTGCTGACCTGATTGTGGCCAATAACGTTAAGTTCTTTTTGCAGTTGCTTTTCTAATAGCAGGACTAATTTTTCCAATGCTGTCCACTGAGCTTTGGTGTATTGATCACGGCCTATTAAACAAATACCCACCGAGCCACGGTTATACCCACGTGCATGCGCGCCGCTTTCATTGAGTGGCCGCCCCGCTTCGATACTGCCATCGAGGCAGATCACGAAGTGATAGCCAATGGCGGTCAAATGCGGTTGATGGTGCGGTTCAATGATTAAGTTGCGTTTAAAACCGCGCTGATGATGCCAATCATCAATATCAATGGCGTTGTGCTGACGGCCATTCGGGGTATCGCTGCAGTGAATAATTATAGTGTCCAGCTCGGAGAGTGGTTGATAGTTGCCCATGGTCACCTCCTTTAATGCGCCCGCGCGCGTTTTGCTGCTCGTTTTTTGTTGATCACCCGGTACACATGGGTTCTGCTGATGCCATATTTTTCGGCCAGATCGCAGGGTTTTACCCCCAGCTCAGACCAATCACGGAACAGCGCATCGTCACGCAAGCTGGAATCCAAGCGATCACGCTTGGGGAAATAAATATGTCGCCCGCCACAATAACTGGTCAGCTCGGCCAGTAACGCTTGCGTCAGCTTGTCGGCCGCGGTGTCGTCGTAGCCCATGGTGAGTAGCGTGCGGATGTATACGTCGGCGATGGCGCAGTAGTCCCGCGCCCACTGTTTTTTATCGGCCTCCGATAGGTTGTTAATGTGCTCTGCCCAATGTCCTATGCTTGGTACTTTTTCGGTCACCTTGACTGACTCCTTCTGCGGCACATGAAGTGAGACGGCGACGCCATGTGACTCATTTTTGAGGCAGCATGGCGTTTTTGCTGTACTTAGTGATGTCGACTCGCCTGTCTGCGACGCTGAAGGGCACGAAAATGCTTTCATCACGCCTTAAAGACTGTCGAGGCATTCACAAAAGAGCAGCAACCCTCTCATTTACGACAGACATTGTAACCACTGGCTCCCAAGCATTCAATCATTTATGATAGACAGACGAGGTTTTTTTAACCCATTTTTGAGAGACATGGTAAAGAGACGCGCTTTATGGATAATCAGAATGAACTTTCTGTTGCAAATCTGAATGGCATTGCCTCCCGCATCGCATTGGTGGCAGAGACCGTTGGAGGAAAGCGCCGCCTCGCTGAGCTGATTCAGGTGTCGGAATCGCAGATTCATCGCTACAGCGCCAAAGACAGCGACCCTAAAATCTCCGTCCTGCTGTCGATGGCTGCGGTGTCCGGCGTGCGTTTGCACTGGCTAATCACTGGCGAAGAGCCGGTGCTGTGTCAGGAAGGGAGTGATGGGCCGGTCAGCATTGAGCAAGAGTTTGCCTTGATTCCCGGCTACAACGTTCACGTTAGCGCCGGCAATGGCACCCTGCCGCTGGACGAGCAACCGGCTCGGCGGCTGGCCTTTCGCCATCGTTGGCTGCAATACCGCGGCCTTAATGCCAAAAACTTGGTAATGGTGTATGCCCGCGGTGACAGCATGGAGCCGACCATCGCCGATAACGATACCTTGATGGTCGATACCAGCGACACTGTGCCGCAAGACGGCCAGATTTTTGTGATTCGCAACGATGGCCACTTGCTGGTGAAGCGCACCCAGGTCGCCCCAGGTCAGGGCGTATGGCTACTGAGCGACAACGCCAATTACGACCGTTTGCTGCTCAACCTCAACGATACCCCCGACCTCGATGTGATTGGCCGGGTGGTGTGGATCGGGAAGAACGTATGACCGTGCCGTTGGTGTACCATCCCAATTATTCCTGTCCCTTCCCCGGTGACCACCGCTTCGTTATGTCGAAGTTCGTGCGGCTGTATCAGTATTGCCAGCAGTGGGACATGATCGATGGCAATTTGCACCAGCCAGAGACCGCCAGTATCGAACAGCTGTCCATCGTTCATGATTTGGACTACCTGCATGGCCTAGTGAACAACAACCTGGATGCACGCGTCTGGCGGCGTACAGGGTTGCCATGGAGTCAGGGCCTGATAGAACGCACGCTGACGGCCCCCAATGGCACCTTGCTGACGGCACGGTTGGCGCTGGAGCACGGCTTGGCGTGTCATCTGGCGGGCGGCACCCACCACGCGCATCGCGATTTTGGTTCGGGCTTTTGTTTGGTGAACGACCTTGCCTACTGCGCTCAAACGCTACTGGAACAAGGCGAGGTGCAGCGTGTGCTGATATTTGATCTCGACGTACATCAAGGCGACGGAACCGCCGCGATTCTGGCCAATGAGCCACGGGCGCTCACGTGCTCCATCCATTGTGAAAAGAACTTTCCCTTTCGCAAGGCCGTCAGTGATGTGGATATCGGCCTGGAGACGGGCTTAGAAGACGACGCATATTTGGATGTGGTGGAGCGGACGCTGATTCGTTTATTGGACGAGCAACGGCCGGATTTGGTGCTGTACGACGCCGGCGCCGATGTGTGGCAGCACGACGCGCTGGGCCATTTGAACATCAGCTGGCAAGGCGTTAAACGCCGAGATGAGTTGGTATTGCAGCAGTGCTTACAACGCCATATTCCGGTGGCCACCGTCATCGGTGGCGGCTATGACAGCGACCACCAGCGTCTGGCGCAACGCCATGCCAGCGCTATCGAGGCGGCGTTTGAGCTGGCGCCCTTGTATCTGTAAGCGCCTTCCCCTCAAACACGAGTGAGCCTGGTTTCTTGCAGTACCGTCAGTATTTGCTGCTGCAACCAAGCCAGCGCCGGGTCACGCAGGGCTTTTTGGTGCCAATACAAGTGCACTTCCAACACCGCTGCCGCTACCGGAAACGGTTTGACCAACCATTGCTGTGGCTGCTCTTGTGCCAGTTGATGGGCGTAGTCTGTCGGTAGCGTCAGCAGCAGCCCCGTTTCAGCCGCCACTTTCAGCGCGGCGTAATAGTTTTGGCAACGCAGCGCAATGCGACGCTCCAAGCCCTCACGGTTGAGTGCTAAGTCCTCCACACCTGGGCCATCCGGTCGGCTGGATACCAGTATGTGGCCCCAGCCTAAATAGGTGTCGGCGTCCCATGGCTGCGTCAACGCCGGATGATCGCGTTTTAACAACACCGCCAGCTGCTGCTCGCCAATGCGCTGATGATCAATGTCGGAAGCCACTGGCAGCAGTACATCGGCAGCAAAGTCGACACTGCCCGCTCTTAAAGTGGCGCTCAGGTCGCGCCGACGCTGACGCACACTGCGCAATTGAATGCCCGGTGCCTGTGGTTGAATGTGGCTCATCAGCGCCGGTAACGCGGTCGCTTCCAACAAGTCCCGCATCGCCAGTGTGAACTGTCGTGACGAGTGACTCGGCTCGAATATCAGCCCTTCGCTGAAGGTCGACTCCAGTTCCGCCAACGCCAGACGTACACGCTCGATAATGGCCTTGGCCAGCGGCGTTGGGACCATGTGTTTACCGCTGCGCTCAAATAGCGGGTCGTTAAAGCGCTCACGCAACCGCGCCAATGCATGGCTTACTGCAGGCTGCGACAAATGCAGGCGCTCACTGGCACGCGTAAGATTGCCTTCCTGGTAAATTACATCAAATACCACAAATAAATTCAGATCGGTTTTCGCCAAATTCATCGTCTAGCGCTGCCACAGGTTGCCTGAACACAATATGAACACGGACGTTCCATTTGTGATACTAATAATTTAATCATCTGCACTGGTCATCGGATTTAATTGCCTTAGTATTCGTATTTCACGCAAATGAGAAGGAATTTAACGATGACTTTAGGACGACTGTCTTTGGCACTAATGACCAGCCTGACACTAGCAGGCTGCGCCACTTCTAATATTGGCCAACAAGCCGACTATGTCGGTACCGAAGCCGGCTCAGCACCACTGGATATTTCAGCATCATTTAACCCTGCTTTGTGCAGCAACCAAATAGGTTACTTGGCCTTTTCGGTTACAAACCCCAGCAGCGACTTCTATACCCTGGACAACGCCGAACTGCATCTGCCTGAAGGCCATGAGCAGCAATTCCATGTGCTCGCGGGACGAGAGCTGATCGCTTGGGCCGACGCGCAAAATAACCTCACCTTGCGTAATCAGCACAACACTAACCTTGCACGTTTGGCTGCCGTTAGCGTGGCCCGATTGATGGCCGACAGCAGTAACGATAATGCTAATGTCGTTGGCGCCGGAATTGGCGCCATTACCGCAGCCGATATACTCACCGAAGAAGCGGAAAAAGCGTCCATTCCAGCGGGCACCAGCTCAAATCACTTATATGAAGAGAATTTGATGGTACCACCAGGCATGGACCGCACCTTTTGGGTCGCCTTACAAGCTAAGCCCAATGCACCTCTGTTGACCGAAATCAGCGTCAGCTACACGGATGCGGAGGGCAAAACCCAGCGCTTCTCGGCCGAACTGAACAAATGGCAGAACTGTGAATGGCAACAACAACGCATTGCCGACGTCCGCAAATGGGGCGCAGCAAATGGCCTGATTCGTGTTGGTCGTCAAACCGGTGGCGGCACTTATTACATGGCCCATGACCTATTAGAAGTCGCAGAAAAGTATCAACAGCAACATGAGCTGGCGAGCAGCGAGTAAGACGCTTGAGCCGTCTAGCCATTGACCCCTTAGTAGCGGCTCCCTATATTGACAGCGTCAACATTCAAGGAGCCGCTTATGTCTGACTACCAATGCTTCACCGTCGAAATCATCGATCACATTGCTCATGTGACCTTTTCCCGCCCTGAGCAACTGAACACCATGAACAAAGCCTTCTGGCTGGAGCTACCGCTGTGCCTGCGTGATATCGAAGCCAGTAGCAACGCTCGGGTGGTGGTCATCTCGTCGACGGGCAAACACTTTTCTGCGGGTATGGACTTAGCGGTCTTCAGCGATCCGAAAACAGTGCCGATGACCGGCGACCCTGGCCGTATGGCAGAAAACCTGCGCCGCGTGGTACTGCAATTACAAAGCAGCCTGAGTGTTTTGGAAGAGATTCGCTTGCCGGTATTAACCGCGATTCAGGGCGGCTGTATCGGTGGCGCGCTGGATTTGGTCTGCGCAGCAGATTGTCGTTATGCCACAGAGGATGCCTACTTCACCATCAAAGAGACCGAGCTGGGTATGACGGCCGACGTTGGTACGCTACAGCGCCTGCCCAAGTTGATTGCCCCTGGTGTGGTGCGTGAGCTGGCGTATACCGGGCGAAAATTCGACGCCGCTGAAGCGCAGCAGTTGGGGTTGGTTAATCAAGTGTTTGCCGACCAAGAAACTATGCTGGCGGAAGTGATGAAGATTGCAGCGCAAATCGCCGCCAACTCACCTCTGGCCGTCACTGGCTGCAAAGAAATGCTGAACTACAGCCGCGATCACAGCGTACAAGACAGCCTAACCTACATGGCGACCTGGCAGTCTGGCATGTTCCGGCCGACGGATATGATGAAAAGCTTTCAAGCTAAGGCCACTAAATCCTCGCCAGAATACGACGACTTGTTTGATGTAAAACCTTTGTTTGAGTGATTCCGATGAAAAGCAGGCCTGATAGGCCTGCTGATTCATGCACCGATATCGGTTCAGAAGTGGAAAGTACCGCCTAAGGTCAGCTGCGTCAGCGATGTTGATACATCAATTTCTTCACTGCTGCCGCGTACTTCATAGCTTTGCCAAGCAATGGCTTTATACTGCAGCCCCGCTTCCACTTCAAAGCGCTCGTGCAGCTCCAGCAAACCACCCGCGGAGAGATTGATCGCCACGCCACTCAGGTCTTCACCGTCGACAAACAAGTGGCCAGTGTCTTCCCAACTGTAGAAGCCCATCCCAACACCCACATAAGGTCGCAATTTTGATTCGCCAAATGGGACTTTGAAATCTAGGTCGAGACCACTGAACTCGTGTTCCAGACCGTTGTTATCCTGTTCAACATCAATTCCAGTCACGGACAGCTCAAAGCGGTTGTCTGAGTCCATGATGTAACCGAGTTTGACAGTACGAAAGCTGCTATCCAGATCGACAGTTGACGTACCAAAGCCGTCGAATTCGGTTTCACCGCTGCCACCGCCAATCACCAGACCGGCATAAAAGTCAGCACTGGCTGGCGTGGATAAACAGGCCATTACAGCCAGGGGAGCAAGCGGGAGAAATTTAGAAACGCGCATTTATTATCCTATAGATTTATCAATATTGCCGTGGGCTTCACTGCCCAAAAGGGCGCGCATTCAACCAGCTTTGGATAACCATCGCAACTAGACTTAAATCGTCTACGCTGTGGTATGGCTTGAGTGGAGGAAACGCCGTGAGTGAAGGTCCATTTCGTTTAGTAACCCGCAGCGACTTTGATGGCTTGGTGTGCGCTGTGTTGTTCAAGGAGCTGGGGATGATTGACGACATTCTGTTTGTTCATCCCAAGGATATGCAGGATGGCAAAATTGATATTGGTGCCAACGATATCACGACTAACCTGCCATACGTGACAGGCTGCCATTTGTGTTTCGACCATCATGCTTCCGAGTTAAGCCGTCGCGGTGATGAACGCCCTGATAACCACATCATTTTTGAAGAAGCACCGTCAGCAGCACGTGTGGTGTACGACTATTACGGCGGTACCGCTCGCTTTCCTAATATTTCACAGGACATGATGGAAGCGGTGGATAAAGCCGACTCAGCGCAGTTTAGCCAGGATGAAATCCTGCATCCGCAGGGCTGGGTGTTGTTGAATTATCTAATGGATTCGCGCACTGGCTTAGGGCGGTTTCGTGAATTTCGAATCAGTAATTATCAATTGATGATGCAGCTGATCGATTACTGCCGCGACCATAGTATTGAGCAAATTCTGCAATTGCCGGACGTTAAAGAGCGGGTGGAGCTGTTTAATCAACATCGGCCATTGTTTGAGGACCAACTGCGTCGTTGTTCAACAGTGCATGATAATCTGGTGGTGCTGGATCTAAGAAACGAGGAAACCATTTTCGCTGGCAATCGGTTTATGATTTATGCGCTATTTCCCAATCAGAATATTTCCATTCATGTATTGTGGGGCCTTAAACAGCAAAATACCGTGTTCGCCATTGGTGGATCGATCGTGAATCGTAGTCACCAAACGCACATCGGTGAGTTGTGTTTATCCTACGATGGTGGCGGTCATAAAAATGCCGGAACCTGTCAAGTCGACAACGATAAAGCGGAAGCCGTATTAGCCGAGTTGGTACAACGTATCACCGCCGATGGCTGAGTCTAAAAATACCAGCCAACCCCGGTAAAATATTGCTGGATCAAACCGCCATGGGTCAGTGGGCTATCGCTCACTGACTGGTCGTATTGGTAATGACGTAAACCCGCATAGACACCAACATCGCTATTACGCAAGCGATAGCTAGCGATCAATTCAAGTTCTGCTGACCATCCAGCGTCTGCACGGTACACCGACGGCTGCCCTTCCCTGATTTCTTTTTTATCGATGCCAAAATAATAGTTATTAAGCCCCGCACTTTGTCGTTGCACACCCGCCACGCTTAGTAAAATGACTGGACGAGGCAGTCCTAAGTCTAATTCATCACGCCGATACAGCAGCAATTCCGTTTCGCTACTGCGATGACGTTGGCTAACATCTTGTAGCCAAGCAAAGCGCGCAAACCAGCCGTGGGGCAAACGCCGCCCTACTTGCAGGCCCGCTTCCAATGCAGCTTTGCGTTCGTCCAAATCGTAGCGACTTAATACATCACTGTTGTCGATCTGCTGCCGAGACAAGGTACTGTGAGTGCGCAGATTACCAACTGCTGAGGCAAACCAGGTGCCATCGCGATAAAAGTTATGGCCAAAGCGATTGGCCTCAATAAACACAGAGCCGTACCCACCAAACACCAACAGTGCAGGTGTTGTATGCGTCGGCACATCGCGGAATACGCTAATTCGATGATTTGCTGCTAACGACCATAAACCATAGGCGGGCTCGGTGAAAGATGACCAAGAGTAGTTGGACTCAGCAACGGCAGTTTGCTGCAGGGCAATCGCTGCGATCAATGTCATCAACCCTCTTCCTGCTCGCGCTAATGCTATGGTCATCTAAATTCTCACTATGATGGCAAACCATTTCCCAGGCATGGTCACTGCGAGTGTGTGCAGTTGTGCATTAACATAGCATAGGATTCCTAGCCACTCTCCTCAGGGTTTATCTAGGGCGCCTCTGAATAATTCGGTGCCCGCTCTGGATCGCCAGAGGATTTCAGATCACGAAGCCGGTTTGCCGCTCTAGCCAGCTACAGCAAAAATCGGCGACACAGAGCTGAAGTTCTCTGGCGCTCCCCGTAGGGCTGTGCAGAATTATTCAGAGGTTCGCTAGCAGCCTGTTGAAAAAGTCTTTTCGGCTCAGCCTTTCGGGCTGGCTCGGAATCACGGTGCAGAACTGGACCCTGTTTCACTTATGGCACGATAGTCTTCTACGGTTAGCACCACCGAATCTGAGCCGCCGGTATCGTCCACCAAGGTCACCACATATTCGCCTGCTGGTGGACTGATGTATATGGGCACGTAAGGCTGATCCGAGTCAGCAATCAGCTTGTCATCCAAATACCATTTAACGCGTTTAACCCGATTCGTGGTGGCACCCTGTAACTTGATTTGCTGCTCTTGCGCCGTTAACTGGTCGTGGCGACGAATATACACAGCGCCGGCAACAGGCGATTGAATCACAGGCGCAAAATAGCGCTCGCCCGCCATCTGCTGCGCTTGATAGGCCGGCACTTGGGCGACAGGCATACCATGGCGGTGTAAAAAAGCCGCCAACTCCGATGGCCATACCGCGATGATTTGCTCTTTGCCGTCGACAACGACTTTCTGCATCACTTGGCAGATTTCTGTAGTAACCGGCCCAGTCACTTTAGGTACGTACAACTCCCGCGTGCGATTGGGGCAATAGCGATTGCCAGGCAAACCACACAGGTCGCACACCCAGCGTTCTTTCACTCCTTGAGGCCGACCAAACCATTTCACCGGATCACGCACCAGCGATTGAAATAAATCAAAAAATAACGGTGCCGCCGCACTGCCCCCACCAAGCGCTTAGCCGGCGTGCCATCAAAGTTACCCGCCCATACGCCGATGCTGTATTCCGGGTGATAACCCACGCTCCAGGCATCCTGATTGCCGTAAGACGTGCCGGTTTTCCATGCCACCGTGGGTAAAGACTGGCTGTACTGCCATATCGCTGGAAAATCCGGCCGCTCCACATCCGTCATCATATCCGTCACCAACCAACTGGCTTCCATGCTCAGTATTTTTGTCGCGGGCGGCACATGGCCACCCAATTGGCGCAGCGTTTGATACGGCTGATACTCGCCATAGTTGGCCAGTGCGGCATACAGGTTGGTTAACTCCAATAAACTGACCTCGGCACCGCCCAACACCAACGGCAAACCGTAATATTCCGCAGGCTGATCCAAGGACGAAATACCGCCCTGTTTAAGTAGCTGATATAGCTTATCGATGCCCAATTGTTGACTGAGGCGCACCGTCACAACATTGAGAGAATCGACTAACGCCTCTCGCACCGTCACTTGTCCACGAAAAGTTTTGGCATAGTTTTGCGGGCTATAACCCGCCACCGAAAAAGGAATATCGGCCAACTGAGTTTTTTCTGCGACCAGCCCTTCATCAATGGCCAACCCATAAAGAAAGGGTTTAAACGTGCTGCCGGGCGAACGCAATGCGGTGGCGCCATTGTTGGCCCCCTCATATTGGCGGGCAAAGTAGTCAGCAGAGCCTATCAACGCACGCAACTCACGCGTTGCCGTATCCAGCACGACGACCGATGTATTATGAATGCCCTGCCCATGCAAGCTGCCCATGTGTTGCTGCACGATATTTTGCGCTCTGGCCTGCACCACAGAGTCAATGGTGGTATAAAAATCCGTTTGCTGCGGATGTTGTTGCTTAAGCCACCAAGCCAGATGCGGTATTTCGCTTGGAAAGGATAAGCGCTGGCGTGGCACAGGTTCATCCATGGCACGTGCAAGCGTCGGTTGATCGATCAAGTCCGCCGAATGCATTTTTTGCAGCAAGGCATTGCGTTGCTCTCGCGCTATACCTGCATTGCGGTCTGGGCGAAAACGGTTGGGTGATTTCGGCAGCACTACCAATAAAGCCATTTGTGCCGGACTCAACTGCGCGGCAGGCTTACCCCAGTAAGCGTAGGTCGCGGCATGCAAACCTTCTAAATTGCCACCGTAGGGCGCTATCGATAAATAATGTTCAAGTATTTCCGCTTTGCTAAACCTTAGCTCCAGCTGCAGTGCACGAAACATTTCGATCAGCTTGGCAGAAACGGTGCGATCACTCCGCTCCAGCATACGCGCCAGTTGCATAGTAATGGTACTGGCACCAGAAACGACTTCTCCAGATGTGACATTGGCCACCAATGCCCGTAACACGGCGAGAGGGTTCACCCCAGGGTGCTGATAAAAAAATTGATCTTCTTGCAGCAATAAAGTCTGCACATACAAAGGCGGCAAGTGATCGATGTCGACCGCTAGGCGAAAAAAGTCGTCATCAGAAATGATGACATGAATCAGCTCATCGTGGCGGTCATAAAAGCGATAGGCCTGTGGTGCTTGCAGCTTTTCCAATGGCAATGGCACCAGTAGCAAAGCGCAATAAAACAGCAGGCTTGTTAACAAGCCTGCTATAAGAAAACCCGTCAATAATATGCGTTTCGACATGGTTATTGCATGGGCAAGACTTTCATCGAGCTTTGGCCAGACAAGGAATATTTATCTTCGTCATACATGGCTTCCGCTCGCACGGCAGGAATAGCAAAGTTGCCGACAGTGACCGCACGTGTGGTGTAGTAATACACCACCTCTTTTTCGTTTAACGTCATATATAAGTTCATACGATCGTCACGAATATCTGTGTGGTCCGGCTCTGCCGTTGAACTGAGCCAAGGAATGTCCGCAGACGTACTCAACCTGGCGTTTTCAATCTCCAATCCCATCGGCAATAGATCGGTTACGGCAACGTTATGCACAGTGCCCGCAGTCGAAGACAGGCTCAGCTGTACGATGACCAGCTCACCCTGGCGAATGTTGTTAAGATCCACTTTTTGTTGCTCAGTGTTCAGGTATTGGCGTCGAACACGTAGCCCATGATCTTCGCTGCCGCTATTACTGGAGGCAGAAATACCGTCGGCTTGCCAATAATAATTGGCCTCCGCTTCACCTGTGGTTTCAATGCGTACATTGCCAGCCAATAGGTCCACCGTGGACAAATCCACGGATCTATTCACAACCTTCTCGCCGCTCGGCAAAGTTACGATGACATCGCCTTTTTGAATTTTCGATGCCTTGGTAACGGCTTTGCCCAATGCCATCAATGCCAACGCATTGTCTTGCGTCGAGCGCCAGCGACCACGGTAACGCTGAGACGACAGTTTATCGACCACCAAGGGCACCACATCGGCATTTGGTTGAACCTCAATTAAGGCATCCAGCAGCACCGCCAAATCACGGCTATTCGAGGCAAAGGTGCCGCTGGTTTCACGATAAGGGTCATCGTATTCGCCAATGCTGGTAATGTCTGCCACCAACTCATTGGCGGTCGACTGCCGGCCGGCCAGCATAAAGGCAGCGGCTAAGCGTGCACGGTCGTGCGGCTTTAGCTTGCGTTTATGATGCTGCAGCAATGCATTCATTTCTGAAATATTGGCGTTGCCAGCCAGTGCTAACACGTACAGTGCGTACACTTGATGGCTTAAGCGATAGCGACCTGAATAACCGGCCTGGGCATCAAACTTATTCAGCACGTCTTGGCTCAGGCGGCGTTGCATTTTATTCCACACCGTTGCATTGACCTCAAGTCCCTTATTACGGGCCTCGGCCAGGAAATGTGCAGCGTATAAAAAGGCATAGTTATTGATGTTGTGAGAGCCAGACCAATACGAAAAGTAGCCATTTTCCAATTGCATGCGCTCGATTCTATTAATACCTTGGCGCAAATAATGGCGCGGTGTATTCGAGCGGAATTCATAGAAGTCTGCATTTTTGGCAAATTCTTCGAAATACAGCAACGGGAATAGCTTAGACGTTGTTTGCTCAAGGCAACCGTGTGGATATTGAAGCAAATATTTCAAACTGCCCTTGTACTCCAGCAGTCCGGCAGGCGCCACGCGCAGCGCTTGCACTTCAGTGCCGGGCCTGAATACCTGCGGAATTTCTACCGTATGCGGTGTCGCACGATCGACCAACCCTGTATTAGACAAGCTAATATAATTGCCAGCCGAGCGCACCGGCACGCTGATACGTTTCACCGTTTCTTCACCCAAGCCGGTTGCGCGCAAGGTAAAGTGACTCACACCAAGCACATCGCCGACATTAAATGAAAACGACCCAGTGGTTTCTCCAGCAGCTGGTAAACGCACATTGATGCGCTCATTGCCCAGCAAATCGACCTTTTCATCGTGTTCTATGGAGACCTGAATATCACCGGTATTATCCGTGCTATTAAACAGGGTAAATGGCAGTTCGAAGTGATCGCCATTGGCCATAAAACGTGGCAATGATGGTTTTAATACCAAGTCATCTCTAACCACCACTCGCTGCTCGGTAGAGCTAAAGCGCTGGTCGCCGAAGCTGACCAACATCAAGCGCAGGCTGCCATCAAATTCAGGTACATCGAAGCTCACTGTTGCTGTGCCATCAGCATCAAATTTTTGCAGACCAGACCAAAGTGCCACGCTTTTCACTCGCGCGGCCGCTTCCGGATTCACTCGTTTTTTCTTAATCAAGGCACGTGCTGGCGCACTACCGGAGGGCGAGATGGACGCCAGTATTTCATCCTCAAACGGTACCACCCATGGGTATATGCTGTAATGCGAAACGTCTAACCGCTGTTTGCGCGCAAAAGCAGCCGTCATATCCGGCGTCTTAAAACGCGTAAGATCCAGAATGCCTTCGTCAACGGCGGCCAGCGTAAAGTACATCGGGCCGTTATCCAGGCGATCGGTCGCCACCTTCACGACCAGCTTGCCGTTAGGCGATACTTTAGCGGGTGCATCGATGGTTAATTGTGGACGCCGTTTAGGGTCCTGCACATTAATATTGAGCAAGCCTTTGGCATAGACAGGCTGATCTTTACTGCCCTGTGATGCGGGCTTCACCACCATGGCACTTAAATAGAAGTTCGGGAAATAGTCCGCCTTCACCGGTATGCTGACCCGCATCGTTGATGCCGACATTTCAATGGTTTTGGACCACATCACATCATCGCGTTCGGCAAACAGCATCAATCGCCCGGCAAAGGGAGCTTGAATATCAACTTCGATGGTTTCACCACGTAACGCTTGCTTAGTACGAGCCCGCATCATGATCTTGTCCGGAGCTTCTACTAAGCTGACATTGGAGCGCGGGCCACTGACATTAAAATAATGGCGACTGACTTGCCCACCGTTAAGGTCGGTGACTTGCAAGTAATGCTCCCCAGAAAACTCCGTTCGATAACTGAACTTTTGCTCGCTCGAGTCTTGCTTGATGAGCGGAACATCAACTTTTTCAGTCACATAGCGATAGTAACCTCGTTCATTTTTGCGAAAGTGGGTGACCTTGCGTTTGCGATAAACCTCATAGCGCAGCGCGCGTTCATCACTCGCTACTGCTTCACCAGCAGCGGTAACGTTGACGGTTTCAAAGGTCACCAGCTCACCAATTTCGGCGGTTTTATCCGTTAGTTTCTGAATACCAACGTATTGCTCAAATAACTGCACCGGGATCTTAGCGTACTGCGATACACCTCGGCCGCTGTCGTCGATTACCGTGGCACTGTAGTGCAGGTTCAAGCCGATCGGAGAGTCGATATTTTCAGGTACCGAATACTCGTACTGATAGTGACCTTTATCATCTAAGCGTGTTTCTAGAAGGTCGCTATCTAGCTGCTGGAAGCGATGATCATCATGACCAAACGTGTAGCGCTCAAAGCCTTTGGGTTTAAAATAGGCTGGCCTTAAACTGATGTTGGCATTGACCTTGCGCCCAGCCGAGGGGGGACCAAACAAGTTATTTGCCTGTACATCAAACTTAAAGGTTTTACCCGGCAAAGCTCTGGCGCTGGCGGTATCCAGTTCTACTTTTATTTTGTTGGGAATAAACTCCTCAACCTTGAACTTTCTGGTGCCAATATTTTGCTGACGCCAGTACAGCTCTGCTTGCCAATTACCCGTGCGCGCGTCGACTGGCATATCGTAATCGAGCACCACTACTCCGGTATTGTCGACCGTGAAGCGCTCGCTGTAGCGTTCCGTGCCAGTCGGATCTTTCAACTTGGCCACCACCACCGCTTTATTTGGCAAGGCACCGTCTTGGTCACGAACCACGGCGATGGTATGTACTTTATCACCCGGCCGATACACACCGCGTTCACCATAGATATAGGCTTGCAGTAAGGATGCATCTTGGCTGCTCATCACCCCTTGAACATCATAGCCAGTGAAGCTTTCCTGCTGGCTACGCAAATCTAAGAAGGACACTTCATCGCCGCGATTCGCTAACAACACATGGCTATTATTGGGGTCAGAGTTTTTTAAACGAACAAAGCCGCTGGCATCGGTCTTGCCCGAAGAAACGCTTTGGTTCCAGCTGTCCACCAACTCAACCTGCACTCCAGCCAATGGCTTTGCTGTGTTGAGCGACAGTGCCCACGCATATACATGCTGGCCGGTTCGCCGTGCTACCAAAGCAATGTCCGATGATAAAAACCACCGGCTACTGGTTTTGTTAGCATCCAATAATTGCAGCCGGTATAGCCCCTTGCGGTTTTTGCTAAAGAGCTCGGCCAGATCAACCTCGGTAATGAGCTCTTTATTGTGTACATCATCGCTATGAATTTTCTTAACGGAATAACTTTTACGGAATATTTCTTTGCCCGTACTGCCTAAACCACCCCTGTTGCTCAGGCCGTTATTCAAGTACTCACGTATGTTCGATGCATATATCTGATCGACCGACAACTGAAAGCGATTGGCATTGGTGGTCTTAATGCGAATGTTTTCAGAATCATAACGAGGCAAAATATTGCCTTTATGAGCAAATTCGACAATGCGTTCCAGATTGTCAGTCTTGGCGATGTCCTTCACCAACTTGTTCGTCAATGCACCATCTGCCGCTAATAACCCTTCCTTGATGGTATAGCTGTAGCGCGTATCCGGTTGAAAATCCGCTTCGACCAGATAATAAAAACTACCTGAGGAAGACGAGGATGAATCCACAGATAGGTGATAGTCCAGTTCCGTGCCGGAGCCAGCCTCTGCAACCGTTAAAAAGCGTTTAAGCTTCTCAGGTTCAATCGGTGCATTGAGGCGTAAACGGGCATTAAAGCGATTGTTTTGATGGCGATAATAAATTGATCGAATGTCGATGAAGCGCGGCTTTTCCTGTAGGAAATTACTGGCGTAGTTATTGTACATCGTGGCATTGCCGCCAACGGCTGGTACACCTTTGTCAATCTGATAATACACCCGTCGATTTTCATTGGGGCGATCGACAAAATCACTAATAACACGGAAATTCTTGACCTTGTTTTTGGGCTGCTCTGTGGTGATGTTATAGATCAAGGGCACTTCCACTGTTTTGCCGTCGACCACATTGTTAGTCCACAAGGTAAAGCGCTTCTCGACCTCATCAAATGTCGTCCATTCACTCAGTTCGATATCGATCAAAAAGCGCTGTTTCAGCGGGTTTTCGTCATCAAATTCAAAGCTGGCCTGGGATTCTTTCACTCGCTGATATGGGGTATGAAAACGACGAGTTTCGACACGTGGAACGCCGTCTTCATCCAGGTCATTCCAAGTAAATTCAGCACTGGCAATTTTCGCAGGCGAGACCGTCACGCTGTAGTCAGTTGACGGAGCCAAGGGTTCACTGGGCTGAAGCGTCAGCCGATTGTCTGCAGTCCAGCGCCAATCTCCAGTGATGGCGGGAGTGACTTGAACCAAACCGGAAGTGTCTTTATCGCCAATGGCTAGATCAGCGGGTCGAATGTTTTTATCAAAAGTGACTTCAAGATCCGTATTACGCTGGATCTTACCCGCCGGCCTAACAAATCTAAGTGCAACTCGATTTTTTGTGGTGGCTATTTTGTAGTCTTGCTGATCCCAATGACTGTGCTCACGCGGCAGCAGCTCATCCGACAGGGTCAGTGTCACCTCTTTTTCAGGCGGCCAATACGTTTTGGGAGTTAGCTCCAGTAGCGACGCCGTTTTCCACTCAAACTGATAGTCACGCTCCATATTCCATTGCAGCGGTAATAGCTCAGCGACCACCTTGCTCGATGAATAGCTGCGACCTACTTTGACATCAAGTTTTAATGACTTATTAAATACCAGCTGTATGATTTCATCCGGCTGGTATTTCGGCTTGACCTGCACATTGATGGTATCTTTAGGCACTGTAAAGGTGGCTTTTTCACTGCCTTTTGCATAATGCTGCTGGTGAAAATAGAGCAGTTCCTTGGTCAGTGAAACTTCATAGCGTGTTTCTGGCTGCCAGCCTTTCGCCGGAGTAAAACTTAATAAGTAGTCAGAGAGCCATACGAATTTACCTTCGATGGCTGGTTTAAACTGAATGCCACTGGCGACACCGTCTTGGCTGTAGTGCTTACCAAATGGTCGATTAAACTCCAACCAGATGGACTCCTCAGCATGCACTGTGTCTGTTAAGGCGTACTGAGCTTTGTTGCCAAAAAATTCTGTGCCGGATGGTGCAACACCGGGTATGCGGTAGAACACCGGACGAATCACATTTTCTGCCGTGGTGAAATTCAGTGTGGTGGTTCCCTTCCACTCGAACCTTGGGTCCGGATTAAACCCCGGGCTTAGTGATACCTGATATTCGGTCAGCTCAGACCAAGGGGTCGCCGGTTCAAAACGCAGCTCATCGGTGCTTTTCCAATGATATTGACCGTCGATGGCCGGTGTAATCACAATGGGGGCGTTGGCGTCTAGATCGATTTTGGTACCGACCAACCCTTGTGGCACCAATGGGCGCGAGAATTTCAAATCCAACACAGCTTCTGGATCGACGTTTTCGCCGCGCAAACTGACGTTATGGATCGATTGCGTTCGCGGCCTGACCACAAAGCGACTGGTGTTTAAATCGCGGTTATTGGTCCAGTTGCGGTCGCTTTCACGGTTGACCTCGGGTAGAAACGTCACCTCAATTTCGCTACGTACCGGCCAGCCCTGCTCGCTGGGTGTGAAACGCACGGTTTTGGCGTTAATCCAACGCCAGCGGCCATCGACTTGCGGTGTCATTTTAACCGGCATCACGGCGTTGGATTTGTCTTTATTTAGATCAAAGACCCCCACCATATTGCCTGAAAACTCGAAGGTGATGGGGGTATTCCAATTAATCCCGTTTTCAAAAGAAACATCACTCACATACACATCGTTCGACGTTGTTGTCAGCGCCAAGCTGGTGTCACCACTCCACACCTGAAAATCCGCATTAATCAGTTTGTCGGGCTCGATATCAAAGCGATAAGTGGTGTCAAAACGTGGTTTTTCGGCGGTGAAATTAAACGTCAGTGTCTGGTTATCTGACCACTGGTAATACCCTGTTGGTTCAGGCGTCAGGCTAATAAAGGGGAGTTCTTGCGGTTGCAACTTAACGCGTTTGCGAAACTTGGTGCCCACATGGCCATTAAAAACAATGGCGATCTGATTGTTCAGTGCTTCTGGAGCATGCTGGCTACGCGTCGTCGGCAGTAAGTCGTTCAGTGACACTTGTTCGACAATGGTGTTAAAAGACAGCGAGCGCGGCAACGGCGCGACACCGAGATAATGCCAGAGCTGTTGCTCTGCTGGCGGCAAGGCACTGTTTAAGGTCAATGTTTGGTTAAACGGCGTCGGGCGTTTAAACCGAATCACTTCTTTAATGCCGTCCTCTTCCAGCCAGCTGGCAAACCGGGCCTCTACGGCCTCACCGTTGGCATTGAGTAGTTGCGTGTAATCAGGATCAAACTGTGGCTGGCTAACAGCAAAGCGATAGGTAACAACAATTTCGCCACCTTCGGGGTCGATCTCTGTGGTCTGCGTAACGGCTTTCAGAGTTTGCGTGATGCTGTATTGATAACCCAGTACAGCGACGGCGCACAATAACAATAAGGCGACAGCGATGTTAACCAAGCTGCGACGAGAAGGAGTGGTATCTTGTTCTGCCTGGGAGGTTTCCATCGGCGTTTCATCAGTCATATGCGGTTTCCATGCAGAGACCTAAATGGGTAACTGCTATGGCCTGCCTGCAGCATGCCTGACTCACACCGGGGCGCTGGCCCCATGCTATCCCTAGCAGTCGTTATTTCGGGGGCTCCAAAGGAGCATAAAAAAACCCGCGCTGGCGACAGTGCGGGTTTTTTAACTGCGACAAACTTAACGCTTGCCCAGTTTTTCGCGGATCTGCTGAATGGTGCGCAGTTGCGCCGCCGCTTCGGCCAGCTGGGTCAATGCACGCGAATAATCGAAATCTGCGCCTTGATTTTCCAGTGCCTGTTCGGCGTGCTTCTTCGCTTCCAGAGCCGCCGCTTCATCCAGATTGTCTGCCCGTACCGCAGTGTCGGCCAATACCGTGACGATATGTGGCTGAACTTCCAAGTAACCGCCGGAGAGATATACGATCTCTTCGCCGCCACCTTGCTTAACGATACGGATCGGACCTGGCTTCAGCGGTGTCAGCAGGGGAGCATGACCGGGTTCAATACCCAGCTCACCCATCTCACCTGTGGCAACCACACGCTCAACCAAGCCTGCAAACAGGCTTTCTTCCGCGCTGACAATATCGCAGTGGACTGTCATTGCCATAGTCGTTTCCTCTGTTGCGGTGCGGTCAGCGCGGCTGCGCTGACCTCAACCAGTTACAGCTTTTCCGCTTTCTCGATGGCTTCGTCGATGGTGCCACACATGTAGAACGCCTGCTCAGGCAGTGCGTCGTAGTCACCGTTCAGAATGCCTTGGAAACCACGAATGGTTTCTTTCAGAGAAACGTATTTACCAGGTGCACCGGTAAATACCTCGGCCACGTGGAATGGCTGAGACAGGAAACGCTCGATCTTACGGGCACGGGCTACCAGCTGCTTGTCTTCGTCAGACAGCTCGTCCATACCCAGAATCGCAATGATGTCTTTCAGCTCTTTATAGCGCTGCAGAACACCCTGTACACCACGAGCACAATCATAGTGTTCGTTACCGATCACCAGAGGATCCAGCTGACGTGAAGTAGAGTCCAGTGGGTCAATCGCTGGGTAAATACCCTTAGCAGCGATGTCACGAGACAGTACAACAGTCGAGTCCAAGTGCGCGAAGGTGGTCGCTGGCGATGGGTCAGTCAAGTCATCCGCAGGTACGTATACCGCCTGGATCGAGGTAATCGAGCCAGTTTTCGTCGAGGTAATACGCTCTTGCAGAACACCCATTTCTTCAGCCAGCGTTGGCTGATAACCTACCGCTGAAGGCATACGACCCAACAGTGCAGAAACCTCGGTTCCCGCCAGGGTGTAACGGTAAATGTTGTCAACGAACAACAGTACGTCTTTACCTTCGTCACGGAACTTCTCAGCCATGGTCAGACCAGTCAGAGCCACACGCAGACGGTTGCCTGGGGGTTCGTTCATCTGGCCGTAAACCATTGCTACTTTAGAGTTAGGCTTGTTTTCCAGGTCAACAACGCCGGATTCTGCCATCTCGTAGTAGAAGTCGTTACCTTCACGAGTACGCTCACCAACACCCGCGAATACAGACAAACCTGAGTGTGCCTTAGCGATGTTGTTGATCAGCTCCATCATGTTTACGGTTTTACCAACACCGGCACCACCGAACAGACCAACCTTACCACCCTTAGCGAATGGGCAGATCAGGTCGATTACTTTAATACCGGTTTCCAGCAGCTCAGTGCTGTTGGCTTGCTCGTCGAAGCTTGGCGCCTGACGGTGAATAGAAGCACGCTCCTGCTCACCAATGTCGCCACACTCGTCGATAGGACGACCCAGTACATCCATGATACGACCGAGGGTTTCAATACCCACAGGTACCTGGATAGGTGCATTGGTGTTAGTGACAGGCAGGCCACGCTTCAGACCTTCTGTCGAGCCCATCGCAATGGTACGAACCACGCCGTCGCCCAGCTGCTGCTGCACTTCAAGCGTGGTTTCAGTACCATCCACGGTCAGGGCGTCGTAGACCTTAGGCACGTTGTCGCGTGGAAATTCCACGTCGATCACGGCACCGATGATCTGTACGATACGTCCGCTCATATACGGTTCCTCTTAACCTAAATACTTTGCTGCCGGGCTATACCGCCGCGGCACCGCCAACGATTTCAGAAATTTCCTGGGTAATAGCTGCCTGACGTGCTTTGTTGTACAGCAAGTTCAGCTCATCGATCATGCTGCCCGCGTTATCGGTGGCGTTTTTCATCGCCAGCATACGTGCAGCCTGCTCACAGGCATTGTTCTCTACAACACCCTGATACACCTGTGATTCGATGTAGCGCAGCAACAGACCATCAATGATGGAAGCCGCATCAGGCTCATACAGGTAATCCCAGGAATGGGTTCTGTTATCGCTTTCGTCTGCCTCAAGTGGCAGCAGTTGTACGGTTTGTGGCTGCTGCGTCATGGTGTTGACGAAGTGATTGTGCATGATAAACAGGCGATCAATCTTACCTTCGTCATACGCATCCAGCATGACCTTGACCGAGCCAATCAGGCTGGCCAGTTCCGGCGCGTCGCCCATGTGAGTAGTCGACGCCAGCACGTTACCGCCAAAGCTAGAGAAAAACAGGTTCGCCTTTGCACCGACGGCGCAATAGTCGACTTCAACCCCTTTGTCTTTCCATTCTTTGCTTTGTTGTGCCAGGCGCTTGAACAAGTTGTTGTTCAAACCACCACACAGACCACGGTCGGAAGAAACCACGATAAAACCAACGCGCTTAATGTCGCGTTCTTCCAGATATCGGTGACGATACTCGCTGTTGGCAATGGCAAGATGGCTGGCTACCTGACGGATCTTATCCGCATAAGGCCGGCTCTCTTGCATGCGCAGCTGAGCGCGACGCATCTTACTTACGGCGACTTTTTCCATCGCTGAAGTAATTTTCTGCGTGCTTTGTACGCTCGATATCTGCTCTTTAATCTCTTTTCCGACTGCCATAATTTAAGCTGCCTTCAGTTGAGTTAAGCCAGCTGGCGGCTCACACCGCCAGCGCCGGACTTACCAAGCCTGAGTGCTTTTGAACTTCTCAATACACTCTTTCAGGCCAGCGGCGATATCATCATTGAAGTCACCCTTCTCGTTAATCTTCGCCATCAATGCAGCGTATTCGCTGTTGGCGTAAGCGAGCAGAGCGGCTTCGAATGCCTGAATCTTGTCCACTTCAACGTCGTTCAGGAAGCCTTCGTTGGCAGCAAAAATCGACAGACCCATTTCGGCAGTCGACATCGGTGCGTACTGACCTTGCTTCATCAGCTCGGTCACTGCACGGCCGTGCTCCAACTGGGCGCGAGTCGCATCATCCAGGTCAGAAGCAAACTGTGCGAACGCCGCCAGTTCACGGTACTGAGCCAGAGCCAGACGAATACCACCGCCCAACTTTTTGATGATCTTGGTTTGCGCTGCACCACCAACACGAGAAACCGAAATACCGGCGTTCATCGCAGGGCGTACGCCTGAGTTGAACAGGTTGGTTTCCAGGAAGATCTGACCGTCGGTGATCGAGATCACGTTGGTCGGTACGAACGCAGATACGTCACCGCCCTGGGTTTCAATGATCGGCAGTGCCGTCAGTGAGCCAGTTTTGCCTTCCACACCGCTGACTTGCTTGACGTAGTCTGGGTTCACGCGACATGCGCGCTCCAGCAGACGTGAGTGCAAGTAGAAAACGTCACCCGGGTAAGCTTCACGACCTGGAGGACGCTTCAACAGCAGTGAGATCTGACGGTATGCCCAAGCTTGCTTGGTCAAATCGTCATAGACGATCAGTGCGTCTTCGCCACGGTCGAGGAAGTATTCACCCATCGCACAGCCACTGTAAGGGGCCAGGAACTGCATTGCTGCAGGATCCGCTGCACCGGCAGCGACGATGATGGTGTGTTCCAGAGCACCGTGCTCTTCCAGCTTGCGCACTACGTTAGCAATCGAAGATTGCTTCTGGCCGATGGCCACGTAGATACACTTAACGCCAGTGCCTTTCTGGTTGATAATGGCGTCGATCGCCATCGCTGACTTACCAGTCTGACGGTCACCAATGATCAGCTCACGCTGGCCACGGCCGATCGGCACCATGGAGTCAACGGCCTTGTAACCAGTCTGCAATGGCTGGTCTACGCCCTGACGAGCAATAACGCCTGGTGCAACGCGTTCAACCGGAGCTGACGTGTTGGTGTCCAGAGGGCCTTTGCCATCAATTGGGTTACCCAGCGCATCAACGACACGACCCAGCAAAGCTTCGCCAGTCGGTACTTCCAGAATGCGGCCAGTACACTTAGCGGTTTGACCTTCTGCCAGACCTTTGTAGTCACCCAGGACTACCGCGCCAACAGAGTCGCGTTCCAGGTTCATGGCCAGGCCGAAAACACCGCCTTCAAATTCAATCATCTCACCGTACATAGCGTCGGCAAGACCATGGATACGAACGATACCGTCGGAAACAGATACGACGGTGCCCTCGTTCTGGGCTTGTGAAGTCACATCGAGACTTTCGATGCGTTTTTTGATGACTTCACTGATCTCGGATGGATTCAGTTGCTGCATGCATCGTCCCTCAAACTAGGATTTCATCGCTTCGGCTAACTTCGACAGCTTGCCAGTGACAGAGCCGTCGATTACCAGATCGCCTGCACGGATGATGGCACCGCCGATGAGTGATTCATCGACTTCGCTGGTCAGTCGTACTTCGCACTGCAAACGCTTCTTCAGTGCTTGCGCCAGCGTATCGGCTTGTGCAGAGCTCAGCGCCTGAGCTGAAGTAACGACCACATCTACGGTGTTCTGTAGTTGTGCCTTCAACTCTTCGTACAGAGCGGCGATTTCAGGTATCAGCGTCAAACGCTTGTTTTCAGCCAGAGCGGCTACCAGATTTTTTGCGGCATCGTTCAGCTCATCGCCACACACATCGATCAGAGCTTGGCCCTGTTGTTCGATGGTCAGTGACGGATGAGTCAGCACGACGGCCAGGTCGGCGTTCTGCGAGCAGGCAGCCAACAGCGACAGCTGTTGACTCCAGGCATCCAGCGTATTGCTGTCCTGGGCCTGCGCAAACACCGCCTTGGCGTATGGCCGAGCGAGTGTTGTTAATTCAGCCATGGCAACCTCGCTTATAGCTCTTCGGCCAGTTGATCCAACAGACGCTGGTGCGCCGCTGCATCAACAGACTGACCGAGGATTTTAGCGGCACCAGTGGTGGCCAATTCTGAGACCTGCTTACGCAGCTCTTCACGGGCACGATTAATTTCATGCTCGATTTCAGCCTGCGCAGCAGCGACCAGACGCTCGCCTTCCTGACGTGACTGTTCTTTCGCCTCGTCAATGATCTGGCTTGCACGCTTGTTAGCCTGCTCGATGATTTCAGCAGCTTGCTGCTTACTTTCACGCAACTGCTCTGCGGCACGAGATTGGGCCAGTTCAAGGTCACGCGCAGCACGGTTGGCTGCGTCCAGACCTTCGGCGATTTTCGCCTGGCGCTCACGCATAGCCGCCGTCAGTGGCGGCCATACGTACTTCATGCAAAACCAGACAAAAATCGCGAAGGCAATCAATTGACCAAGGATGGTCAGATTCATGTTCACGGCGATTTACCTCTTACGAATTCGTTGGGGTGTGGTAACGGGAACACGATCAAAGATCGCGTTCGCCTTAACCAGCAACAACGAAAATCAGGTACATCGCGATACCAAGACCGATCATAGGCACGGCGTCCAACAGACCCGCCATCAGGAAGGTTTTGGTTTGCAGCATAGGTGCCAACTCAGGCTGACGAGCCGTGCTTTCCAGCAACTTGCCACCCAGCAGTGCGAAGCCGATACCAGTACCCAGGGCACCCAGACCGATCATGATTGCAGCAGCGATATATACGAGTTCCATGTGAGACTCCTAAAGGTTAGTTAAGTGTTTAATCAAGGGTTTAAAGCAGTCCGACCATTCCGCCTTAGTGATCTTCGTGAGCCTGACTCAGATATACAATCGTCAGAACCATGAAGATGAAAGCCTGCAACGGAATCACCAGAATATGGAAGATCGCCCAAGGCACGTTCAGCACCCACTGCAAGTAGAACGGCAGCAGCGCGATCAAAATAAATACCACCTCACCTGCGTACATGTTACCGAACAGACGCAGAGCCAATGACACCGGCTTAGTCAGCAGTCCCAGAAGTTCTAGGAACAGGTTGAACGGAATGGCAATGGGATGGTTGAACGGCGTCAGCGACAGCTCTTTGGCAAAGCCACCAGCACCTTTAATCTTAATGCTGTAGAAGATAATCAGCAGGAACACGCCGATAGACAAGCCAAAAGTACCATTCGGATCGGCCGTTGGCACGATCTTGAAGTAGGGCAGACCCAATGCACTGGCAATGCTCGGAATCAGATCAACCGGCAGCCACTTGAGGGAGTTCATCAGGAATACCCAGACGAAAATCGTCAGCGCTAGCGGCGCAATCAACGGGCTGCGGCCATGGAAGGTTTCTTTAACCGTGTTATCAACAAACTCGACAACGCTTTCAACAGCATTTTGCATTTTACCTGGCACACCAGAAGTGGCCATTTTTGCTGCTTTGCCAAAGATAAAGGCGAACAGCAAACCCATCGCTACCGACCAGCCGATGGAGTCCAAATGAAAGGCCATAAAGCCCATGTCTTTGGCTTCCTGGCCGCTCAAAGCGACAGTCCAGGTGTCTGCGGTCAACTCAGTTTGAGTACCGTCTTTGGCGGTACGAACGTAGCCAGCGGGCAGCTTGCCGTACGTCAAATTGGTTAAGTGATGAGCAATATACTCTTGGGAGTTTTCAGCCATTGTTCACTCTCGATTCCAAAGGTTTTAAAAATTCTTTAATCCGGCTGAGAACACGTGTCCCAGCTGCACTGTCAGATAGCCTGCAAACAGTGCGAGATAATTCAATGGCTCAACATGGATAAAGACGACGGCAAAACCCATGGCCGTCAGCAAAAATTTCCATGCTTCCCCGCGGTACAACGACTGTACGATGCGAGGTGTCGAGCGGGCACCGGTGAAGCGGAAGACGCGCCAGATAAAGTAGGCATTGGGCAGTGCACACAGCAAACCTCCCAACAATGCCGATCCGGCGGCCACGTCGCTGTGCAACCAGGCCAGTAGCGCGACGATCAGTGTAACAACCAGCTGAATCAAGACGATTTTATAAGCCGGCGGGCGCGGTATGGATGACACTCACAGCACCCCAATTAGATCGATTTATGCGCAGCCCTAGTTTCAGGGCGCCGTGATTATATGGGCTGTACCTACGAGCATCAACAGAAACCGGACGGGACCGCTAAGTATTTGGTCGCATGGGAACAATACCGCTGCTGCAGAAGGTGCGTTCGCTGCAGGGCAACAATCGCAAGGCAAAACGGCCCAGAGGGGCCGCAGAAATGTCAGTTACTGGATGTGGCTCAAAATGCCTTCCAACTCGTCCAGGCTGGTGTAGTTGATCACCAATTTACCCTTTCCTTTATTGCCATGTTGGATGGCCACTTGGGCACCTAAGCGATCACCCAACACCTGCTCAAGGCGCTTGATGTCTGGATCGGGGCTGTTTTTCGCTGTGCTTTCAGTCGGCGTCTGCTGCAGCTGGCGTACCAGCGCTTCGGTCTGGCGAACGTTAAGGGCTTTAGCCACCACTTGAGCTGCTGCTTCGCTTTGCTGACCGCCTTCCAGTGCCAACAAAGCACGCGCGTGGCCCATGTCGATATCGCCGTGCTCGAGCAAGCGTTTCACGTCATCGTTAAGATTTGTCAGGCGCAGCAAATTGGCCACGGTGGCGCGATTTTTACCCACCGCTTCCGCCACTTCCAGCTGCGTCAGGTCAAACTCCTGCTGCAAGCGTTTCAGCGCGTTGGCTTCTTCCATGGGGTTTAAGTCTTCACGCTGAATGTTCTCGATCAGCGCCATGGCGATGGTGGTTTCATCAGAAACCAGACGAATCAGCGCCGGCAAAGTGTCCAACCCAGCCAACTGACAAGCACGCCAGCGACGTTCACCGGCAATCAGCTCAAAGCGTTGCGTTGCACCCGGCAGCGGACGCACGACGACTGGCTGCATCAACCCCTGAGCTTTGATCGAGGCGGCCAGCTCTTCCAACGCTTCGGGATGCATATCGCGCCGCGGTTGATACTGGCCTGGTTGAATCCACTCCACCGGTAGGCGCCTTAAGGTGCCGTCGGTTAGAGCTTCGTCTTCTTCGATTTGCGGCGCAGCGGCCACTTGCTCAGCGCTGATGTCCGCTTCCGTTGCCGCTTTACTTCCCGCCATCAAGGCGTCCAGGCCACGTCCAAGGCCGCGTTTTTTCTTTACCATGAGTGTGTAATCTTCGTTTGTCTGTATCAGCGATGACCGTTTAGGCCGTTTCCGCCGCTTGCTTGGCCCGACGACTCAGCTCGCCCGCTAACGCCAGGTAAGCGACGGCACCGCGTGACGATTTGTCGTACACCAGCGCAGGTACACCGTGGCTTGGCGCTTCCGCCAGCCGCACGTTGCGCGGAATGACGGTGTCGTACACGCGGTCGCCAAAGTGCTCTATTAACTGATTGGAAACATCGACAGTCAGGCTGTTGCGCGGGTCGTACATGGTACGCAGCAACCCTTCAATCTCGAGGTTCGGATTGGCCGACGCCTTGAGCGATTCAATGGTTTGCAGCAGCGCGCTCAACCCCTCCAGTGCGTAGTACTCGCACTGCATCGGAATCACAGCGCCGTGAGCCGCGACCAGAGCGTTCAGCGTTAGCATGTTCAAAGAAGGTGGGCAGTCGATGATGATGAAGTCGTAATCTGGACGCACTTCCGCCAGCGCTTCGCGCAAGCGACTTTCGCGCCTGCTCATGTCCATCAGTTCAACTTCGGCGGCGGTTAAGTCAGCATTGGCTGGCAACACATCAAAGCCGGCCGCCTCAGAGTGCACTATGGCCGCGGCCGTACGACAGCCGCCCGTGAGCACATCATAAAGTGACAATTCCAGTTCGTGTTTATCGACGCCAGCGCCCATGGTGGCGTTGCCTTGTGGATCCATATCCACCAGCAGTGCGCGCTTTTTGGTCGCCGCCAGCGAGGCACTGAGGTTCACCGCGGTGGTGGTTTTACCCACACCGCCCTTTTGATTGGTGATGGCCAGTATCTTACTCACACTCGATATCCCGTGGTTGTCGGCTTCATTCGGGTGCATTAATTAACACCCTCAGTTGGCCGTAACTGCAGCAAGTGACGTTCGGCCTCAACACCCGGAATGGTGACAGCTTGGGCATCAACGACCGCGAACCGATTCTCAAGATCGGCAATTTCCTGATGAGGATATTGCCCTTTCATGGCCAGGAAGTAACCCTGTGGAGCACATAAATGCTGACACCAATGTGTCATATCGTACAAAGAGGCAAACGCTCGACTAACGATCATATCGAACGGCTGCGCCGGTTGATAGGCTTCCACGCGCTCGTTAACGATGGTCACGTGGGGCAGTTTCAGGCTGGTTTTGGCCTGGAACAAGAAACGCGTTTTCTTGCCATTGCTGTCCAGCAGAGTGAAATCCCGATCCGGATTCATGATCGCCAACACAATGCCGGGCAAACCTGGCCCGGTGCCAACATCGGCAATGCGCTGAGCGCTGCCCAACGCCTTATGCACCGCCAAACTATCGAGCAAATGCAGCGACACCATCTCCGCAGGCTCGCGAATGGCGGTTAAGTTGTAGGCTTTATTCCACTTTAACAACAGCTGCAAATAGTCCATCAGTTGTTGCAGCTGGGCGTCGGTCAAGGCGATATCGAGGGCCAAAGCGCCATCTCGCAGTTGCCGGGTTAAGGCATCCATCGGGCAGGGTTCCGCAGGTGTAAAAGCGGCAATGTTAGCATACCTGCAACGCCCGTGATCTATGCTGACGCGCCTGCGCGGACATTCACCATATCTATCCACGCCATGACCAAAGACGCATAGCCTCGCCCTGGGGCCTGGATTATGCTGACGCCGTTACTGATACGGAGCCTAATATGACTCACGCCCATGCCTCGCCTTGGCAGCCGATCATTGCAGCCGCAGTCGCTCTGATATTGGTGCATGGTCTCGGGCGTTTTGTGTATACCCCACTGCTGCCCTTGCTGGTGGAGGACGGGCTGCTGAGTTTGAGCCAAGCCGCCAGCCTCGCCAGTTGGAACTACATCGGTTACTTGATCGGCGCTATGTTAGCCCTGTGGCTGTTCCAGCGGCAGTTGGGTCGCTCCGGGCTGATCACAGCCATTGCGTTCAATGCCATTGGTACGCTGCTGCAAACTCAGGCAGACAGCTATTCACCTTTATTAGTGTTGCGCCTGTTTAACGGCATAACTAATGGCGTGGTGTTTGTGTTGGCACCCGCGCTGGTATTGGAATGGTTGGTACGGCATCACGCCGGGCATCTAAGCGGGTTGATGTATTTGGGTGTCGGTGTTGGCTTGCTCGGCAGCAGCGTATTGGTCGATGCCACCGACTTTCTGCACGCAGCCGATCGTTGGTGGCCTGCGGCATTATTATCGCTTCCGCTGGCGGCTTGGAGCGGCTGGGCTTTGTGGCGGTTGCCGCCGGCCCATCCCAGCAATACTGCTGGGGTGAATACAGCGCTGTGGGATCAAGCCAGTACGCCACTGTTTTTGGCTTATGCGGGCGCCGGACTGGGTTACATCCTACCGATGACGTTTTTACCCGCCGTCGCCCAGCAGTGGCAGCTCACGGTGCAGCCCAGTGCTTGGTTGATTGTTGCACTGGCGTCCTTGCCATCGACCTGGCTGTGGAATCATTTGGGCGCACGCCTGGGCGATAGGCCCGCTTTGCTGATCAATTACGCTCTACAGGCCAGCGGCGTCGCTGCCCTGCTTATTTTTCAACAGCAAGTGCTGGGCTTGTGGCTATGCGCCGCATTAGTAGGTGGGACCTTTTTAGGCTCAGTGTTATTAACCCAGCGCCTAGCCCGCCAGCTGCACCCGCATCAAGGGCCGCGTTTGAGTGCCGCTTTGATTGCACTGTACGGCTTTACTCAGTTACTTGGCCCCTGGCTGGCGCGTATGGGCCTGGAGCGAGGCATGGATTTGTCATCGACCTTTGTTGTTGGGCTGGCGGCCTTAGTGTGGGCTTGGCTATTAATGTGGTGGGTGCCCATAGATAACAAAAGCTAGAGGCCAAAGACTAACTGGGCCATTGCGCCAAAAAGTGAGTGCTCTCCACGGATGCGTCAAAAAACTCTTCCTTGGCAGCTAGGTAGTCGGGCTGCACAAAAAACTGCTCCAGCTGCTCTGCTGTCGGAAAAGCAATGACAAACAGACGATTGAACGCTTCTCCGTGCTGGGCTTTTAATACCTGCGACACCTGCACATCGTAGAGAAAGTCGCCGCCAAAGCGCTGCAATATCGGTTTCATCGCTTGGCGATACTGACGATAAACCTGCTCATTCGATATCTGTAATCCAACTAACATGTGATGCATAACGGCCTGCTGTCATGGTGGTGGTTATTGAGTGCGCCACTGTGGCACTCATGTGCGCTAAACACTATGCCTAACACACCAACACAGATTTGCTGTTTACGGTAAGACACTGTTGCACGTTACTTGCTAATGCTGGCACCCGGGCTCAGGTGGTACTGGTGCTGCAGTAAGATCAATGTTTCCTCGCCCGCCATGCGGTAGAGTGAGCGGCCACTATGACAGCGAAGCTAGATCGATTATGGCGTTTCAACAACACGTTTCTGAATGGGCCGAAACCAGCCTGCAACCTCTGATTAAACTGATTCGCTACCAGCTGTGGGCACAGATACTTCTGGCTCTAGCGCTGGGGTTAGTCGTGGGCACTTGGCTGTCGCCGGAAGGCGGCCGTGCTGTCAGCCCAGAGCTGGCTTACAGTTTGGCGGAATGGATCAAGCTGCCCGGCACATTGTTTTTGAACCTGATCCAAATGGTGGTGATCCCCCTCGTTATCAGCTCGATTGTACTTGGCGTCAGCAGCGGCAGCGAAGGCGATTCCCTGCAACGCTTAGGTATACGCATTGCCCCCTATTTTGTCTTGACCACCACCATTGCCGTGACCATAGGCATCAGCCTGGCGCTGTTGATTCAGCCGGGCGACTACGTGGACGTCGATGCACTGATGGCCAGTGCGCCTGTCACCGCAACCAGTGATACGGCCGTTAGTGCGCGTGCCTCGCTGCCGCAGCATATATCTAATCTGATCCCCACCAATGTCACTCGCGCTATCAGTGAGCAGAGCATGTTGCAACTGGTGATCTTTTCGATCTTTGTTGGCCTCGCCTTGGCCAGTATTCCGCGCCAACGCATCGCCGCGTTACGTGATGTGGTGGAAGGCGTGCAAGAAGTGTCGATGAAGGTGGTGAGCTGGGCCATGCTACTGGCGCCCTATGCGGTGTTTGGCCTGATTGCAGATATTGCCATTCGAGTTGGCTTGGATGTACTTCTGGGCATGTCAGCCTACGTTGGCACAGTCATTTTGGGCCTGTTTAGCTTGTACTTGAGCTACTTGCTGATCATCAAAGTACTGGCGCAGCGTTCGGTCATCCAGTTTGCTAAAGCCATTCGCCCGGCGCAATTGCTGGCGTTTTCCACCTCCAGCTCGGCAGCGGTGATGCCATTGTCATTGCAAACGGCGCAGCAAGATCTGCAAATAGACGAAAGCACCGCGCGTTTTGTGATCCCGTTAGGCGCCACTATTAATATGGACGGCACAGCGCTATATCAGGTCATTGCCGCCGTATTTCTGGCCCAGGTGTTTGGTGTGGATATGGAGCTGCATCAAATCATTTTGCTGGCAGTGACCACAGTTGGCGCTTCCATTGGCTCACCATCGACGCCCGGCGTGGGTATCGTTATTCTGGCGACAGTATTGACCAGTGTCGGTATTCCCGCTGAGGGCATCGCGCTGATTTTGGGAGTCGACCGCATCCTCGACATGTGTCGTACCGCGGTTAACGTCAGTGGCGATTTGGTCGCCTGCTGTGTCATGCAGCGCTGGGTATAAGGAGAATTCATGCTGTCTGGGCGCCATTGGCTAACCAGCCTTAATGTTCAAATTTTGCTGGCCGCCGTCATCGGCCTGGCATTGGGTTATGGTCTGAACGGCCTAGCCGATGATTCAACGCTGAAAACAGAAGTCTTGTATTGGGCCAATATCGTCGGGCGATTTTTTATCGACCTGCTGAAGATGATTTTAATTCCGCTTATCTTCACTTCGATTGTGGTCGGTATCGCTAGCCTGCAAGCGCACCATCAGGCCGGTAAAGTATGGCGCTATACGCTGTTCTTTTTTGCGTTGTCGATGCTGTGCGCTATGGTGCTGGCACTGGTGATGACGGCTTGGGTCAAACCGGGTGGCGATTTACAACTGGCGATGTTTGCCGATGCCATGGCGCAATTTGAAGCCAAGCAAATGAGCGGCGGCGAGTTCTTTGCGCAAATTCTGCACAGTCTATTTTTAAACCCAATCGCTGCTATGGCCCAGGGAAAAATCTTACCCGTGGTGGTGTTTGCTATTTTTCTTGGCATTGCCCTGGTGCAGCACAGCAAACATAAACCCGACAGTCCGCGCACTTTATTATCCAGCCTGCAAGAACTGCTCGCCCTGCTGATGCTGATCGTTAACTGGATTATGCGCATAGCGCCTCTCGGCGTGTTGGCCTTGCTCACCAAGTTGATGGCCACACAAGATATGAACCTGCTAGCGACCATGGCCGAGTTTATTGTGCTGGTGTTTGCCATCACTATTATTCATGGCGTGGTCATACTGCCTGGCTTGATGTATCTGTTTACCGGTCGCAAGCCGCTGTGGTTCTGGCGCGCTACCCGACCAGCCCTGATCACTGCCTTTGCCACCAGCTCCAGCGCCGCCACCTTGCCGCTGAGTTTGCGCTGTGCCGAGCAAGGCTTAGGGGTCAATAAAGATGTTGCCGGTTTTGTATTGCCGGTAGGCGCCACCATGAATATGGACGGCACGGCGCTGTATGAAGCCGCCGCTGCTTTGTTTGTTGCCTACTTGGTCGGCGCAGATTTAACCATTGCCCAGCAAATTGTGGTGATGCTGACCGCTATGGTGGCCTCCATGGGTGCACCCGGCATTCCCAGCGCTGGCATGGTCACCATGATTATGGTGTTACAAGCTGTGGGCTTGCCGGCCGAGGCCATTGCGATTTTGCTGCCAATTGACCGCATTCTCGACACCATCCGCACCGCGGTGAATGTTCAGGGCGACTTAACTGCGGCGGTGGTGGTGGATCATCAGCTAAATAAAGGCAGCGCCTAATCGCGCTCGCCTATTCAACTTAGAAAGGGCCCCTAAAGCGATACCCAGCCATTCTGCAGGCCTTTGGCAATGGCTTGGGTGCGGTTACTGACTTCCAGTTTGGCCAGCAAAGCCGATACCTGATTGCGCACTGTGCCTTCGGCCTTAAAAATGCGCGCGGCTATATCGCGGTTAGATAAACCCTCTGCCATCAGGCTTAACAAAGCAGTTTCGGCATCATTCAATACGATTGTGTCGGTAGCATCTGAGCGCTGCTTGCTCAGCGCCTTGAGAGTGAGTTCAGGCTGCAACGCCAGCTCGCCATTAGCCACCCGCTCAATGGCCTGCACCAGCACCTCCAGCGAGGTATCTTTTAGCCAATAACCACGCGCGCCGGCGTGCAGGGCATCGGCCATAAGCTCGGCATCATCAAAGGTGGTTAATACCAAACATGCCGGAACCGACTGGCCGTTATTCTGCGCTTGCTGTAATCCTCGCAATACACTGAGGCCGTCTCCTTCCGGCATGCGCATATCCAAAAGAATGACGTGGGCCTCTACTTCACCTTGCTGAAAACGCTGCAAAAAAGCATCGCCTCCACTGTCTTGACCGCATACCGTCACGTGCTCACTCATGCTCAGCAGCGCGGCTAGGCCATCGCGTACCAATTGCTGGTCGTCGACCAGGTGAATACTAATCTTCAAACTCCGTCTCCACGATCAAACCCTGCTCCGTCATCACGGCGCGAAAATGCCCGTTCAGTGCCACCACCCGCTCATTCAAGCCGGTTAATCCATTGCCATACAAGGGGGTTGAGCCGACAAGATCCAAGTCTAACGCCTGTTCGCTTTCGACGATACGTAAGCTCAGGCGATCGTCACTGCTAGCAATGCGAATCCATAGGTGCTCGGTAGTGCTGTGCTTGAGCGCATTGGTGATGGCCTCTTGGCAACAGCGCAGCAGGCAATGAGCCAATTTGGCTTGCGCCAATTTGGCATGGGGCTGGATATCGAGATGCACGGTTACGCGCGGTAAGTGCTGACATAAATCGCGCAAAGCACTGGCCAAATCGATCTCGCTGTGGCGTTTGTCGCTCACCACTTGGCGAATGGTGGCTAGGCTGTCGCGGGCCTGTTGATAACACTGTTCTAACCTCTGTTGCAGCCCTTCGTTATCGCATTGCAGGGCCTGACGGCGAGCGACATCCAACTGCAGAATCAAGCTGGTGAGTTGATGCCCGGCTTGGTCGTGCAGCTCACGCGCTAGGTGAGTGCGCTCGTCATTGGCAATGGTTTGACTCAACAGCAGTTGTGTACTGTGAAGCTCGGCGTGACTGAGCTGCAATTGCTCGCGCTGCTCACGCTCCTGATTCAGCTGCTTGCTCACCACCCAGGCAAAACCATGAAAGGCACAAAACAACAATACACTGAGGCCCAGCTCCGGGTCGTGCCAGTACAGCCAGTGAATCGCGGCAAATAGCAGCATGACCACTCCAGCAAACAGAGCACTGGCGCGCTGACCTAAGCAGGCTGTGGTGAGGGAGGTCAGCATAATGCTGTAGACCAGATAAATATTACTGATCGATTGCAGCATCAGCGCCGCCATCAGCATCACAACGATGGCCAGCACCGCCATACGCCAGCGTTTTTTCTGCCAACTGCGCTCATTGAGCAGCAATAAAGTACACAGCAGCATCAGCGCATGCAGCATGCTCTCCAGCAGCCAAGGCTTATCTTGCGTTATTAGGTGCAGTAATCGCGGCGTTGCTACCACGGCCACGGTTGCTAGGCACAACACCAACCAGATGGGCGTAAGCAACCAGTAGCGGTTGCTCATTAATGTATTTAAACGCGGCACACAGCTCACACCTTGTTTGGGAATGCTGGCATCGTGACGCGGCTTGGCGGGCGAGGCAAGCCTGCTAAAAACATCGTGACAAATGTCACGGCGACATCATGACACCTCACACTGTGGCGGTGAGCCGGGGTTGGGCACACTGGCCTTACATTGATTCGAGCTGGAGGCCACACCATGTTGCAGCACTATTTTTTCACCTTGCCCGAGTGGGCGCTAACACTGCAAAGCAGCGCGCTGTGGCTACATATTGGTACCGCCAGCCTAGCGCTGTTGGCATTCTGGCTGCCGCTGGCGGTACACAAGCGCAGCCGCTGGCATCGCTACAGCGGTTGGCTCTATAGCGGCCTGATGGCGACAATGGTCGTCAGCGCCCTGACCAGTCAAACCCTGACCTTGCTCGACCCTTGGTCGGTTAATGCACTAGCTAGCGACGTCTCCGGCGAGCACATTATTGCTATTCGCCGCACGGGCTTGTTTTTATTAATGCTGTGTCTGCTGGTGGGCTGCAGTTTATGGCAAGGCCTGCGCACGGCTTATTGGAAGGTTAAACGCCCTGCCCCCACCAAAGAGTGGCTGTTGCAAGCCGCCATGGGCCTGACCGCTGTGATCGCTGCACTGGTATTAATATTGGGCACAATAAATCAAGCGCTGCTATTGGGGCTATTTGCCCTGGCAACTCTGTGGTTGATGAGCGATATGATTCGCTACTGGTGGCGCGCTCAGCCAGCGGCTTGGTGGCAAGCGCATCTGTCCGCCATGCTCGGCTCGGGTATTGGCCTTTACACCGCCTTCGGTGCCTTTGGTGGCCGCGCTCTGCTGCAAGCCTGGGTTGGTGACAGTGCCATCTGGATGGGTTGGTTGCTACCTAGCGTGATAGGCACCATCGGCATTAGCTGGGCGGCACGGCGCTTTCGCCAACTACCAAAAGCAAAACAACCGCTAGCCTAAGGCGCAAAGCACGCTGGGCTGAAGAGTGTTTTCAGCACAGCGTTTCGTTTTTTTTCATTGCACCAATATGACTATCAACAAGTAGCGACAAAGGAAATTAATCATCCAGCTCTACAATGGGATATACATGCTTATCGTTGTTATACAGCACAGTGCAGCGTTGACCTTGATGCTCAAAGTCGCGCTCTCCACCAACCACTAGAACTTGATTTTCTTTATCGTTATATAAGTAGGCGACCTCAACTTCTTTAGGCAGCTGCTGATTCGTTGATAAAGCATCTTTGTACTTAAAGTCTATCACCACATCTTCTACATAGAGGTTTTCACCAATCTTAGTCAGTTGCCTTTTATTTCCTGAATTATCGATTCTATAGCCATCGCTAAAATTAAAGACGATTTGTTCAATCACTTGCCAATGAGTAGGACCCTGCCCATTACACTCACCCTTTTTAGAACCATCGATATGAAGCAGAAAATCACTTTCATTCATATTTAAGAGACTGCGACTTGGTTTGGCCAGGGTGAAGAAAAACTCTGAGTTTTCTTGACTGGATTCTACGGTAAATTCGACCTCTGCCACTCGGTCCTCTGGAATATAGACCCAACGCTGTTTAGGATTCTTTAGTTTTTTTAGTGCTTCAACAAAACCTGTATCTGTAGCGCTGTTCGCTGAGGAAACAGACAGCGTCATATCCGCATCATCGCTTTGGATTATAGCCAGTGCACCTTGGCCCGGCTCTGGTAAATATTTGAGCGTTAACTGCTTACCCTCAAGCTGGGCGGTATGGCTGGTATTAAACAGAACCTGATCATGATTCTTTAGCTCACCATCAGCGCCGGGGGCCGGGCTGGAGGTACCGCCTCCGCCTGAGGTATCTGGCGTGGCCGGCTGCGACTCGACGGCCGGATCTCCGTCACTTGAGCTGCTACTGGAGCCACCACAGGCCGATAAAGCTAAGGCCAAGCCAATGGCCATTGCAGGTTTTTTCATCACTATTCCTTAACATATTTAGTTATATTTTTGCCATCAATTAGCGCTGCGTATGCTAGGGGCATTTTCAAAAAATTTCCGGGCATGATAGTTGCCATAGGAAAGTGCAAAAGCTATCTACATCCTTATTGCCAATTAAAAGTGAACTCTGTATGTATATCAGTGCCCAAATAGGCACTGATAACAACTGTGTTAGCTCCGCTATTTTTATCAGTCAACCACTTCTACAATTGGAAAGCGGTTTTTGTCGTTCTCGTACAGTACTGTGCAACTCATACCTCGATGTTCAATACCACGCTTCAACGCAGTGATTTCAACCATTCCAGTCTGACTATAATAAAAATATTCAACCTCAATTTCAGTACTCAGAAACTGATACGCTGCCAGAACAGGGTCGGTGTATCTGAAATCCATCACGACGTTTTCTGAATATGTATTCTCAGCTATCTTAGTTAACTGATGTTTATTACCTGCATTGTCAACTCTATAACCATCGGTAAAGTTCATAATTCCTTGCTCCTTCACTTCCCATGGAAAAAGATCTGTACTATTTTCGCAGCCTCCGTGCCTAGAGCCACCAATATGAAGCAATAGATCATCTTCTTTCATGTTCAACAGATCACGACTTGGCTTAGCTAAAGTGAAGGTGAGCTCTGAGTTCTTTTGACTGGATTCTACGATAAACTCAACCTCTGTTACTCGGTCCTCTGGAATATAGATCCAGCGCTGTTGAGGTTTCTTCAGCGCTTTTAGTGCCTCAACAAAATTTGGATCAGTAGCGCCATTCGCAGAGGACACATACAAGGTCATCTCCGCATCATCGCTTTCGATTATAGCCAGTGCACCTTGGCCCGGCTCTGGTAAATACTTGAGCGTTAACTGCGTACCCTCAAGTTTGGCGGTGTGGCTGGTATTAAACAGAACCTGATCATGATTCTTTAGTTCACCATCAGCGCCGGGGGCTGGACTGGAGGTACCGCCTTCACCTGAGGTATCCGGTATGGCCGGCTGCGACTCGACAGTTGGATTTTCATCACTTGAGCCACTACTGGAGCCATCGCTACCACATGCTGTTAAGGCCAAAGCCAGAGCAATGCTTACTAAAGGGTTATTCATTTTATTGTCCTTAACTCACTTAATCATTGTCATTCCATCCCTTGGTGCAGTCTAAGCCAAGGCACTGTAACCGCCGAGAATACTCGGCAAAGTCGCTACTTTTAGCCAGCAGACCGACCCTTTCTGCACAGACTAAGCGTCAGCTACATAGGCACTGAAACCAGCAGTTAGGTCGTCAAGATAGGGGCAAATAGGAGCCATCTTGTAACCGCATACGGGAGGCGACTCAATGTGTCATTTGTCATTATCGTTTGGCAAGAGCAGGAAACAGCGTTCCAGTGGTGGGCTGGTGGTAACTCTTTATTGCCGATTCCTTCTTAGCTGCCCTTGCCAGTTTTAGATGACCATTACAACCTATTTTCGGCCGGGTAAGTTAGTAGAAGCTGTTTCATAACCTTCAGTCCGATATAATAATCAAAACTATCAGCTTCAACTCCTCCACCATGAAACGTTCAACCTCAGAACTGACCGACCAACAGTGGGCACACATTGAGCCTTGTTTACCCAGCCTGCCTCGTGGCAAAGGGGGTCCCAAACCTATCAGCAATCGAGCCTGTTTCGAGGGCATTTTATGGGTCTTACGTTCAGGTGCGCGCTGGCGTGATCTACCCGAGCGCTATCCTTCACCGAGTACCTGCTGGCGCCGCCTTCAGTACTGGGAAGAGCAAGGTGCATGGGTCAAAGCCTGGCGTAAGCTTCTTCGCGTTCTGGATCAACAGTCGCGGTTAAATTGGGAAGAATCGTTTTCTGATGGTAGTTTTGCACCCGCAAAAAAAGGGGCCTCGGTGTTGGAAAAACCAAGCGTGGTAAGGGGTCGAAGTGGATGATAGTCGTCGATGGCGAAGGCATTCCAATCGGGCTGACACTTGGCTCAGCGTCACCGGCGGAGGTCAATCTGATTGAGGCTTTGTTAAATGTTTCCTATGGCAAGAGCAAGGTGAAGCGTTTGATTTACGATAAAGCGGCAGACTCTGATCCTCTGCGAATGGCGTTAAAGAAACGGGGCGTTGATCTCATTTGTCCACATCGTCGAAACAGGAGAAAAGCGCCGCTGCAAGATGGTAGAAAGCTGAGAAGGTACGACCGTCGCTGGAAAGTAGAGCGCACTTTTGCTTGGCTTGGAAATTATCGGCGATTAGTGGTTCGATGGGAAAGAAAGCTCTCAATGTATCGAGCCTTCTTTCACGCCGCCTGCATGATGATCGTGCTAAAGAAGTTGTGAAACAGCTTCTAGCGTTACTGTACTGACTGAAAAACTCTGAAAATAGATATATCTCAGCTATGCACTTGTACCAAGAGGAGACAGATTTCTTACCCGGCCCAGAAAAATCACCTTCGGCTTCTCTCAAGCAGCATCACAGTATCGTTTAAAAACTCTAATTACTTACCCACTGACCACTCATCTAACGTCTCAGTCATCACTAGCGGATGATCTAGGGTCTGAGGCTCTGGGTGTTCACCAACTTTTTCGGTGTAAGTCAGCAAATCAATGGCATCAAGCAGGGTGTCGTCCTGTACCTCTTGCGCGTAATTTAGGGCCTCTTCATTGCTCATATGGGCACGCTGATAGCCCATGGTCGATGCATACCTATCTGCCGCCTCAATAATGCTGAAAGCCTCTGGCCCCAATAAAGTCAAACGACGATTATAGAGAGCGGCTTGCTGATAACTCTGCACAACGGCCTTTGCAAAGTCATTGGCGGACAGCCAACTGAGCGGCTGGCTAGCCTCGCCCATAGTCGTTACTGTGTTATCTTGCTGTAGTAACTCAAGAGTTTCGAAAAACCAGCTGGGCAGGTAGGACATATAGTTCACCCCACTTTGTTTGAGCAACTCTTCTGCCTCAAGCTTGGCTTTAGTATCCATGCGAAAATCATTTTGCGGATAAGCGGTTGCTGTCGAAATCATACTAATAAGTTGAGTCTGAGCACTTTTAGCCTGCAAGACGGCTGCTGTACCTTGTAAATGATGCCTATGATACGTCTGTGGTGAATTGCCACTGAGATTAATATGAATGGCATCCACATCCGCTAACGCTTCCTGTAACTGTTGATGACTAAAGATATCAACATCACGAAATACCAGACTCAGCTCATCAGAAAAATGGGCTGCCGATGCTTGGGCATGACGTGATATCACCACGACGCGATAGCCCGCCTTGGCAAACTGCTCACTCACTGGCTTGCCCAGCATGCCGGTTCCGCCAATAACGGCGACGGTGTTAATCATATTCTGCTACCTCTTGTTTAGCTTGATGGCTGATATAGGTGCAGTGTAACGCTGGATGATTAGAGCAATAATGGGTTAAAGTGATTTTCAGATTCTCAAATATGATTGAATGAGGCAGGCAAAAATTGGATATTCAAGCCGGTTTATGGTTTGTCACTGTGGCTAGACTGGGCTCATTTAGTGGCGCTGCAACAGAGCTAGGGCAGCCTGCCAGCACCATCAGCCGGCGTATTGCCCAGATGGAAAAAGACATCGGTCGGCAATTGCTGGTGCGCAATACACGCAATATGCGTCTGACGGCTGCGGGCAAAGAGTTGCAAGCCTTAATGAGCCATTTGGATCGTGAGTATCTTGCGGTGCTCGATTGGGTCAATAGCCAGGGAGAGGTGTCGGGTAAATTCCGACTCACGGCACCGCATCAATTTATTGAGTACCCGCTAACGGATTGGCTGATTGAATATCAGCAACACTATCCGCAATTGGTGATTGAGGTCGTAGGTAGTAACGAATATCTGGATTTTTATCAGCACCGTATTGATTTGGCGTTTCGCCAAGGTCCTTTACCTGACTCAGGCTTACATCAACGACGCATATTTAGCCTTGAATATGGCTTGTTTGCTTCGCCAGAGTATCTAAAACGCCAGGCATATTCAGATAGCTTTGATTGGCTAACAAAGCAGCGCAGCATTGGCATAGGTGCTCATGGCAAACGCTTCCCTTGGCTATTAACGCGACGGAATAAGCCCACCCAATATACTCCGACTACTAGCATATTACTGGAATCACCAAACCAGGGAGTCAAGGCGGCGCTAGCAGGGCTCGGCGTAGTGTATACCAGCACTCATAATGTTTATCAGGCCATAGAGGACGGAGCGCTTCAACCCATCTGCCCATCACTGTGGCCAGAACCAGTTGGCTTTTATATGGTATATGACGAAAGCCGCTATAAATCTAAGGTTCTGCAAACCTTTATGGACTTTGCCAAAAGCAAAGTTAAAGAGCTGCATTTGCTGCAAGGAATCATTGTTTAATAAGATCAGGATTTTTCTGCAATCAACCTAGGCGATACTCAAAACTGCGCCCTTACTGATCAGAGCTGCATAAAAACGCACGCCGCAAACAGCGTGATACACAGTGATAATAAGGCGTGGCTTGCATAGTAACGATTTCCTTACGCGGCTTGGGAATAATCGGCTCCTAGTGAACAGAATCTGCTCGTAGCCTAGCCAGGCGAAGTAAACGTCGCCATCAGGCAGCTTTCTCATCATGACTGTTTGGTTTTTTTTAATAAAATATGAAATAATAAGAACAACGATGTTCAGAGTGAAATTTTGGCTATATAATTTCACTAGTATATGTAGAACTCACCGCAAGAAAATATGAGACATGCATGACCATTACGATAGATAGCTATCAAGCAGATTTAGAAAAGGATTGGCTGAAATGCCGACTGATTTCATTTTTTGAAACTGATTACTACGACGATGTAATTATCGAAAAGCCGCATTATGATGGAAAATCGGTTGAGCTTGTTGCGCTCGACGATAATCGTGTCGTGGGATTGCTAGATGCTGAAATGAATGAAGACGAGGGCGTTACCTACTGCGACTTACATTGCATTGCTGTACTCCCACAGTTTCAAGGTCAAGGGGTGGGTAAATTGCTGTTTGATAAACTGATGGAAGAAACCAAAAAGCACGGTGTCAAGCGCATTGAAGTTTGGACCCGGGAAAACGAAAATGCGAATAATTGGTACCTCCGACAGGGTTTCAAGCAGTTTATGGAGTATTGGCATGTGTGGTCTGAATCGTTACCGAGCGATGAGGTTCCTGAGTTGCCAGCTTCACTTAGGCTCAAGGGGGCTTTTTGGCATTATTTGGGCGACAACCCAGAAACGTTAAACATTAAAGTGTATGACAAGCGCCGCTGTCGCGGATATGAATTGCTGTTATGACATAACAAAGGTTTTCTTATCACGACTGTCTCGCTTGCTTGACAGAGCATAAGCCTGCTGAATATCACCAAGAAATCAAAGTAGATTTTTAATATCAGGCAGCTCTTTCTCTAACCACTGACAAAAATTCGAAACAGCACGAAAAAATGAAAATTTGTTAATTAGAATGGGAGAATTGACATCCTTAGATATCCAGATCGATTCAAACTCTGCTACCTCTCCTTTGATATTAATCTCAAAGACTGGCTCATCATGTTCCATAGAGATATAGCAAAATCCACCATAGAAGTCAGTAGAGATCCACTTAGAAAAAAGAACATACAGTTCAGATACGCAAATGCTCTCTTCGTCAAAAATAGCGACATCATCTACCAGAACATTTAAGTGACCGTCTATTGCTAAACAGGTATCTAATTTAGTACCATACGCCGCATCATAGTCGATTGAATAATTTATCTCACAGGATATGTCTTCCATATCAAACCGTCATTACCAACAACAGCTTTAATGGTACTACATGGACATCTATTCGTGGTACTAAATTGACATCCACTCGAACGTTATCCGAACCAAATTCCCTCGGGTATTCAATTGATGCCCTCTTCAGGCTTCATAAAAATTAATTGTTTTAGGCAATAGGCTTCACACAAGATATTTTGACCGATTTTCACACAAAGAGTGTTAATTAGAGTGCTGGCTGGCCTCAGATTACTCTGATGATATCAAATGGTTGGACGTTGTTGTTAGGTGGATCGCACGCTCTGCATCAACAAATGAAACGGCATGATAGTGGTTACTCATAATGACGTAGGCCGCCACGGCAACGGCAAACACTTGCGGCAACGACAGAAGCTTATCTTCCAACCAGCCTCGGCAATGCTCGTAGCACTGGCCGCTCAAATGATCCCTACCACACAGAAAAGCGCGCCGTACACAGCGTGATACACAGTGATAATACGGCGTAGCATCGAGCGAGACCTGATGTTTTCTGGGCTTGGGCATGATGACACTCTGGCTCTGCAGCAACTGAATGTCAGCCTAGCCGCTACAAAGCAGGCTGCCACCAGCGTGACAGCTTAGGATGGGTGTCCTTGATGTTTGTATTCAAGGGCAGGCCGCCACCCTGATGCCAGAAATATCCTATTTATTGGTTGAGCGTGTCATGCGTGATCCCCAGGTATTTACTTTATTGCGAGCCAGTGGTCACAGCAACCTGACCGGGCTATTGTACGAACAGGCCAATCGTTTACCAGAGGAAGATTACCTCACCATAGTCCCTGGCATCTTAGGCGCCTATTCCGCCGCTATTTACCGGGTACCCGAGTATCATTTGAGTGAGTTCGTCAATGATATTAGATCGTTATCGTCGGAGTCTGACTATTACGATTTTGCCAGTCAATATGCTCTGCGCAGAACCGATCACAGATTTTGGCATTACAGCGACACCCTGCATCAGTGGTTTCGAAAAAATAGTCTTCTGAATTATGGTATATTGGACTACGCACGATTGGAAAACCGTTAACTCAGAGCACACCAAAGACAACAGTGGTCGTTATTCACCGTTGTCATTTGATACTTTTCTGATTGGTCCCTCTCCATTGACAGACACACTTTTATTAGATTTTTGAGATGTTTTCACCCTATAATCCCAGTGCTCAGCGACAGCAATACCGCTATCGCATCACCCCCGTAGAACCCCAACATCTGCCAGCCATCGCTGAATTATTTGAACAGCGTGAAGGCCATGCTATTGCCATTGAAGCATTAGAGCACAGCCTGTTAGCAGATAACGTCATTGCCTTTGTTGCGATGCAACAACAACAGCTGCTCGGTTATAGCAAAGCCGCCCATTTTAATGGCCAGGCGTATTCTCCTCAGGGCTGGTACTTATCAGGCTTGATCGTCAATCCCGATTATCGTCGTGCCGGCATTGCTCACGAGCTAACACGACAAAGATTGAACGCATTGAGCCAGCATACGGATACTGTGTATTATTTTGCCAATGTTAATAACCAGGCATCGATTGACTTGCATGGCAAGTTTGGCTTTGAGCTACTGAAGGATGATTTCTGCTTTCCTGGCGTTACCTTTAACCAAGGTCGCGGGCAATTGTTTGGCATAAAACTGAATACAACCTCTGCCAGTCAATAACCGACGATTTAACACGCCTTATAAAATCAAACGAATGAAAATCCCATGAATATATTAAACAAGGTCTATCACAACGTTTGTATCCCGCGGTTTCGCATAATAAGTGCAATTGGTAGTAGAAGCTGTTTCACAACTTCTTTAGCACGATCATCATGCAGGCGGCGTGAAAGAAGGCTCGATACATTGAGAGCTTTCTTTCCCATCGAACCACTAATCGCCGATAATTTCCAAGCCAAGTAAAAGTGCGCTCTACTTTCCAGCGACGGTCGTACCTTCTCAGCTTTCTACCATCTTGCAGCGGCGCTTTTCTCCTGTTTCGACGATGTGGACAAATGAGATCAACGCCCCGTTTCTTTAACGCCATTCGCAGAGGATCAGAGTCTGCCGCTTTATCGTAAATCAAACGCTTCACCTTGCTCTTGCCATAGGAAACATTTAACAAAGCCTCAATCAGATTGACCTCCGCCGGTGACGCTGAGCCAAGTGTCAGCCCGATTGGAATGCCTTCGCCATCGACGACTATCATCCACTTCGACCCCTTACCACGCTTGGTTTTTCCAACACCGAGGCCCCTTTTTTTGCGGGTGCAAAACTACCATCAGAAAACGATTCTTCCCAATTTAACCGCGACTGTTGATCCAGAACGCGAAGAAGCTTACGCCAGGCTTTGACCCATGCACCTTGCTCTTCCCAGTACTGAAGGCGGCGCCAGCAGGTACTCGGTGAAGGATAGCGCTCGGGTAGATCACGCCAGCGCGCACCTGAACGTAAGACCCATAAAATGCCCTCGAAACAGGCTCGATTGCTGATAGGTTTGGGACCCCCTTTGCCACGAGGCAGGCTGGGTAAACAAGGCTCAATGTGTGCCCACTGTTGGTCGGTCAGTTCTGAGGTTGAACGTTTCATGGTGGAGGAGTTGAAGCTGATAGTTTTGATTATTATATCGGACTGAAGGTTATGAAACAGCTTCTAGAGTAGTCAGCTGATAGAGTTTGCGCTCCTCCCGACCAAGAGATGAAGCACTATGAGCTACCATCAGCTGACTGAACATGAACGATACCAGATCTACTCTCTATTGAAAGTAGGATTGACCCAAAAACAAATAGCGTGCCATTTAGGGCCAGCATTATGGACATCCAATTTAGTAAGGCCAGCATTATGGACATCCAATTTAGTAACAGGTTTCAGATATGGTGAGCATTGCCGGTTGAATCGTTACCGGCAGCATGGTTTTTCGGAAAGAGTGGCCTTAACAAAAGGAACTTGACGAGCTTCTACGCCCTGGTAGTCAGTCTGACGCGCAAGTTATCCTCAGATTTCTCTGATGATGGTGAATAACTAGGAAGGAGGTATTGTCAGGCTGATCGGTCGAGTAATGAACGACATCGACTGAGTCCCGGTGGGCGCTGATAATCTAGCGTTTCACAGGCCAGACGAAGTTTTTCCTCAGCACCAGCAAAGGTCTGAAAACAGTCTTCAAAGTGCTCGGCCATGGCCAACCATTGCTGGTCATCAATGCCTAAACGATCCAGTATGGCTGCCGTATTTCGTGCAATCGCGCCACGTTTATCATGACGAATAATTCGCCCTGTCCAATCGACCAATTGCAGATAATCCGTGAGTTTCATCTGAATGCCTGGCGGAATGTTTTGTCGAGGGTTACCCACAAAAGGCAATAAACCTTTGGTTTGTTGGTTGGGATGATTTGGTTGCTTGCTCGCATTGGCTTTTTTAATGCGACGTTTAATCTAGGTATGCGCGGATGTTTCTAGCGTGGCAGCCATCTTGGCACGAACGGGGTTTAGATCGACATAGGCCATGCACGCAGCCAGTGCAGCATCATCCAGCAGCGCTTGCGATTTAAACCGGCCTTCCCAGAAACGGCCAGAGCACTGATCTTCTTGATTAGCTTCTCGCGCAATGGTTTCATTCAGCACTCGCATAAACCAGCTAATACTAGACAAGCGTGAGCGCCATTCTTCCACATAAATTTGGAGCCGCTTTTGCTCCGCCACGCCAAGCACATCGCCACTCAAAAACCGCTGAGACAGCATATTGCCGCTAAAAAGCGTGTGCCAGCGTTCGATGACTTCAGTGTCGCTCCAGTGGTTCGCACGTTCAGCATCAACAAACAACACGGCATGATAGTGGTTGCTCATAATGGCGTAGGCCGCCACGTCAATGGCAAATACCTGCGGCAACGACAGCAGCTTATCTTCCAACCAGCCTCGGCGATGGTCGTAGCACTGGCCGCTCAAGTGATCCGTACCACACAGAAAAGCGCGCCGCACACAGCGTGATACACAGTGATAATACGGCGTCGCATCGAGGGAGACCTGATGTTTTCTGGGTTTAGGCATAATGACACTCCGACTCTGCAGCAGCTGAATGTCAGCCTAGTCGCTGCAAAGCAGGCTGCCACCAGTGTGACAGCTTAGGGTGGGACAGCTTAGAAGCTGTTTCACAACTTCTTTAGCACGATCATCATGCAGGCGGCGTGAAAGAAGGCTCGATACATTGAGAGCTTTCTTTCCCATCGAACCACTAATCGCCGATAATTTCCAAGCCAAGCAAAAGTGCGCTCTACTTTCCAGCGACGGTCGTACCTTCTCAGCTTTCTACCATCTTGCAGCGGCGCTTTTCTCCTGTTTCGACGATGTGGACAAATGAGATCAACGCCCCGTTTCTTTAACGCCATTCGCAGAGGATCAGAGTCTGCCGCTTTATCGTAAATCAAACGCTTCACCTTGCTCTTGCCATAGGAAACATTTAACAAAGCCTCAATCAGATTGACCTCCGCCGGTGACGCTGAGCCAAGTGTCAGCCCGATTGGAATGCCTTCGCCATCGACGACTATCATCCACTTCGACCCCTTACCACGCTTGGTTTTTCCAACACCGAGGCCCCTTTTTTTGCGGGTGCAAAACTACCATCAGAAAACGATTCTTCCCAATTTAACCGCGACTGTTGATCCAGAACGCGAAGAAGCTTACGCCAGGCTTTGACCCATGCACCTTGCTCTTCCCAGTACTGAAGGCGGCGCCAGCAGGTACTCGGTGAAGGATAGCGCTCGGGTAGATCACGCCAGCGCGCACCTGAACGTAAGACCCATAAAATGCCCTCGAAACAGGCTCGATTGCTGATAGGTTTGGGACCCCCTTTGCCACGAGGCAGGCTGGGTAAACAAGGCTCAATGTGTGCCCACTGTTGGTCGGTCAGTTCTGAGGTTGAACGTTTCATGGTGGAGGAGTTGAAGCTGATAGTTTTGATTATTATATCGGACTGAAGGTTATGAAACAGCTTCTAGAGTGGGTGTCCATGTTGTTCCCGATGTTGTTCCCATATATTTGGTTTAATTGTTGCAAAATATATCAACATTATCCTTAGCATTTTCCAATGCAGTTTTGGCTGATTCTCCTGCCATTTTCTTCTTAACTCCTGTAATAGGATTTATACCCATCACGCCATCTCTTTTATATCCTTCGTATATTTTTTTGTACTTCTCACAAAGTTTTTTATATCTTTTTTTAGGTACTGATGATGAATGATTATTTTTAGTTTTAGACTTTGTTCTGTTTGGTACCTTTTTATTTTGATTGGTTAATCTATTTATTCGCTCGATACTTTCAGAATCAACTTTATGTTGCTTAATCTCAATCTCTTTCGCCTGCGTAGTAGGTGGCGGCTGACTACCATAATGCACCTGACCATTTTCATCTACCCACTTGTAAACCCCTGATTGACAGGGGACAGAAAGAACTAATAATAAAATACCAAATGATATTTGTTTTTCCATTTATACCTCGCATCTAATCGACCGAAATGAATAACACCGTTGTAACCGGCTGTAGCTGCGTTGATTATTTTGCTGTAGCGTAAAATAGCAAAACGATCGACGTAGCGTAGGTCCAGCCAGCTTGCTGGAGACGGTTGAAAACTTTGTTATGAATTTTTGCTGCTCTTAGTTTTATTGTGTTGTTTTAAAAGTTCTCCACACTCTTCTTTTGATGGAGTTGGGCGAGTATTATCTATAACGTGCCACCCTCCACATGTTGGGCAAGGACAGCCGCAAACAACTGTATGTACGTGATAGTTTTCCGTACCTTCCCTTTTCTGAATGGCATTAGTACGCTCTTGACTTTTCTTAAGATCGTACATTTCTTTTCCAGACAAAAATGGACCAGCCATTAGCTATTCCTATAAGTGCATAATAGTTTAATAGTGTGCGTGCCTGTTTTCCAGCGAGCACCATTCGACACATCTATTCCAAACCACTGATTTGTATTTGAATATCTTGCTCTCTCGCACATTTTCCAATGGAAAAACGTGCTTACTATCCACGTCTCAAAGTTCTGGCGCTCAAAGACAAACTCGCTGATTTCTCGGATGTTTAAGCTACCACCCTGTGGAAATACCGACAAGTCGGCAGGCAAAAGACCTACTAACGAGCAACACATCTCCCTAACATAACCGGCTAACCACCCCTCTCGCACCCAAATTCCTGCGCCTTAGCAGGCAGCCGGCGTTGGCAATAGCTGTGCCCGCAGGGGCTGCCTGGACGGCAGCGCCAACAAAAGGCCTACAAGACATAGGCTTTTTGTGATGCGGCGACCACAGCATTGGCAACAAAGGTAGCGGCCTTCGCAGCGCAAAGCAGGCTGAAAGCTATCTACGTTGTTTCTACTGCGTTAAAAAGCACCTTAAAATGCTCACTTACTATTTGTAAGCTGCGCTTTTAGAGTGCGACTCCCGCTCACTTTTTGCCTGGCAGAAACTGCCTCGATATACGCTTTCAGTCGTTCGCCCGTCCGGCCTGAGGGATAACCTCAAGGAGGACATAAGATTTGGAGGGCATCAGTCGTTCACCAAACACGAGGGATAACCTCAAAGAGAACATAAGATTTAGCGCTCCCTCTATAACTTAAAACTCTCCGCATGATGCAACTGCCCCTGCAGCTGCGCCGCAGCATCTAACGCCTGATCAAGCGTTTGCTGCTGAGCTTCTAACAATAAGCGTTTGGATTCGCGCAATACCCGGCCGTCGTGCACCGCCATTTGTCGCGCCAAGCCCAGTGCAGTGCCCAACAGCTGATCGTCGGCCACGACCTGCATCACCAAATTCATGGCCAGCGCTTCATCGGCACTAAAACGCCGACCCGTTAGTGCCATGGCCATGGCATGTTGCATGCCTACCCGCCGTGGCAGCAGCCAGGCACCACCGTCGCCAGGAATCAGCCCCAGCTGAATAAAGCTTTCGGCAAACACCGCAGAGCGGGCGGCAATGGCCATATCACACATGCACACCAGATCATTACCCGCACCAATGGCGGCGCCGTTGACGGCAGCAATAGCCGGCACTTGCAAGCGGGCAAAGGCACGCGGAATGCGCTGAATATAATCGCGATAGTGCTCGCTTAGCTGACGCTCATCACCGGCAAACATGCCGGTGCGAGCCTGCATGGCTTTGATATTGCCGCCACCACTAAATACGCCGTCGCTGCCGGTCACGACCAACACCTTCACCGCCTGTGGGCCGGTTAATGAGGCATTGATTTCATCGATCAGCTGTTCGATGGCGTCGATCATATCGGCATCGGAAATCGCATGTTTGAGCGCCGCCCGGTTAAAGGTCGCCAGTACGATGCTGGGCTCATCATTGCCGTCGTGGCAGCGTTCTACCAATAGTGCCGGGCTGCTGTCAGTCATGCAGTTAGTCCTGTTTGAGTTCAGCAATGTCTTTGAAGTAATCCAGCGTCTGTGGGTTAGCCAAAGCATCGGTGTTTTTCACCGGCTCACCATGCACCACGTTACGTACCGCCAGCTCCACCAGCTTGCCGCTGATGGTGCGCGGCAGTGCCGGCACCTGAATGATTTTGGCCGGCACATGGCGCGGCGTGCAGTGTTCACGAATGCGTTGGCGAATTTGCTGGCGCAGTTCATCGTCCAGTTGCAAGCCATCGGCCAGCACTACAAACAGCACCACCCGCACGTCGTCTTGCCATTGCTGACCAATCGCCAGGCTTTCCTGCACTGTGGCTAACTGCTCTACCTGGCGATAGATTTCTGCGGTGCCAATACGCACGCCACCCGGGTTTAACACCGCATCGGAGCGACCGTGAATAATCAGGCTATTCCAGCTATGGCCATCTTGCTGATGGGCGCTGAACTCGGCGTAATCACCGTGGGCCCACATGCCGTCAAAACGGTCAAAGTAGGCGCTGCGATAGCGCTCACCGTCGGCATCGTTCCAAAAGCCCACTGGCATAGAAGGGAAAGCATGGCGACACACCAGCTCGCCCTTTTCGCCAGGCGGGCAGGATTGACCTTGCTCGTCACACACATCCACTGCCATGCCCAGGCCTGCACATTGCAGCTCACCGCGATACACAGGCAGCAGTGGATTACCTAAGGCGAAGCAGGAAATGATGTCGGTGCCACCCGAGATGGAACACAGCGCCAGGTCACGGCCAATGGCGTTATAGACGTAGTCGAAGCTTTCATGGGCCAGTGGCGAGCCTGTGGATAACAATGTGCGTAATTTTAACGGCCGTTCGATAGGTCGCTGCTCGGCCTTTTCCAGCGCACTGATGTACTTAGCACTGGTACCAAATACGGTCACGCCTTCGTCTTCGGCCATTTGCCACAGCACTTCAGGCCCGGGATGAAACGGCGAGCCATCGTACAGCACCACAGTGGCACCGGTGGCCAGGCCTGATACTAACCAGTTCCACATCATCCAGCCGCAGGTGGTGAAATAAAACAGCACATCGTCTGGGCCAACATCGGTGTGCAAGCGCAGTTCTTTAAGATGCTGCAATAAGGTGCCACCAGCGCCGTGCACAATGCACTTAGGCACACCGGTCGTACCTGAGCTGTACATGATATATAACGGGTGATCGAATGGCAGAGAGGCAAACTGCAGCTCGCTGAACTCATTATTATCGTCGTGGGTCGCTAGAAACTCGTGCCAGCTCCAAGCACCGTTAGGCGTACTGTCACAGCCCGGGTAAGGCACAGAAATCAGCTGCTCGGCCGGCAGCTGCAAGGCATCGCGCAGGGCTGCCACGCGCTCGCTGCAATCGATCCATTTACCAGCATAAAAATAACCTTGGGTAGCGATCAAAAGCTTTGGCTGAATCTGACCAAAGCGATCCAATACGCCATTAAGGCCAAAGTCCGGTGAGCATGAAGAAAACAAAGCGCCAATACTGGCAGCTGCCAACATGCTGATCACGGTTTCCGGCACATTGGGCATAAAGGCAGCAACACGATCACCAGCCACAACGCCGCGCTGGCGCATAGCGCTGGCGGCTTTTTCGACCTGTTGATATAGCTGGCGGTAGCTCAGGCTGGTGCGAATGTCCTGCTCACTGCGAAATACCAAGGCGGTTTTATTGGCCGTGTCATCGTTCATGGCGGGGCGCAATAAGTGCTCAGCAAAGTTAAGCCGCGCGCCTTCAAACCAACGTGTTTGACGCAAGTCACTCGATTCTTGCAGCACTTGGCTGGCTGGCTGATGGGCTTGAATATCAAAATATTGCCACAGCGACTGCCAAAACTCGCCGCGCTGCTCGATGCTCCACTGATAGAGCTCGTTGTAATGCTCAAAATTATGCTGTTGCTGCTCTGCCAGCCAGTGCATGTAATGTTGCAGTTGGCTGTGCTGGCGGCGCTGCTGTGAGGCCTGCCAAAGCGCTGTTGTGCTCATCCTTGTGACTCCCTGACTGCTGCAGCCTGCTTGGCTGCGATGGCTTTACCGGCTTTGCTGCTGTGATCGCGCTGCAGTTGCTGTGAGATCCAAGCGCCTGTCATGGCCAGTTGCTGAAGATCGACGCCACAGCTTAAACCCAGACCTTGCAGCAGGTACACCACATCTTCACTGGCAAGATTGCCCGACGCACCCGCGGCATAAGGGCAACCGCCTAAGCCCGCCACCGAACTGTCGACGGTGCGTACACCCAGCTCCAGGGCGGCATGAATATTGGCCAACGCCTGGCCATAGGTATCGTGAAAATGTACCGCCAGCTGAGCGACAGGCAACTGCATGGCCAGCGCACGAATCAGTTCACGGGTTTGCTTCACCGTGCCGACGCCAATGGTGTCGCCCAGCGATACCTCGTAACAGCCCATTTCCAACAAGCTCTGACTAACATCCAGCACCGCATCAATGCTGACGTCACCCTGGTAAGGGCAGCCCATCACAGTCGACACATAACCGCGTACCGGAATGCCAGCAGTGCGAGCCGCATCCACCACAGCACGCGCCCGCTCCAGTGATTCGGCCACGCTGCAGTTGGTGTTTTTTTGGGTGAAGGCATCGGAGGCGGCGGTAAATACCGCCACTTCTTTGGCATCGGCACTGAGGGCGCCGTCTAGCCCACGTAAATTGGGGGTTAACACGCTGTACCGCACGTCAGAGCGGGCCTTCAGCTGCTGCAGTACGGCATCGCTGTCCGCCATTTGCGGCACCCACTTAGGCGATACAAAACTGCCGGCTTCGATGCGCGTCAGGCCGCAGTCTGCCAGCCGCTCGATCAGCTCACAGCGCAGCGCCACCGATAGGGTTTGCGCTTCGTTTTGCAAGCCATCACGGGCACCGACTTCGACCAGAGTTACGTGATCTCGCATTAGGCCGGCTCCTTAGTGTGCACAGCATCACTCAGCACCACCAGCTCGTCGCCCTCGCGCACGCTGTCACCGGCTGCACATAGCAGTTGCTCGACCACGGCATCGTGGCCAGCGCGAATGCTGTGCTCCATTTTCATGGCTTCCATAATCATCAGCACGTCACCGGCCTTCACGGTATCGCCGGCAGCAACGTTAACCGCCAGCACATGACCGGACATAGGCGCATGCAAGCCGCCATGATCGTCTTCTTGCTGCTCACCTAACCAACGCTGGCGTACAAAGCGCTGACTGCCGTGCTGATCAAACAGCACCATATCGTCGTCGCTGAGCAATACCCACTGGCGCTGCGGCAACAGTTGGTACAAGTCCTGTTCAACCCGCTGCAGCTGGCTGCGATAGCTCTGACCGCCCACCTGCCAGGCCTGATCAATACGCTCAGCACTGATACGCGTTTCACGGCCATCGGCCAGCATCAACGTCAGTTGGCGGCTAGCGGCCAAGTTGGGCTGAAAGCCATCGGCGTGCCAAGGGCTGTGGGCATTGGAGTTCAGGGTTGGCAGCAGCAGCTCAACCAGTGCGGCACTGTGCCAGTCTGGTGCTTGGCTGGCTTGCCAATCACTGCGGTCGATTAAATCGGTGCTGAGGTCGGCGTCGACAAAAGCCGGGCAGCTGAGCAAACGCAACAGAAAATCGCGATTGGTTTTGACCCCATCGATCAGCAAGTCGGCTAACGCCTGGCGCATCAAACGCAACGCTTGCTCGCGGGTGTCGCCATGCACGATCAGTTTGGCCAGCATGGGGTCATAGTGCGGGCTGACTTCATCGCCCTGGCGCACACCGCTATCAACGCGCACCTGAGTGGTGGCACGAGGTTCACGCCAAAGGTTAAGGGTGCCAAGGGCGGGTAAAAAGCCATTGTCTGGGTCTTCCGCGTACAAGCGCACTTCGATGGCATGGCCATTACAGCTCAGTTGCTCCTGCGTCAGCGGCAAAGCATGGCCACTGGCGACCAACAGCTGCCAATGTACTAGGTCTTGGCCGGTGATCATTTCCGTTACCGGATGCTCCACCTGCAAACGGGTGTTCATTTCCATGAAATAAAACGAGCCGTCGGTATCGAGCAAAAACTCTACTGTGCCGGCGCCGACGTAGCCAATGGCGTGGGCAGCGGCCAAAGCGGCTTCGCCCATACGCTGGCGCAATTCCGAGGTCATGCCCGGAGCCGGCGCTTCTTCAATGACTTTTTGGTGGCGCCGCTGCACCGAGCAATCACGCTCAAACAGGTACACGCCATTGCCTTGCTGGTCGCAGAACACCTGCACTTCAACATGGCGTGGCTTACGCAAAAAACGCTCAATCAATAAGCGATCGTCTCCAAAGGCATTGGCGGCTTCGCGCCGGGCAGCGGCAATTTCAGCGCCCAGCTCGCTTTCTTGTTCGACGATGCGCATGCCTTTACCACCACCGCCAGCACTGGCTTTTAGCAGTAATGGAAAGCCGCAGTTCAGTGCTTCGGCTAACAGCCGTTCGTCAGTTTGCTCATCTCCGTGGTAGCCAGGCACCAAGGGCACTTGTCGGCCACTCAACAGCGCTTTGGCGCTGGCCTTGTCGCCCATGGCATCGATGGCGTCGGCGGGCGGGCCAATAAAGATCAGTCCGGCCTCGGCCACGGCGCGGGCAAAGCCGGCATTTTCACTTAAAAAGCCATAGCCAGGGTGAATAGCATCAGCGCCGACCGCCTTAGCAGCAGCAAGAATTTTATCGCTGCGTAAGTAGCTGTCGCTGGCTTCATTGGCACCAATGTGCACCGCTTCGTCGGCCATATCGACATGCATGGCGTAGCGATCGGCATCGGAGTAAACCGCCACACTGGCAATGCCGAGGTCTTTTAAGGTGCGCATAATGCGCACGGCGATTTCACCACGGTTAGCGATTAAAACTTTTTGCATCATGCCTTGTGCTCCTCGACGGGCGTTGGCTGCTCGGCTGGAGCAGACTCCTTGTCCGGCGTTACCTGCCAGCTAGGCGATCGTTTTTGAAGAAATGCTGTTAGCCCTTCCTGCCCTTCGTCACCAACGCGCAGGCGGGCTATCAAATCACTGGTGGAATACAGCAGTGCGTCATTCAGTTCACTGCCTTGCTGCTGAATCAAGTGCTTGGTCGCCGCCATGGCCTGGGGACCATTGGCCAGCAATGCCTGACACCACTGCTGAACCTGATCGTTTAAGTCGTCTTTGGCCACCACTTCATGCACCAGCTGCAGTTGCTGCGCTTGTTGCGCGCTGATCAGCTCGGCGGTTAGCCAATAGCGTCGCGCTTGTCTGGGCCCCATGGCCGCTAACACATAGGGGCTGATGGTGGCCGGGCTTAAACCGAGTTTGACTTCGCTTAAGCAAAAACGGGCATCGCTGCTGGCGACGGCCATATCACAGGCACAAATCAGCCCCAAGGCGCCACCAAAGGCCGCGCCTTGCACCATGGCAATGGTGGGTTTGGGAAATTCATACAGGGCTTTTAGCATCTGTGCCAACGCCAGCGCATCGGCTTGGTTCTCTTGCTGGCTGCCGTCTTTTTGCTGCTTCATCCAGTTTAAATCGGCGCCGGCACAAAAGTGCTTGCCCTCGCCGGCCAGCACCAATACACGCACGCTGTCGTCGTCTGCCAGGCGTTCAAATTGCTGTTGCAGCTCAGCAATCAATTCAGCATTAAAGGCGTTGCCAACTTGCGGCCGGTTTAGCGTTAGGCGGGCTATGCCCTGTTCAATTGCAACGGTGAGCATACGGCCTCCTACATGCGGAATACGCCGAAGCGGCTGGAGCAGGCTTCGGCTTGATAACAGCTAGACAGTGCCAGCCCCAACACCCGACGGCTATCGGCCGGGTCGATCACACCGTCGTCCCATAGGCGGGCCGAGCTGTAATAGGGATGGCCTTGGCGCTCGTATTGCTCTCGCACCGGCTGCTTGATGGCTTCTGACTGCTCATCGCTCCAGCTTTGGCCTTTTTTCAGTGCCGCTTGCTGTTTTACCTGCGCCAATACGCCGGCGGCTTGCTCACCGCCCATCACAGAAATACGAGCGTTGGGCCACATAAACATAAAGTTGGGGTCGTAAGCGCGGCCGCACATGCCGTAGTTGCCGGCACCAAAGCTGCCGCCAATCACTAAGGTCAGTTTTGGCACATTGGCACAGGCCACGGCGGTCACCATTTTGGCGCCATGACGGGCAATGCCTTCGGCTTCGTATTTAGGGCCGACCATAAAGCCGGTGATGTTTTGCAAAAACAGTAAGGCAATCCCGCGTTGGGCACACAGCTGAATAAAGTGCGCGCCTTTTTGTGCCGACTCAGAAAACAAAATGCCGTTGTTCGCCACTATGCCGATGGGCATGCCATAAAGGCTGGCAAAACCACATACCAAGCTAGTGCCAAAACGGGCCTTAAATTCATCGAATTCAGAGCCATCGACCAGCCGCGCAATCACTTCACGCACATCAAAGGGCTGGCGGGTATCGCTAGGGATAATGCCGTACAAGTCATGAATATCATGGCGCGGCGGCGTAATCGGCTGGCTCGGTTCTGGGCTGGCCGGCCAATTCAGCCGAGCAACGGCTTGGCGTGCCAGCTGCAGCGCATGGGCATCGTTTTCTGCCAGATGATCCGCTACGCCAGACTGCTGGCAGTGCAGCTCACCGCCGCCCAACTCTTCGGCACTGACGTCTTCGCCGGTGGCCATTTTTACCAGTGGCGGACCAGCCAGGAAGATAGTGCCTTGGTTGCGCACAATAATGGATTCATCGGCCATCGCCGGCACATAGGCACCGCCTGCGGTACAAGAGCCCATAACCACAGCAATTTGTGGAATGCCAGCGGCACTCATATTGGCCTGATTGTAAAAGATGCGACCAAAGTGATCGCGATCGGGAAAGACTTCATCCTGGCGTGGCAGGTTAGCACCGCCAGAATCGACCAAATAAATACAGGGCAAACGGTTCTGACGGGCAATATCCTGCGCCCTGAGATGTTTTTTCACCGTGATGGGGTAATAACTGCCGCCTTTGACCGTGGCGTCGTTGGCTACCACCATGCATTCAACGCCATGAATGCGACCGATGCCCGCCACCACACCAGCGGCAGGCACATGTTCATCGCCGTACATATCATGGGCGGCCAGCTGGCCAATTTCTAAAAACGGGCTGCCAGCATCCAGCAGTTGTGCGATGCGCTGGCGCGGCGGTAATTTGCCACGCTCGATATGGCGTTGCATGGCGGCCTCACCGCCGCCTTCAGCAATGCGACGCGCTTGCTGGTTAAGGTCATCAACCAAAGCCTGCATATGGGCACGATTTTTTCCAAAGGCAGGGCTTTTTAGCTCTGCCCGGCTGTTGAGCACAGGCATTACAGATTCTCCTGCAACATCTCACGACCGATCAGCATGCGCCGCACTTCTGAGGTGCCAGCACCGATTTCGTACAACTTGGCATCACGCAGCAGACGGCCGGCATCGTATTCATTGATGTAACCATTGCCGCCCAACAGTTGAATGGCATCCAGTGCCATTTGCGTGGCTTTTTCAGCGCAATACAGAATCACACCGGCAGCATCTTTACGGGTGGTTTCACCGCGATCACAGGCCGCGGCGACGGCATATAGATAGGCGCGACTGGCGTTCATGCTGGTATACATATCGGCCAGCTTGCCCTGCACCAGCTGGAAGCTACCAATTGGCTTACCAAACTGTGTGCGCTCGGCAACGTAGGGCTTAACGATATCCATGCAGGCTTGCATGATGCCGGTCGGGCCACCCGACAGCACCACACGCTCGTAATCAAGGCCGCTCATCAATACCTTCACGCCCTCGTTTAATGTGCCAAGAATGTTTTCCACCGGCACTTCAACGTTATCGAATACCAACTCACAGGTGTTAGAGCCGCGCATGCCCAGCTTGTCGAGCTTAGGACTGCGCGAGAAACCGGCCCAGTCACGTTCAACGATAAAGGCGGTAATGCCGTGTGGACCTTTATCAAAATCGGTTTTGGCGTAAATCACGTACACATGGGCATCTGGGCCATTGGTGATCCACATTTTGCTGCCATTAAGCACATAGTGATCGCCTTTTAAGTCGGCGCGCAGTGTCATGGAGACCACGTCCGAGCCGGCATTGGGCTCACTCATAGCCAGCGCACCAATGTGCTCGCCGCTCACCAGCTTGGGCAAGTACTTTTCTTTTTGCGCTTCAGTGCCATTGCGGTGAATCTGATTCACGCACAGATTCGAGTGCGCGCCGTACGACAAGCCCACTGAGGCCGATGCGCGGCTAATTTCTTCCATCGCGACGACATGGGCCAGATAGCCCATATCGGCACCACCGTATTGCTCGCCGACGGTAATACCCAACAACCCCTGCTCGCCAAAGCGGCGCCACATCGGCATTGGAAATTCGTTATTTTTGTCGACATCCGCCGCAATCGGAGCCAATTCCTTTTGCGCAAAGCCATGGACCTGTTCACGCAACATATCCAGGGTTTCGCCCAGGCCAAAGTTAAAGTCTTTCATGGCCAACCTCCTCAGGTGGTTGTAACAGTGATTAAGTTATTATTTTTGCAGTTGATGGGGCTCTAGCGCCTGGCGAGCTTTTAGCTCGGCATCGTCTAGCTCTTCCATCATGCGTTGAATATCGTGCAGCTGTTGCTGCAATTGCTGGCGGCGGCGATCAATGGCCGACAGCAGTGACTCCAGCTGCGGCCGATTGGCCGAGGGGTCGTACATATCAATCAGCTCACGGCTTTCTGCCAACGACAGACCCAAGCGCTTGCCGCGCAAAATCAGCTTTAGCCGCACCCGATCCTGGGGCGAATAGATACGGGTTTGCCCCTCGCGCTGGGGGCTCAGCAGCCCTTCCGCTTCGTAAAAGCGAATGGTGCGGGTGGTGATATCAAACTCGTCGGCCAGGTCGCGAATACTGTAATGGCTGCGTTCTTTCACGCTCATGGGTGCTCACTCTTCGTTCTTACGTTTACGTTAACGTAAACTAAAAAGCGGCGACAATGGTGATGGCCCGAATAGCCCTATGGGTGAATGAGTGCAGCCAACAGATGCCGTTAGCGATATTGAAAGGAATGGATATGCACTGTGCCTGCAGTACTGCCCGTAGGCTAAATTACTGCCGGCACAATGGAGAGCAGTAGCAATGCGGCCATGCTGAGGTTGAAGGCTTTTTGCCGTTTAGGCGGCTGCAAGTAGCGCTTTAATAGCCGACCAAACACCAGCCACAACAGGCCGGTGGGAATGGCGGTGGCCAAAAACACGCCGGCAAACAGCAGCGCCTGTTGCCAAGGCACGGCATCGACCGAGCCATACACAGCCACCGCACCCGTGACCATCATCCAGGACTTACCATTGATCCATTGCAGCAGCGCTGCTTTGGTAAAACCGATGGGCGCAGGTTTTTCTTGCTCCAGCTGGCTCACCGGTGCCGTAGCCAGCAGCCAAGCCAAATAAGCAATATACGCCAGGCCCAGCCACTGTACCCAGTCGACCAGGCCTGTGCCTTGCAAACCGCTGCTGAGGCCAAAGGCCACCAGCCACACCATGGCCGGAAAGCCCAATACAATGCCAGCAAACAACGGCAAGCTGTTGCGCACCCCGTAGTTAGCACCGGCGGCCATCAACAAGATGTTGTTAGGCCCCGGCGTGACCGCGGTAATAAAAGCAAACAGCAATAGAGGAGCCAGTGTCGTCAGCAATTACAGGTATCCGTAGTGCTCAAAGACCTTGCGCAAGCTGGCCACTGGCATGCAACCCGACTTGAGGTACACGTCGTGGAACTGGCGATCCAGCTCGTCGGAGTCCAGCCGTTTTTTATTGGCATCCATGATGTCTTGCTTCAGCTGCCACACCATGCGGTTACCGGTTAAATAGCTGAGCGGATAGCCTTGCTCACTGCTGTACCAGTTAAGCTCAGCCTGCACGCGACCATCGGTAAAGCCGGTGGCGGTTTTAAGCAATTTGGCGGCATTTTCAAAAGGATCATCACTGCTGAAATCCAGATCCAAACCGACCTGCAAATAGTCTTTGTTGCCGGTCATAAAGTACAAGTCGATACCGACCCGCGCGACCAGGCGCAAAATTTCGCGCTTGGTGACAAAACGTACTTCATCCACGATATCGTCACTGACGTAGCCAATATCGAGCATGTAATCTTCCAGCATGGTGGTCCAGCCTTCAGCATGCTCATTGGCAGAATAGATGCGACGAATAAAGGACTCGTGCAACGCCGCCGAGGCAAACTGCAAATGATGACCCGGTGTGCCTTCGTGCACCATCATCATAGGAATACCGAGCTGGTTGTGCTCTGCCAATTGATCTTCTTTCAGTGTCAGATACACCATGCTGGTTTTTTCGCCTTCACGCAGCGCCAGCGGTGGCCACATCGCACCGGCTGGAATCACAGGTTCGAGAAAATCTGGCGTTTGCAAAATACGCATACTTTGCTGTTCGGGCAGCGGGAACAGGGTATTTTGTTGAATAAAGTCTTCAATTTTCTGGCGGTGTTCATGGTAATAATCCAACACCGAATCCAAACGCTCACCTTTGATTTCAGCGGCGTAATGATTATTTAAAAACTCATGCAAATCCGCCTGGCTTGTCGTAGCATCCAGGTCGTATTTTTTCACCAGTTTATCGGTCAATTCCGCCAACAGCTGCTGGGTTTCGGCCATAAACTCGCTGGCCATGGCTGCCAGTTGTGCTGGCGTTTTATCAATTTGTCGTAGTGCCAACAGCTCTTTGACCTTGTCTTCCCCAATGGCAAAATCGTCAATAGTATCGCGGCTTTTTAGTTCACGAAGATAGTCGCTTAGCGCTGCATTACAGGCCTCAATAGCCGCTTTCAGTTCGGCCAGCTTGCCATAGCCAATTTGCTCGGCCCAGTCGTAAATGGTGTCGAACAGCGATGGAATGCCTTCACCTTGCTCCAACTCGGTGGCGCACCAGCGCGTAATGGGCTGGGTAATCACCTGCAGCTCCGTGCTCAGGTAGGCTGGCGCCATTTGCAGGCGTGACAAGATATCGTCCAGGCGCGGCTCTGGCTCACGTTCATCGTTAATAAACAGCTGGAAGATACCAGCACTGATGCCATCGACACCGTTTGGCATGCGACGGCGCTGCGGCTCGCCGTGCTGCTGCAGGTTATGAAAAAACAGATCCAGCTTCAGTGAGCGCTGCATCAGCTCAATATCCAGCTGCTGCTCAAAACCGTCGGTTTCTACTTGCTGCAGCTGCTCCAGCAGCGCTGCTGCCGCTTGCATATGCTGCTGCTCAGCTTCCAGGCTAGGGTCGCCCAAGCGATCAGAGTCTTCTAACACACCCAACGACAGTCGGGTATCCAGGTCGCTTAAAACGTGCTCACGGTAGGCTTGCTCGGCTTGACGAAAGGTCAGCATGGTTATTCTTCTCCAAAATCTGGGGCGCTGAAGTCGATAATCCAGCGCGATGGCGGCAGGCTAGAGCAAATTGAGGGGAGAGGGAAGGCCTGCGGTGCTGCCTTACACAATAAAGAGCGATGTCGTAGTAGAATGGCTGCTCGCATCACTGATAGCCAGTGCTCTTATTCGATGAGTTAGGAGATGCCATAGCGGCAGGTCCTGTAGGCACCTGGGTAGCGTTTTAGTACAGAGTGCATCGAAGTGGATATACAGAAGATTGTGACTATGAGCAGGATTTCAGGGGCATAAATAATGGATTGGATTACTGTTGTTGATAAGACAGTGTATGAGGGTGGGTTGCATAATTCGATACCTGCCTTGCATACGTTTATTCTTGTACTTCTGATGAATTTGGCAGCTGTATACCTTGCTTCACGCAAGAGTGTAGGCTTTGCATGGTTTGTGAAAAAGTACCGTAAGTCGAAAGGCATCACTAATTTTTTGCTGCTATTGGTGAGACATAAATATTTAGGCATTCGGTTGCTTCCCTCCGCTATCTTGCTAGAAGCTGTTTCACAACTTCTTTAGCACGATCATCATGCAGGCGGCGTGAAAGAAGGCTCGATACATTGAGAGCTTTCTTTCCCATCGAACCACTAATCGCCGATAATTTCCAAGCCAAGCAAAAGTGCGCTCTACTTTCCAGCGACGGTCGTACCTTCTCAGCTTTCTACCATCTTGCAGCGGCGCTTTTCTCCTGTTTCGACGATGTGGACAAATGAGATCAACGCCCCGTTTCTTTAACGCCATTCGCAGAGGATCAGAGTCTGCCGCTTTATCGTAAATCAAACGCTTCACCTTGCTCTTGCCATAGGAAACATTTAACAAAGCCTCAATCAGATTGACCTCCGCCGGTGACGCTGAGCCAAGTGTCAGCCCGATTGGAATGCCTTCGCCATCGACGACTATCATCCACTTCGACCCCTTACCACGCTTGGTTTTTCCAACACCGAGGCCCCTTTTTTTGCGGGTGCAAAACTACCATCAGAAAACGATTCTTCCCAATTTAACCGCGACTGTTGATCCAGAACGCGAAGAAGCTTACGCCAGGCTTTGACCCATGCACCTTGCTCTTCCCAGTACTGAAGGCGGCGCCAGCAGGTACTCGGTGAAGGATAGCGCTCGGGTAGATCACGCCAGCGCGCACCTGAACGTAAGACCCATAAAATGCCCTCGAAACAGGCTCGATTGCTGATAGGTTTGGGACCCCCTTTGCCACGAGGCAGGCTGGGTAAACAAGGCTCAATGTGTGCCCACTGTTGGTCGGTCAGTTCTGAGGTTGAACGTTTCATGGTGGAGGAGTTGAAGCTGATAGTTTTGATTATTATATCGGACTGAAGGTTATGAAACAGCTTCTATGCATATTGATTCGTAGCGTGATATACAACCTGGTAGTCGATCAACCACACAATTTAATTGTATTAAAAGAGGCCATTGCACGCGGAGAAGGGAAGTGCATTAGTGGTGAATTTCACTACTTCGACGAAGTAAGAGTTAGGGACAATGGTGGTATAACATCAAAATTTGACGCTATACACTTTAAGAGTGGCCAAAGATTTTTGTTAGGAAATTTTGACAATGGCTGGTGTCTGAGGGCTACTCATCCCGACTCAGTCATACGTAACGATATGCTAGAAACACTGGGATCTACATATAATGCCGAAGTGAAAATATGCTGGATAAACGACTTATTTGATAATCTCGGTCAGTCTAGGGGCCCAGAGTACGGTAAATGTATTTATGAAATCAGTGTGCGCAAGGCGGCTAAAAAGTAACTGCTATTAGTAGTTCGAATAATGGGAAAGGCATCAAATTCTACATAATGCTTCATCGTTAAAACACCGTTCTATAGGCCTAACATACTGCTTTTGCTATCAATATGACCCAGTGTTCAGGTAATGTGCATCTATTTGGAGCTTTTTTAATTTCCCACTTGAAGACACTTCAAGTTCTGTGGAAGAAAAAGATACAATGGTATAGCCACTCCAATTGGATGGTAGAGTAGTGCTAAGTGAGAATACGCAGGAGCGTTAAAACCATGCGCACAGATACACAGCCTACAGCCATGCCTAATACGCCTGTGCTCGGCCCCAACGACAAGGTGGTGCTGTTTGATGGAGTGTGCCGCCTGTGCGCCGCTTGGGCCAAGTTTTTAATTCGGTTTGATCGGCAAAAACAGTTTCGTTTGGCTAGCGTACAGTCGTCTGCAGGCCACGCCTTGCTTAAGCACCATGGTTTACCAACAGATCAGTACCACACCATGGTATTGCTCGAAGGCGAGCAGGTGTATACCCAGTCCACGGCTTTTTTACGCGTGATGAGACGCCTGCCCTTTCCATGGCCATTCTTTAATATTGCGCTGATTGTGCCAGGTCCCATACGCGATTGGCTGTATGATCGCATTGCGCTGAATCGCTATCGTCTGTTTGGCCGTTACGATACGTGCGTATTGCCAAAAAAAGATCACAACGCCAGGTTTTTAGATGACTAATATCTCATTTTGCTACGCCTTGTGCCGGGTGAGCGTTGCATTTGTATGGCTGTATCACGGGCTAGTTCCCAAGCTGTTGTATATGGATGCCAACGAAGTAGCCATGAGCATGGCAGCAGGGTTTTCCCATGCAGAGGCTGTGTTGCTCGCCAATATTGCAGGCGTCGCCGAGGTGGGCATGGCACTGGCTGTGTTGCTATGTTGGCGACAGCGCTGGCCGCTGCAACTGACGGTTGTAGCAATGATACTGTTGCTGGCGATGGTGACCTTTGTAAAACCCGTTTTATTAACTGGCGCATTTAATCCGGTAACGACCAACGTGACAGCAGCTGTATTGGCGTATTTAGGTTTGCAACTGCAGCCTAATCGTAGCTCTCATAATCCGGGTTAGACGTATCCAGTACTAGTGTTATGAAGGGCCGGTTCTCTCCTGCCACCGTCACCTAGTTCTAATAGCTTGCTGCACTCGCGCAGAGCTGCACAAAATTATTCAGAGGTTTCTTCAGTGATCATTGTTGTCCGCCATGGCCAAACAGAATGGAATGTTAACAAACGTTTGCAAGGTTGGGCCGACTCACCACTCACACCTCTCGGGGTCGAGCAAGCTCATCATGTTGCTAAAAGGCTACAAGAGCTAATTCAAGGCCGCCCGGCGATGCTTCACTGCAGCCCTTTGGGCAGAACCCTTACCACAGCCGACATCATCGCAACGCGCCTGGGTGAGGGTGTAGAGATTCAGGTTGACCCACGTCTTAAAGAATATTCCTTTGGTCATTGGCAAGGGTTTACCACAGAGCAGGTGAAGTCAGAGTTCTCGCTAGAGTGGCAACAACGCCAAGCGGATAAATGGAATTATGTGATCCCTGATGGGGAAAGCTATGCATTGGTGTCAGATCGTAGTCAGCACTGGCTGAACAGCCTTAGTGATGAGGCAGCGGTCATTGCGGTGACTCATCAAATGACCGGCCGAACCATTCGCGGTGCCTACCTCGGTCTATCTCACGAACACACCATGGCACTGGCGCACGAAAACCATCAAATCTGTGTATTGGACAACGGCCAAGAGCAGATCGTTGATGTTTAAGGCACCTCTGAATAATTCTGCACAACTCTGCGCGAGTGCAGCAGACGTTCAGAACGAGGCGGTGATGGCAGGAAATGGCCAGCCCTTTTCAACATCGCCAACGACGTTATAGAGGCCTGCAGCCCGCGCTCTGAGGGGATCGAATTATTCAGAGGTGCCTTAAATCCTTTGATAGGCTGTCGCCGATTAGACAGGCTGCCATCAATCCCAGCAGAGCGGTACTATTAATGGACCACCTGTATTTTAAGGAATCATATGAAAATCACCGAGCCTGATGTCTTGACCGCTATTGAAAGCGGCAAGAAAGTCACCGCCATCAAACTGTTGCGCCAGAGCCGAGGCATAGACTTGGCGCAAGCCAAGCAGCTGATTGATGAACACTGTGGCGATATCACTCCAGCCAACCGCTCTGTCGATGGCAAGCCCCCATCGGCTGGCTCGCCGCTGCTACTCGCTATTGGGTTGTTGTTCGTCGGCTATTTTCTGTATCAGTTAATATTGGCGTAATTCTTGGGAACCTCCGGATCATTCGACTCCTGCTATGGATAGCAAGAGGAGTCCGGGTATGAAACCGGTTTGCCATACAATCCAGCAACAGAAAATCAGTGACACTAAGCTACAGCTCCAGCCTTCCGCTTAGGGCGTGGGCGTGGGCGTGGGCGTCGGCAAGGGCAGGGGAACGAGCGAGATGGGGGGATAGGAGAGCTGGATAGAGCGCGAGATAAAAGCGCTGGATAGGGCGCGTACAGCAGGCCTCTAGGTAGTCTTCAAATGCAACATCGCCAGCAGGGTATTCCTAAATACAACAGCACGGGATAAGGGCTATGAACGAAAGCAGTTTTCTTAACATCGATCTGGATCTGGAATCCGAGCATGATTTACGCCCACTGGCACAGGCCTGGGGCGATGACGTCTGTGTGTTTCGCCTAGATAACGACGACGGCGTTTGGCGCGGTTCGTTCGAAACCATGGAAGAGGACGCCGAACAGATTATCGACAAATATCACCAGCTGGTAACGAAGCTGTCACCACCATTAAGAGCCCTATGGGATAGCGCCCATCAGCGGGTTTTTGATATTGGTTTCCAATCTGGGGCAGAGCCGCGCTTGTATCGGTCGGTTTTGTCTGCGCAAGCCATTAGCAAGATCGAAGAAATGGGTGGCAGTATCGCCGTTTCTATTTACGCGAATAACGACAATTAGCCAGTTTGAGTCTCACCTTGTTAATATCTATGTATTCAGTCTTTTTTCTTTCAACCGGCGACTGGCTGAATCTCCAGGGCGCATCTACTAACTGCATCGATTGACAAAATCATTCGCACACCGTCGTTGCCTATCACCGCAATATTCACGTTTTCGTCAGAGCCTTACGGTGACTGGCCATACCAGTAAGAAGTCGATAGGATGCAACAGATACGATCAAACAGTAAGGAGATCTCATGCACTATAAAGAGTACAAGGTAGTCCACATCGTTGAAGGTGGATTGGGTACCATTTTCTTGGGCGCATCTGGAATACCCATTAAAAAGATGGAAACCATGCTGAATAAAGAAGCGGCTCAAGGTTGGAATGTGGTGTTCCAGTTGGTTGAGCAAAAGCGTTTCTTATTATTTTGGCAACGCGAAGCTGTTATTGTCACACTGGGACGATAATAACACCTGCCGTTTCTCGTAGCCTGTTTAGGAGCGCATATGGCATCACAACAACTGATTGACGAGGAAGAGGAACGCATTCGTCAGCTAGTTCGAAAACTTCCCGACGAACAGCGTGCTTCTTTTTATCGACAAACGGAGCAACAGCTGAAAGACCCAGACACCTATGCAACCCTCAACTACATATTTATTGCTGGGTTGCATCACTTCTACCTAGGCAAGTGGACACGCGGAATAATAAATATTGTCATATTCTGGCTGGGTGTTGCTTTGCTGTTTTCACCACTGCTTTGGCTCGGCATTTTGGTGATCATCGCCATCAGTGTGTTTGAGCTCTATGAGTTGTTTCGGGCACAACGTATCGTTCAAGAGCATAACAACGCGTTAATGCTCGATATTTATCAACAGATAAAATCCACCTGATTTACCGATAATAGGGCAGACACCTGCTGCCCTGTTTTATAAATTTCCTGACAGATAGCTACTATGCATGCCTTCATAGAAGCGATTTGAGCCCACATTTCTGCGGCTATATAAACATCGTTAGTGCCCCCGCTGTCGCATACAAACCCAAGCCGAACAACACATGGTTGATCAAACTCCCCCATCTGGCTTTGGTGGGAGATGGCGTGCGGCTAGCGGCAAAGCCAGCACCTAACGCTGGCTGTAATAGCAAGAATGGAAACAGCACCGTCATCACACCAAATAATAGGGCAGGCATAATGACTGGCTGATACAACCAATCCACTCCTTGCCAGACAATCAAAGCGCCAGCAAAGACAACGCCAATCACATAATGCACGCACCAACCGAGCAGTTGCTCACCAGGCACTGGGTCCGCCTGACGGATGGAGGCATGAGTGAACTTTCCGAAGCGCATATGTCCGATCCAACGCCCAACACTGGCGTAATCAGGTACAGTGGCGCCAAGCAGCCGGCGGCGCAGCTCGTTTATCAGGTCGGTCCACAGCGTCGCTCCGACACCGACCGCAACAATCAGCCATATTACCGTCATCTTTTTTCTCCTATTGGTTCCTATCGGCGTGACAGTGCTATGCTGCAACTTAAAGTCGACTTTAAGTCAAGGGTGCTATGGATATTTCACAAGTTGCCAAACAGTCCGGTCTAGCTGCATCAACTTTGCGCTACTACGAGCAGAAGGGATTAATTCAATCTGTGGGGCGCCGTGGGTTAAAACGTGTGTTTTCCTCGGCAGTGATGCAGCAACTGGCGTTGATTTCACTGGCCCAGGCAGCTGGCTTCAGCCTGGATGAGATCAGCCGCATGTTTAACGATCAAGGTGAAGCAAACATAGATAGAAAAAAACTACGCCAAAAAGCCGATGAAATTGATCTAAAAATCAATCGCTTACAGAAAATGCGCGATGGCCTTAGACACGCTGCAAACTGTTCAGCCGAAAATCACTTGCAGTGTCCAAAATTTGTCAAACTTCTCGATTTGTCTATCAAGGCGAATAAAATGAAATAGTTTTCTACACTGCTGAAAACTATTTCATTTTTATCCACAGAGAGTACTCTCACAGCCACCTAGCACTATAAAAAATGGATAAAAAAGCCCCTAAAAGGGGCTAAAAAAGCATATCGACGCCAAACTGATCGTATTTTGATCAAAAAAAGCTATCAAAAACACGCTAGTTCAAATATTGGTCAATAATCCCCTGCAAACGCCCATCCGACTTCATCGCCGTTAAAGACTGGTTAAAGGCATCCACAAATGCCTGCGAGGACGATTTACGACTGATGAGAAAGTAAATGTCGTCAGAGTAGACGGTGCTGTGTGTTTCTACCTTGTCGCTTAACCCCAACTCTTTAAGGCCAGCGGCCGCGGAGAACGGGTCGGCAAGAAAGCCATCCAGACGCCCGGCAGCGAGCTTTTTGTAATTGGTCACGTCATCGCCGGCGCTGTTTAATTTCGATTTGAATGCCGCATCCTGCTCCAGTGCTGCGTACTCCTCACCATAGTAATAACCACGGGCAACGCCCAGGTCGAAGTCCATGCCAGCAATGTCTTTCAGGCCGTTGATGGCGCCATAGTTTGCCGACTGGCCCGCGCCGACAAACAACACCACCGACTCGGTACGATAGGGCTGTGAAAAGTACCCGTATTGTTCTCGTTCGGCGTTGCGCGAGGCGCTGGCGGTCATGTCCACCTTGCCTTGTTCAATTTCCAGCAGCAACCGCTTCCACGGGCGCTGCACAAACTCCACCTTGCAGCCCATGTCGGCCAACACCGCTTTGGCGATATCTAGGTCGAGCCCTGTGTATTCGCCGCCTTCTTGCACTGAATAGGGGGCCCACGGCTCCCAACCAATACGCACCTGCTCTTTTGGGCAGGCAGCTGCTGCAGCGGCAACTAAGCCAACAGACAACACTGGCAACGCCAACCAATTAATTAATGTCATAGACACTCCTTCTTATTAGTTGTCAGCGCCGAAGCTGGCCAACTGGCTTAGCCCGACTATTGCAGTTTAGGTACTGCGCTGTGCCGCGAGGCCGCCTGTCAGGAAAGTTCTTGCGCCTTATCGGTCACCATTGCCCGCTAAGACGTTGTCAGTCCAGCAGCGACATGAGCGTAGCCTTAAACAGCGCCCGCTTTGCACCTTTGCCTGCAGCCAGCGCCGTATGCTGTGGTTTTCTACTCAGAGGATGACGATATGAAAAAGTGGGCACTCACCTTGGCAGTACTGGCAGGCATCTGTGCCTCAGCGCAAGCCAACGACGGTGACGGTGGCGGTGGCGGTGTGGGCGGTATTGGTACCTGGCTGTGGAAAAAGAACGGCGATGCCATGGGCGCGACGGCCATCATTACAGACGCCGATGGACAAACTGGCGCCTTGCAGCATCTGCAACAGCATGCGTTTACACGGGTATACGGCTCTTATGGCAATGCCGTACTTGAGCAACGCCAGGCATTGGCGCACTGGAACCAAACTCTGGCCAGTCATGGCATCGAATCCCAGTATCTAATGGCCAGCAACCACTGGGCTTTGCCCGGAGGCCAAACCAGGTTGCTCGATAAAGTGAGTACTCACTTTATCGCCTTTCAGCAAGCGGTGACGGTGGAGCAGCGGTTTCAAGCGCTGCACTTTGATATCGAGCCACACGCGCTCAGCGAATGGAAACAGGCCACACCAGAAGTGCGCCGCCAGCTGCTATGGAATCTCGCGCATGCTCTGACGGCGGTGCGCCAGCTTCTCGATCGCCATCAGCTGCAACAAGTGCGCATCTATGCCGACATTCCAACCTGGTACGATAGCTCTGCCAAAATCGCTTGGGCGGATAACGGTTCGGCTTATTTTGCCACACTGGCGCAGGCGATCGACGGGGTATCCATCATGGCCTACGAACGCGACCAGGCCGATTCGATTCTCAACGCCACTGTGTTTGAACGCTCACTGCAGAGTGAGCAGTTCCGGGTGCGGCTGGCGGTCGATGTGTCCGATACCTGGCCCACACCGGAGCACATGAACAGCGTTATCAGCACGCTGCAGGCACAAGGCGCTGCGGTGGACGTTCACGATTTCACCGATCATTACTATTGGCTCAACAGCCAGTAGGGCGGTTACTGGGCGGTCGCGCGTTTCAGGCGGTCATGAATGGCCAGCCAATCCGGCTGCTGTGGTGGCGTCAACAGCCACAATTCGCGGCAGCCGTGCTGATCCATTTCGTGCAGCGCAGCGTACAGTTCACGACCATAACCAACGGCGTCGGCGGGCAATAAGCGCTGAGGCTGTGAGGCAAACTGCTGCAGCCACTGGCCATCGTGGGCCAGTACGCCAATGTCGTCTTGCGGCTGTGCTTCGGCCGTCACCAAGCGTAGCGGCGTGCGCGGCTGATAGTGAGCCTTCACATTGCCCGGCACCACCGCCGTGTGTTGCTGCGGCATCTGTACCGGCTGGCCGAGTACCTGTTCGATTTGCGCTTGAGTGATGGGGCCGGCACGCAAAATACGCACCTGTGGGCCACTGACATCAACAATGGTCGACTCTAAGCCCCATTCACACGGGCCACCGTCCATCACAGCTTCAATGCGGCCATCCATCCCCGCCAATACCTGCGCCGCCGAGGTGGGGCTGAGCGACTTGTACAGATTGGCCGAGGGCGCCGCAACACCGCCGCCAAAGGCCTGCAGTAGTTTGCTCAGCAGAGGGTGACTCGGTACCCGAATGCCAACGGTCGGCAGGCCACCTGTGACTTCCAATGGCACCGACTCGGCCTTGGGCAACAACAACGTCAGCGGCCCAGGCCAAAATGCATCGGCCAGCTGTTGCGCCATCGCAGGCACCTCACTGGCCCACTGTCGCAACTGCGCGCCAGAGCCAATGTGTACGATCAGCGGATGATTGGCCGGGCGCTGTTTGGCCGCAAAGATGCCATTTACCGCCTCCGCGTTGCTGGCATCAGCGGCCAGGCCGTAGACAGTCTCCGTCGGAATAGCCACACGGCCACCGCGGCGCCAGATCGCCAAAGCCTGTTCAATGTCCGCATCACTGGTGCCCAGCTGCAGCGTTTGTAGAGAAGGATGTGAGTCGGCCATTAAGGGTTACACAATGCACAAAAATAAGGGTCGGCCAGGCTGCTGACAACCTGCTGCCGTTCATGCTGGCAGCGATTGCAGCGCCAGTGCTGCACACGCACCTGCCGGGTCGGCGCGGAGCATACCGCACAGGGCAAGCCAGTGGTGTGTGAAGCGACGCTAAAGCCCGGATAGTCACAATCAGGGCATGCAGTTTTTAGCTGTTCGGCCAGATTAGCAGCGGCTTGAGCAATGCGTTGTCGCCGCAGTGGGCTGTGCAGCGCACGAAAGTCCGGCTCCAATACCAGCGGCCAGTCGTCGTCCGTCAGCAGCCTGGTTAGTTCGCCGGCATGATACAGGCCTTTATGAATCACGTCAGGTCGGCGCAAGATCCAACCTTGCTGCGGATACTGTTGTAATTGTTGCTGCAGCTCTTGTGCGTTCTCGGCGCGCAGCATGGCCAGCGCCATCGGTCCTTCGGCTTTGGCCACGAGCTGGCAATCGTGCTGGCGGTCGTATAACACCAACAGCTCGGTGTTCCAGGTCACTCCCGCCAAACCCGTAGCGAAGCTGCCCTCGCTGCCGAGGCCCCAATCGCTGTGGGTGAGTTCGCACGCCAAACGCGCTTTGTGTGCGGCGCATTCGATCGGGCTGAGAGTGCGCTCCACATCGCCGGCAAAGGTGCCGAGCTGGTCGGTGTCAAACTGCGCGTATTCATGCAGTTCGATGCCCAACGGCTCCAACGCAGGAGCGATGCAGCCGCGTTTTTGGTGTTGGCTGAGCAGGGTCACTTGCTGTGGCAGTGGCGCCATTAAAAGTAGCCTTCGCGCTTTTTCTTCTCCATCGAGCCGACTTGGTCTGTATCCAGTAAGCGCCCTTGGCGCTCACTGGTACGACTGGCGAGCATTTCGGCGATGACTTTTTCCACCGTGTCGGCTTCGCTTTCTACCGCGCCGGTCTGTCGATAACAGCCCAGTGTGCGGAAACGAATCATGCGTTCCTGCAGGCTGTCACGCTCACTGGCGCTCAGATACGGCAACATGCGCTCGTCATCGAGGCCCAAAATCTGCCCACTGGCTTCATCGATCCAGCTCAATCGTGGTTTTGCTAGGTACAACTGCACGATGTCGATGTTCTCGCGCAGGATGTAAAGCCAGATATCCAGCTCGGTCCAGTTAGAGAGCGGAAATACCCGCACCGACTCACCGCGGCGAATCTGGCCGTTGTAGATCGACCACAGCTCCGGGCGCTGCTGCTTTGGGTCCCATTGATGGGTGGCGGTGCGAACAGAAAATACGCGCTCTTTGGCGCGCGACTTTTCTTCGTCGCGACGGGCGCCGCCGAGGGCAGCGTCAAAGCCGAAATGATCCACCGCTTGTTTCAGCGCCACGGTTTTCATCTGATCGTTGTATTTGACCGAGCCAGATTCTATTGGATGCACACCGGCATCCAGGGCTTGCTGGTTAGTGTGTACTCGCACATCGAGCTGATGCTGCTGCGCCAACCGATCGCGAAACTGCGCCATTTCGGCAAATTCCCAGGTGGTATCTATGTGCAGCAATGGGAAAGGCACACGCCCTGGGTAAAACGCTTTGCGCGCCAGGTGCAGCATCACCGTTGAGTCTTTGCCGATGGAGTAAAACATGCACGGGTTGTCGAAGCTGGCGGCCACTTCACGAATGATGTGAATGGCCTCCGCTTCTAGCTGCTGTAAGTGTGTTTGCGCCATCAGGCCGCACCCCGCTGCTGCTCTGTTTGTGCCAGCCATTGCTGCTGATAATAGCGCTCGACACTGCCGTGCTCGCCCAAGCGGAACAAGAACAGCCAATCATTATCGATCAACTGGCGCACATGCTGATGACGCTGCACGATGTCGGCGATGGCATCGCGCGGTGCATCGATGTAAACACTGATGCGCAGCGGCTGATGCATCCATTGCTGGCCGTCGTGCAGCGACTGCAGCGACAAACCAATGCGCAAGTCACCGCCATTGCCTTCAAAAACCCCGAGATGGCCGCCAACAACATTGTGCAGCACCTTGTTGCCACTGCCGTATTTGAGATTGTCGGTCACCGACGCGTTGTATTGCATGTTGATCCAATGGGTCACCACCATCGGTGCCGTCATGATCAGCTCCAACACCGAAAAGTCTTGGTCTTGCTGCCAGTGGTAGTCGTGCAAAAACACACGCCCCTGTAAATCGAGGGCGCGAGTGCGCGCACGCGGCGCCACAATAAACGCACCATTGCCCGCCAGCCCCCATTCAGGCCGCACTTCTGACCAGTCTTGGCTGCGCTGGCGAATGTTGGCGTCCAGCTGCGCGTCGTTGTTCAGACCCAGCGCCTGCGCGCGTTCTTGCTGCGCCTGCTGCTTGGCGGCCTGCAGCCAGCCAGCTAAGTCGGCTTCTGCGGTGGCGTCGAACAACGTGATGTCGTCTGTGGTGGTGTTGTGCAACGCAGCGATAAACACCACATCATCGCCAATATCATGGCCGAGTTGGCGCAGTTCGATCCGAATCGTTTGATCGTTTAATAACCGCGCCAACACACGCACGTTTACCTCGCCGGTTTGACCACCACAGGCCCCGCAATCCAACCCTGCGGCATGGGGGTTGTTGCGGCTGTGACTGCCGTGTCCGACCAACAATACCGTCGGCGCAAAGCGCGTCAGCCCCATGGCACCCAAGATGCCATGCGCCAGTTCTACCTTTTCTGCCAGCGTCAGTGGGCGCTCACCTTTGCTCAATAACCATGGGCCGTTGCCGGGCTCCAGCGCATTCAAAGCGTGGTAGTCACCAGCGGCGGGCCAGAAGCTGTTTTTTAACAGTTTGAACAGCGACCACCAACCAGCACTTTCGACCATGCTGAAAGACGAACTGGCGCTGCTGCCCCATTGCTGAAAACGCAAACCACCGACCTGAGCTTGTTGACGACGCTCGCCCAATGCTTGGCCATCTGGGCCGGCTTCGGTTACCCGAATGGCAGCGCGCAGCAAACCCGGTAATTGCGGGCGCACACTGTGGCCGCCGGCTGGCGCATATTCCAATGGCAAGCCAAAGAAACCCGCAAAGCCCAGGGTTTCGATGCCGTTGTGTTGTGCTTCCAGCGCTCGGCGAATCACTTCTGAGCGCACGTCGATGCAGAACGCGGCCTGCACGACGGGGCGCTCTCTGTGCTCTCGTGCCTGCCAGGACTGTGGCTGCTGCAACTGTTGCTGTAAGTGCTGTTGATAGGCCAACTCAGCCGCTCGTTGCCACACCCACATGGGCTCCAGCGCTTGCTGATGTTGCTGTAACAGGGTCGGCAACAGCGTCAGTTGCTGCCGCCACTGGTGCTGCCATTGGCGTACTTGCTGTGGTTGGCGTTCAGTGTGATAGCGCCATAACACCAGCTCCCAAGCCAAGCGGATGGCCAGCAGCTGGGGCAAATCATCTTGCTCCTCGTCGTCTAAGCGTGTCTGCCAGCGCTCATAAGCCAGCCATGAGGCCCAGCCGTTGATGTCCAGCAGCAAGGCGTGGCCATAATCGCTGAGGATGTCGTCATCCAATTGCAGTACCTGAATCGCCTCCGCCAGCAACTGCTCATAGTCTTGCGGTAGCGCTTTAAAGGCGTCCATCAGATCACTGCTGGCCATTAAAATGGCGATGCCGCGGTCTTTCAGCGTGACATTGAGCCAATCGCGATAGAGGTTATCACTGGCCGGCACTGCGCCGTCGTCTTGGTAACGAGCGGCACAGAACTGGCTGATCTGGTGGGTAATTTCATCCCGCCAAGCCACCTCATGCTGCTGGTCACGGCCAGCATCGAGCCAGTCGCTGATGTTGTGCCAGTGGTTGAGCTCTGGCGTTTGCTGCAACGCTTTGAGCAAACTGGCTTCGCTGCCGCGGTAGTGCAACTCCGCAGCCGCCTGACTGAGGTGCTGACTGCTGATGCTGCTGCGCTGCCACAAGCTGGCGTAGTACTCGCTTGGCATCAACACATTGGTGCTGGTCAATGCCGACAGCTTGGCCGCAACTTGCTGCAGTGGCTGATCGCGCATTTCCCACCAAGGGTTTACCGCAATCATTTGATCCAATGGCCAACTAGGTGCGATGCGTTGGCCAGCGGCGATCAGTGCTTGTTGCTGCTGAGTCGTCAAAGTGAGTTGGCTCATGCGGGCGCTCCTTATTTGGCGTTAGTGGCGTTATTGGCGTTGGTCAAAGACGGTTTCACCACATGGCGTTTGGCGTTGGCACGCTTAGGAATGCGTGCTGGCCACAGGCGCAAAGTCGTGCGGGTAAACCATTCGTCGAGGTAAAAACCAGCGTACAGGTAGAGGTTGAAGCGCTGTGCAGCCTCACTGCGGCTGCTGCTGAGCCAGCTGCGCAGGGCAAACAACGACAGCACCAGCAGGGCGACCCAAGCGTCGTTCCATAGCGAGACGTGTATCTGATAGTCAGGCAGCAGGCTGGCACTGGTCATTTTTAGCAGGCTGTAAGCGGCCAATAACACCACCGCCAGCACACTCCAGCTGCCCAAGCTGACCTGATCGCGACGCGCCAGCAGCACCGTCAGTGCCAAGCCCAGCAACAACCAGGGGCTGAACGGGCCTTGCGGCGCCACCCACCAAGCAGCCAATGCCACCAACGGCAGGCTGATCGCTGCAGCTAGGGTCCAGTTGGCGCAGTGGGCTCCGCGCTGTGGCAGCCACTGTTGCAACAGATACTGTTGTACGGCAGAACCGGCATTGAGAAAGGCGTACGCCTTGTACAGTGAGTGTGCCACCAGATGCAGCAACGCCAGTTCAAACAGACCCAACGCACACTCCACCAGCATCAGGCCCATTTGCGCGCTGGTCGACCAAGCCAGCCTCACCTTAACGCTGATGCGCGTGGCCATGATTAGCGCTGCCAGCACCGTGCTGATACCCGCCACCAGCAACAACAACCACTGCGCAGGCTGAGCCAGCAGCAGCAGCGGTGCAAAGCTGATCAACAGGAAACCACCGAGGTTAATCACCCCAGCGTGCAGCAATGCCGACACCGGAGTGGGTGCCTCGACCACTTGCATCAGCCAGCCGTGCACAGGCAACTGCGCGCATTTGATCAGCGCCGTGGTGGCGATCAGCAGCATAGCGACCTGCTCACTGATGGTCAGCGCGGGTGCTGAGCCATATGCGGCGACAATGTCAGACAGATAGGCGCTGCCGTGTACCTGATACAGCAGTACAAACGCGACCAATAAGCAGCTTTCTGCCAGCCGCGCCAACAGGAATTTTTTGTGTGCCCCGAGCGCTGCACGTGGCCGTTCGGGGTAAAACATCAATAAGTTATGCAATGCCAGGCTGATCAGTACCCAACCGAGCCACATCAGCGCCAAATGATTGCTGATGATCACCAGCATGACCGCTGCCAGCGTCAACTGCAGCCACTGGGCGTAACGCCAGGCGTTGGCTTCGCCGTCCATGTAACGCTGCGAAAAGCGCATGATGACCAGCGCCAGCAAACTAATCAGTGCCAGCATCACCAGGGTTAATGGCTGCAGCTGCAGCAATGCCAAAGGCTGCGCACCAGCGATGTAGGCCAGTGTTAGCACGGCGACCAATACCAGCGCCGCAATGGGCGTACTAACCGGTAAGAAGCAGCGTCCACGCTGACCACGGCTCTGCAGCGCACCGACAACAAATAACGCCGGTATCGCCAACAGCAGCAGGGTGGTGATCGAATGTGTGAGTACCCAGTCCATGATGCCTCCCGGATAGAGTGATCGTTTTTTAGACGGTTTCAGTATCCGGGCGTAGATTGCATGAGTAAAATAGATATAAATTAAGTTTTCGTTCTTTTTAAGTGAATGAAGGCTTTTTCAGAAAGCGCCTTTATGATCAACGACAACCGGGCCATCAGGCCTCGAGACGACCCTGGAGGGTGTGATGAGCCGTTTGAACTATCACCATTTGTATTACTTCTGGCAGGTGGCGCGCAGCGGCAATCTCACCCGCACCGCGCAGCAATTGCACGTCTCACAATCGGCTCTATCGTCACAGATTCGCCAGCTCGAGCAAAACATGGAGGTGGAGCTGTTTGAGCGCCGCGGTCGTCAGCTAAACCTGACCTCAGAAGGTAAGCGAGTGCTTACTTATGCGGAGGATATTTTTCGCAAGGGTGAAGAGTTGGAGTCCTTGGTGCGCCGAGGGGTGCAGCCAGAATATCAACAACTGCGCATTGGCATGTTGTCGACCATGTCGCGTAACTTCATTGAGCACTTTGTATCGCCGCTGATTCACAAACCCAATGTGCGTTTCAGCCTGCACGCGCGAGGCATGACCAATCTGCTCGATGGCCTGGCACGCCATCAATTTGATTTGGTGCTGACCAATGCACAGGTGCCGGTCAGCGGCGATCAGCAATGGCAAAGCCAGCGCTTAGACCACCAACCGCTGGCCATTGTTGGGCCGCCAGCTCTCAAACCTGAAACAGATTTTCCACAAGGTTATCAACAGATGCGTTGGGTGTTGCCCACCGCACAAACCGAGCTGCGCGCCGCCTTTGATGGCTTTTGCAGTTTGTATCAGTTTGAGCCCGATGTGCTCGCCGAAGCCGACGACATGGCAATGCTACGCTTGTTGGCCCGTGACAGCGGCGCCTTAGCGCTGTTGCCAGAGGTGGTAGTTCGCGATGAAATCGCCAGCGGCACACTGGTGAGTTTTATGACTTTGCCCAACGTGCATGAAAACTTTTACGCCGTGACCATTAAGCGCCAGTTTGTGGCGCCGGTACTCACGGAGTTGCTGAACCGGCAGCCACTGATTGCAGAGCACAGCGGCCAATCCGACTGACTAAAACGGCAGATGAACCAATGCGGCAAGCTAGCCACCGCTCAATTTAGCCTGGCGCCAGCAGTAAGCAAACTGATTGCTGCGCCGGGTATGATTGGCGGACAGCAACAGTACAACGGCAAACGCCAGTGCCAGCAGCTCCAACACCCAACCCGACCCACTGCTTATCTGTGCCAAGACGCCCACAGGCAGCAACCCAGCGCTCCATGACACCAAGGCAATGGCAGCAAAGGTCGCCGCGCAAAAACGTTTTAATTCCACCACAGCCCTGGCGGCGCGGCGCCAAAATGCCCACAGCACGCAGCCAGCAAACACTAAATAATAACTGCCGATATAAACTGCATTAATTTGGCTGCCGTCGGTGCCTGGCAGCAGTGGCCACAAGCGACCAATCACCATGGCACTGGCGATACCGGCCATGCAGCCGTAGCAGACGCCCAAGGTGAGGGCCGTCATATTGCTTAACACACGCGGCGACGACTTTTTTTGCTGCCGTCGTTTTTCCAGCCACAGCAGGTTGCCACTGTAAAACAGATACGCGCCGCCCAAGCCCAGAATAAAATACACCCAGCGCGTCCACTCGCCGCCGTAGCTACCAAAATGTAGCGAGAAAAAGCTGCTGACGACGCGCCCCCAAATGCCTTCTGCACCAGTCGGGTTGGTGCTGTAAGTGACCTGCAGGGTAAACGGATGCAACATCAGAATGTCGCCCACCGGGTTGATCATCATGCGATCGTTGTTGACCAGCTCCAGCCGCGCCGACGGGCGCAGCGTGCCGAGTCCAGAAAAGTGTATGCCGTGCAGCTGGTAATCCGGCATCTGTTGCCCGGCGACGGCTATGAATTCCGTCAGCGGCGGCAACTGTTCGATGGCATACGGCGCTGCGTCGGGCTGGCCGTGCTCAAACAGCGGCCGGTCGTCGTAGACCGCACTTAACCCGGCGTAAAACTGATCGTGAAAGGCAAAAACCACCACGGTAAACGCAATAATGATGTGAAATGGCAGGCTCACCACACCGACTAAATTGTGCGTGTCGAGTAAAAAACGAAAACGCCCTTTATTGTGCCGCAATGCCAAAAAACTGCGCGCTAGAGTCGGCAATAGAAAAATCACACCCGACACCAACGCCAAGAAATAGGCGATGGCCGCGACGCCCATTACGTATACGCCCAAATGTTCGTGACCCAGCTCGCCCGCAATGCCTGCAGTGCGATGCAACTCATCAATCAGTTTCGCCAACTGATTGCTGTGCGCTGCGTAATACTCAACCTCGCCATCGTTGAGACTGGCGTAGTGCAGCTCTGTCGCACTGCCCAGTTCAGGCCTTCCTTGGTGCCAGCTCAATAGTGGACCCTCGCCCTGCAAAGCGACACTGATACTGTCCATGCTGTCTTGGTGCTGGCGGATGGTCTGTCGCAATAGCGCGTCCAACTCAGCCACTTCGGTAGGCGCATCGCCACCAACTTGATGTATGCCGGCATCTGCCCAGCGCTGGATATCGCTCTGGAACATGGTTAATGCGCCGGCAAAAAAACAGATAAACAACAGCAACCCAGTGCTGATGCCCGTCCAACTGTGAATCGCTTGGTAGGTTCTAACAATCTCGCTACGGATTTTCATCGCTCTGTCACCCCATCACACGTAGGGCAATAAACAGCCCCCAACACATACCATTGGCCGCGCCCAATACCTTGGCAGCCGTCTGCGCACGGTCAAATAAATAGCTCAGGCTAAAAACGGTCAGCCAGATGGGCGTCACCATCCACATGTTGAACTGCACCTTGGCGCCATCATGCAGGCCGCCCGGCCCATACCAGGCAAATAAGGTCACCACGCCGTAAGCCAGCAGCAGCCCACCCAGTAAGCCAACGCTGGTTTTTGCCCACCACTGCGAAGGTTGGCGTGAGTGCTGGCGCCGAGTGTTGGCAGAACGCTCAGTCATGCTGCTCGCTCCCAACGCCCGTGAGGCGTGCTTGGCTGCGCTTGGCGAGGTACAGCAGCGCCGGTAGCAGGAATGCCTGCATCATCAGCTGTGAGCACCAATAGATGCTGGTGCTGATGCCCTGACTGGCAGCGATGCCAAACAACACCAACAGCAGCAACACACTGGCGTTAAACACGCTGCGGCTGAGGGGCGTATGCAGCACGACTTGATTGCGATGGCTCAGATAAAACAGCAGCACAGCGGCCGAAGTCGCCAGGGTGAGTAAAAGATGAGTATTGATGAGCATGATGAACCCAAGTGGCTTGATCTAGACAATGGAGAACTGGAGTTGGCCTCCTTTTATTCAATGATAATGATTTGCACTAATGATTATGTATGGTAAAAGTGCACGTTATCTACGGTCAAAATGCACATCTGCGCAAAGCCCCAGCGGCGAGCAATTGGCCGATGATGGTGTTGAATGCAATCAGTGACAAACAGAGCAGGACCGTGACAGACAAACAACGCTTATTGATGGTGCAAGACCCCCTGCCGGACTCCAGCGGCCGCTTGTGCTTATTGCGTTTGCGACCCGGCTTGTCACTTAAATACGAGGATTTATCCATCGCCAAAAGCCAGAAATTGAGCATGGCGTTTGAAACCGGTATCCGCATGGTGTTTGCCTTTCAGGGCGCCACCCATATTCGCATTGGCCATCAAGAAATTTGCTTTGATAGCAACTCGCAATTTTCTGCAGCCTTATTTCCGGTGCTGGAAAATTCACTGGGCTACAAGCAATTTAATGTTGAAAGAAACAAAAAAGAATTGGTGATTTTTCTTACCAAAAGATGGCTGGATAACGCCCTAAGCAGCGATGATTTATCCGCCATTAACGAACTCATTAGCGAGAATTTACGACCGTTTTATTTTGGCACAACGCCATTAATCGAGCGCCAACTGGCTCATATCTGCAGTGAGACGTTTTTTGAGCTAAAGCCATTGCAACAGGAATACACCTGCTTGAGCTTAATTCACGAAGTCATACAGTTGGTACTACCCAATCGCAGCCGCAACAGCAATGAACGACTGACTCAAATCGCCGATAAAATCGATGTGATTTTGTCGATGGACAGCAGCCATAAACTGTCCATAAAACAGATTGCGCATCAGTGCCACAGCAATGCCACCACCATACAAAGAGTATTTAAAAAGCGCCATGGCATTACCCTCGGTAATTACCGGCGCCAACTGCAATTGCAGCGTGGGCATTCGGCTTTGCGGGCAGGGGCTTCTGTTTTGGAAGCCGCGCAAATAGCGGACTACACCCATTTGCAAAGCTTTAGCGATGCCTTTCGCGCCGAATTTGGTTGCCTGCCCAGCGCGATTAAGCGCGACTGCAAAGGGACTCAATCGACGTCCTAACCACGCAGCAAACGATAATGCCTCTCATTTGAGTTAATCCCGTCCTGTGGTACCGTCGCCGCCTTCTTTCGAAGCAGACTGTTAAACGTCAGAACATGAGAGGCGACATGAACCAATCCGTTAAAGCTCCCATCCCCAGCACACTGGCTTTATTACCCGCAGCCATTGCCGCATCGCTACTGGCGCCATCAGCGATGGCACAGCAGCCGATGCTGGAAGTGGTTACCGTGGTGGGTGAAAAGACTGAACGCTCCATCAAGGACACCACCTCATCTGTCTCCGTGATTGGCGAAGATGAGCTTAACAGCATGAAGCATGTCAGCATCAGCAGCGCAGTGGCAGAGATTCCCAATGTGGTGGTGGCCTCTGGCTCTAAGCCGAATATTCGTGGTGTGTCGGGCAATGGATCAGCCACAGGCTTTAACTCCTTTACCGGCGGTGCCAAAGCGCGGGTATCGCGCTTGGTCGATGGCGTGGCCGTGCCCTTTGTTGCTGACCTCACCGGCGACACCGGCCTGTGGGATATCGAGCAAATCGAAGTATTTCGTGGACCGCAATCCACCAATAACGGCCGCAGCAGCATCGGCGGCAGTATTTATATTAAAACCAACGACCCCAGTTTCGACTGGCAAGCCAAAGCGCGCTTGGGCGCCAGGAATCAAGATCAGCTGATCGATACGTCGGTGATGGCCAGCGGGCCGTTATTGGACGATACCCTGGCCTTTAGGCTCACCGCACAGCGACTGGACGGCGACACCTACAACCAAGGGACCAAGTATCCTACGCATCAAGCCGACTTTGACCTTAATGAGCTAAAAACACAAAAACTGCGCGGCAAGTTACTGTGGAAACCGGCCGCAGACGATGCTGTATCGGTGCTGTTGAGCCACAGTAGCGCCCAAGAACAAGGCGATACCGGACGCGAGTTTTTCTCCGGTGATGACCCGTGGGATTACATTTCGCTCACTCAGCGCTATATGGACACACAAGCCGATACCACCAGCGTCAAAGTCGACTATCAATTTAGCTCTGCGTTGTCATTTGAGTTGCTCGCAGCGGTGACCGACTTTCAGTGGGGTTTCGACACCTACGATGTCAACCCTGACGATCAGGCTGAGGTGCGCCTGGACGAAGACGACAGCAGCGTCGATGCCAAAGTCAGATTTGATTTGCCAGACAGCCGTATTAAAGGGTTTGTCGGCTTAGCCTATTCCGACCGGGAACAAACATTTGATAGCCACGGAGGGTTGCTGGAATACGCAGGCGATGATCAGTCATCGTCGAGCGCCTTTTATAGCGAGGTTGAAACTGGCCTGAGCGATAACGTCAGTGTGCTGCTGGGCCTTCGCGGTGCCAAGGAAGAGCAACAGCGTGAGTTTCGTGCCATGCAACAGAGTGCAGAGCTGGATCGTGACAAAACCATCTATTTGCCCAAACTGGTGCTGAAATATCAGCTGGACGAGTCCACAACCTTGGCCGCCAGCAGTCGCAAGGGTTACAACCAAGGCGGTGGCGCGCTCGATTATCGCACCTATGAATATTATTACTTCGACGAGGAGTCGGTGTACTCCCATGAGTTGAGTGCTCGCTCGAGCCTGCTCGACAATACACTGAATATTAATGCCAACCTGTTTTACAACCGTTATTCAGGTTACCAGGCATCCAACAGCCAGCGTCGCATCATCAATGTCGACAGTGCCCACACCTACGGCCTGGAAATGGAAGTGAATGCCTTATTAGGCAGCGACTTGGAGCTGCGTTCTGGCCTTGGCTTACTGGAAACCAAAATCCTCGATGGCGGCAGCGATTACAACGAAGCCGACGATAACCGCTTGGACTCAGCGCCCGGCTTTACCGCCAATATCGGCAGCCGTTATTGGTTCACCCATGCCATAAGCGTGGATGTGTCAGCCCGGTATGTGAGCGAATACTTTGGTGATATTCAAAATACCAAAGCACGCCAAGCTGGGGATTATGTGATTGCCAACCTGCAAATGTCCTACGAGCAGGGCGATTGGTTATTGCATGCGTTTGTGAATAACCTAGCGGACGAACAAGCACGTACCGTCAACGACCCGGGTTCACCAGAGCGCGGCACAGAGCCATACGCTTCCATTGTTGACCCGCGCACGATAGGCGCATCGGTGACCTACACCTTTTAGTCACGCTTATTACCACTAGCTTGCTAGCGACTTCACCAGCGTTTTATCCACAGCGGGTAAAACGCTGGTACTGTTAAACGGGAGATGGCGTTGGGCTAACGGGCGATGGCGGTAGGCTAAGGCACCTGTTCCCGATCATGGCTGCCATAATCGCGCGCCACCTCGGCCACCCGAATGCGATAATGCTCAAAGATGTGCTCGCGCCCCTGTTGCTGGGCTGCTCGGTGCTCTTCCTGCGTCCGCCATTGCTGCACCGCAGCTTCATCCCGCCAGAACGACAGTGACAATAACCGATCAGAATCGCTCAGACTTTGATACCTTTCAATGGATATGCATCCGTCGATCTCTTGTAGCTTGGATTTAAGCTCTGCCGCAATATCCAGATAAACCTGTCGCTTTTCCTTATGCGGGGACGCTTCAAAAATAACGGCTATCACTGCACGTTCACTCCCTGCAAAAAAGTGTGCGGAACACAGGATAGAAAGCTGCGTTTTTCCTGCAAAATAAACCGCTCTTGAAGGGCAAAGTTAAAATTATCCCGACCTTGCTGGTCTGCCTTAAGTCGAACCCGATACGCTTCGTACTCGGCCAGGCTGGCAAAATTGATCAAACCGTAAGCCACAAAATTGGTGCCTTCGTGTGGCAAGAAGTAGCCAATCAGCTCTCCTCCACACCTTGGGATGATCTCCCCCCAGTTGCGAGCATATTGCTCAAACAGCGCCAATTTGCTCGGGTCTAACTGATATTCGATAAAACAAGTGATCATAGTGCATTGTCTCCTTTAGCGTCTTTGGGCACTATGCAGACAACTCAATCCCTATGCTTCGGCCTGCATCGAACTATTCCTATGCACGAACCCGATATCACCCTGATTGCCAGCTTAATTGGCGAACCCGCCAGAGCCCGTATGCTCACCGCTCTGATGTCGGGTAAAGCTCTGACTGCAACGGAACTGTCACTGGAAGCGGACATAACCGCACAGACGGCCAGCAGCCATTTGGCGAAGTTGGTTGAAGGCTCGCTGCTGTCGGTCAGAAAACAAGGTCGGCACAAATACTTCCAACTAAAAAATCAGAGGGTTGCAGGATTAATTGAGCAGTTGCTGACGCTCAGCAGTGAAATAACTCTGAAAACACACACAGGGCCAGCGGACCCCTACTTACGACAAGCGCGCGTCTGTTATGACCATATTGCAGGTGAGCTGGGAATACAGCTTTATGACGCGCTGGCTGAGGCTAACTACATCGAGGACAAGCAAGTCGAGACCCTGCTGACCCCGGATGGGGCTGATTTTTTTGAGCAGCTAGGTGTCTGTATTCACACGCTTAGGAAAAAAAAGCGCCCGATCTGTAAATCTTGCCTGGACTGGAGTGAGCGACGTAACCACTTGGCAGGTAGCCTGGGACAGTGGATTTTAACTGATGCACTTGAGCGGGGGTGGCTGCAAAGAGTACCGGACTCTCGGGCACTTATGCTAGATAAAATCCGCGGCAACCTCTTTGCAAAAACCTATGGTATTGCGTTTACAGGCAATACTGAGAAATGATGTTTTAGACCTGATTGAGATTATTATTCGCCTAACAGATAACCGTGAGTAAAAGCATTGCCTTTAAACTGCCGGTGCCAGCGTTCGACTACTTCGTGCACAGATCAGCTATCAGCTTGATCCTGCGCGACTTGCAACACCACATAAGAATGGTTCGGCATTACCGCATAGGGCGCAATATTCATAAAAAACTTGTGCTTGTTCTAACAGCAATGACTCACCCAGCCTCGGCGATGCTCTAAGCTACGTCCTTCCTGATCAGAGCCGCATAAAAACGCACACCGCACACAGCGTGAGACGTAACGATAATAAGGTGTGGCTTCCAGAGACGAGTTCCTAGCGCGGCTTGGAAGTGACAGATTCCCAGTGAGAGGGATTTGCTTGCAGTCCAGCCGGTGGACTTAGAAATCGCTACCAGACAATTTTCCCATCCCAATTACCTTGTTATTTAAATTGTTCATTACGAAATCGGCAGCGGCCTGCTAGTGCCGGATGTGCACACAAACTTTTCCGTGCCCGGGCAGTTCGCACTGCCGGTATTAACCGAGCTGTTAACGACGATTGGCAGCAGCGCATAGCCACTGGGGAATAGAGCAAGTGCTGTAAATCGCATGACTGCGGCGCTGAGCCAGCCGTGTGAGCAACGGGCAAGAAGCAGATCTGCGGCGTAGGGTAGGGCACTTCTGAATAATTCGGTGCTCGCTCTGGATCGCCAGAGGGCTCTAAAGTCTACATTGAACCGAAAAACTTGCCGTTACGGCTCATATGGCCAACAATTATGAGCCGCAAATAGGAAGTTTGCGGCTCATAGCACCATAAACAAGGCACTGGACAGCCCATGAGCTACTCGTGCCCAGGCAGTTTGCACAGCCGGTGTTAATCGAACTGTTGACGGCGATTAGCAACCGCACGTAACCACTGGGGGAATAGAGCAGGTTCTGCAGATCTGCATGCCGGCGGCGCTGAGCCAGCCGTGTGAGCAACGGGCAAGAAGCAGATCTGCGGCGTAGGGTAAGGCACCTCTGAATGATTCGGTGCTCGCTCTGGATCGTCAGAGGGCTCTAAAGTCTACATTGAACCGAAAAACTTGCCGTTACGGCTCATATGGCCAACAATTATGAGCCGCAAATAGGAAGTTTGCGGCTCATAGCACCATAAACAAGGCACTGGACAGCCCATGAGCTACATTTGGCAACACCAACACTGGCCCAACTTTCACTACGATGGCGCAAAGCTGTCTGCGCTTGCCTACCAATACGCCAAAAAAGCTGCTCTGCTTGCCGGCAGTCTGTCGCAAACCAATCAGGATGACTCCATAGCCGCTCAGCTGAATTTGATGGTGGACGAGGCGATAAGCACCAGCCTGATTGAAGGTGAGAACCTGAATCCGGCCAGTGTACGCTCATCACTACAGAACTATCTGAATCTAACCCCGACTCCCATCCACGTCGCTGACGCTAAAGCAGAGGGAATGGCAGCGCTGCTGGTGGATGTACGTCAGCACTTCAATCAGCCACTTAGCAAAGAGGTGCTATGCAACTGGCACCGCATGGTGCTGGCCGGATTTGAAGACAATATTCTGCACAGCGAATTGACCGTCGGGCAGTGGCGCGACAGCCCGGAGCCCATGCAAATCGTTTCTGGGCCGGTTGGTTATGAACGTGTGCACTATCAAGCACCCGCCGCCCAAGACCTTGATGCTTTAATGACGGACTTTCTGAGCTGGTTCAATCGGCAAGATAACCAACAAATACCTGGGGTGATCCGCGCCGGTATCGCTCACCTGTGGTTTGAAGTCATCCACCCATTTGATGACGGCAATGGTCGGATCGGCCGCGCCATCATCGAATATGCGCTGGCACAAGATTTGGGCATGCCTGTTACGTTTAGCCTGTCGACGCATATCGAAGAAAACAAAAAAGAATACTACCGCCAATTGAATGTGGCGAGTTGTTGTGATGCTTCAGAGTTAGCTAACCCCGAGATGCTGGATATCACTTGCTGGCTTAGCTGGTTTATTGAAACCCTGATCGCAGCTCAACAAAGAGCTGCAGAAAAGATAGCAACAATATTTGCAAAGACCGAGTTTTGGCAGCGACACAGAAATACGGAATTATCAGAGCGCCAGAAAACAGTCTTGAATAAAATATTTAAGGCAGGGAAAGAAGGATTTCCCAACGGTGTTAGTGCACGAAAATACGCGGCTTTGGGTAAATGCTCCAAAGCAACCGCCACCCGAGACTTAGGCGATTTACTCGCTAAAGACTGCATAAAGTCCGAAGGCGTTGGCCGGGGGATGAGGTACTTTTTAAATAACAAGAGCTAGGAGGTTGTTCAAAATTCTGTGATAACCAGTGACAGATTCCGAGCAAGTGAGGTTTGCTTACAGCCTAGCCGGTAGAGTTAGAGATCGCTGTCGGCTAGCTTTCTTATCATGACTGTCTTTTTTATTATATTGTTGATTGTATTATTGATTGTTGGCCTGGACGACGCGGAAAATGGCTTAATAGCCCATAGGTTAGATCTGCATTCTGGCTGGCATGCCATAAGAATATGGCAGCCTAGCTTTGACCTTTAGCGTCAGGTAAAAACGGGGAATTACTTGAAAAGCGCTACCATATTGGAAGGCAGGGGACCAGTTTTCTATTTTTCAGTAGTTTCCTGCCAATCATCTGCGACAACTTACGATCTGATATCATCATTCCTTACACGACAAAACAAACACAAAACTTGCATAATCAACATCACTCCTAGAGGATAAAGATAAACATAAGCACGGATATCCTCTCCGTATGACATATATTCCTCAATCGCAGCATCTCGCCCTAGAAATAACTTACCGTCGACTTCAATATCGAATAAATACGGCGTAGATGACATGGAGAAAAGACCATCATAATAGATGAAGCATACATCTTTTCCGACTAATCTCTGTAGACGCTCAGGAAGGCGCTGCCGAGCACCCATCACAAAGTCATATTTATCATAATCAACAATATGATAATGATCCCCAGACCCTTTATAGCGCTTGCGATAGCCTTCCCCCGAGTACAGGCCACATACTATATTAGCCTTCTCAATATCTGCTGGAGACATGCGCCACATATCGTATTCCCTGTGTAACGACATAAACAACAAGTAGCACGTTATTACCCAAGCTGTAGGTGACAAAAACCAGTTACAATATCCGCAGGACATGACTCCTCCTCTTCCTTAGATAAATTAAGGACATATAACTGCTACTCCAGTGTTAGGACATATAATGGTCTTGGCACATGCCTCACGTCTGGTCAACTCCTTTCCCATAGTAATCCCTCCGAAAAATAACAGCGGTCAAAAGTAGAATTTTCTCGTAACCTAAACACAGGAGGTTCGGCAATAACCCGAACACCCACTCCAAATTCCCTTGTGTACAGAAAACTAACCACTTCTATGCCCCGTCGTAGCCTTTAAATAATCCCCTCCGTCGCTACGCCCAATCGGCCTAAGCAGGCCAACGGATAAACGCCATCTCGGCCGGGAGGGGATTGTTAAGGGGTGCGGTCCCCCGGGGCGCGTAGCCTTAACTGATTAAGCCCGAGCGCAGCCGGGCGAATCAATCAGCCAGCCCCTAGCGCAATATTCCACTTTGTGAATAACGCGCTAGAGAAACCGCAACAATGCAGGCGAGGCGATTAAGCCGTCATCTGGCTAGCAAGCTTATTCTTTTTCAGATGAATCAGAATCTGGCTGATGGCGGCCGGGGTAATGCCGGAGATACGTGATGCCACGCCCAGAGTCGCTGGGCGTACCTGGTTAAGCTTTTGTTTTACTTCATTGGATAAGCCGCCAATGGCCTCATAGTCGAGATCCTCTGGCAGGGCGGTGTTTTCATAGCGGCGCAGCTGCTCAATTTCTTCCAGCTGACGGGCAATATAGCCGTCGTATTTGGCTTGAATCTCGACCTGCTCCGCCACTTGTGGGTTATCCACAGGTTCGCCTTTAAGGCCGGCGACATCGGCATAAGTGAGCTTTGGTCGCTTGAGCAAATCGTGCAGATTGTACTCGTGGCTAATAGCAGCTTCACCCAACGCTTCTAGCTGCTTGGCAGCTTCGGTGTTGGGTTGCACCCAGCTGGTTTTCAGGCGCTGGCTTTCCGCTTCAATGGCATCACGCTTGGCATTAAAGGCCGCCCAGCGCTGATCGTCGACCAAGCCCAGCTCACGGCCGATTTCAGTCAGGCGCAAATCGGCATTGTCTTCACGCAGCACTAAGCGGTATTCCGCGCGGCTGGTAAACATGCGATAGGGCTCTTTGGTGCCCATGGTGATAAGGTCGTCGACCAGTACACCTATGTAAGATTGGTCGCGGCGCGGCACCCAAATGTCTTTTTCTTGGGCGCGCAGGGCGGCATTCACACCGGCCAGCAGGCCTTGCGCACCGGCTTCTTCATAACCTGTGGTGCCGTTAATTTGGCCGGCAAAATACAGGTTGTGGATAAACTTGGTTTCCAAGCTATGGCGCAGATCACGAGGATCAAAAAAGTCATACTCGATGGCATAGCCAGGGCGCGTGATATGGGCATTTTCAAAGCCACGCATGCTGTGGATAAGCTGTAATTGCACATCAAATGGCAATGACGTGGATATGCCGTTGGGGTACAGCTCATTGCTGGTTAAGCCCTCTGGCTCAACAAATACCTGATGGCTGTCTTTATCGGCAAAGCGCATCACCTTGTCTTCAATCGACGGGCAGTAGCGTGGGCCAACACCTTCGATCACACCAGCATACATAGGCGAGCGGTCGAGGTTATTGCGGATCACGTCATGGGTTTGCTCATTGGTATGGGTGATGTAGCAGCTCACCTGCTCTGGGTGCTCATCCACCGAGCCCATAAAGGACATCACTGGCAGCGGTGTATCACCTGGCTGCTCTTGCATGACCGAAAAATCGACACTGCGACGGTCAATGCGCGCAGGAGTACCGGTTTTTAACCGGCCAACATTAAACGGCATCGCCCGTAAACGCTCAGCCAAGGCAATCGACGGCGGGTCACCGGCACGGCCGCCTTTGTGGTTTTCCATACCGATGTGGATAACTCCACCCAGGAAGGTACCTGTGGTTAACACCACGCTGGTAGCAAAGATGCGCATGCCGGTGTTGGTCACAACACCTTGCACGGTGCTGCCGATACCGTCGCCGGCAACGATCAAGTCGTCACAAGCGGCCTGAAAAATATCGAGGTTGGGCTGGTTTTCCACAATCTGGCGAATGGCGGCGCGGTACAAGGCGCGGTCGGCTTGCGCTCGTGTAGCGCGAACCGCTGGGCCTTTACGGCTGTTCAGGGTACGAAACTGAATGCCTGCTTTGTCCGTGGCCCGCGCCATGGCGCCTCCCAGAGCATCAATTTCTTTCACCAGGTGGCTTTTACCAATGCCACCGATGGCCGGATTACAGGACATCACCCCGACGGTATCCGTGTTGTGAGTGAGTAACAGGGTTTTACTGCCAGCACGCGCCGCTGCCAGCGCAGCTTCGGTACCTGCGTGTCCACCGCCGACCACAATCACATCATAACGAACCGGATAATCCACCACTCACCTCAAAAAATATAACCGAGGCCTTACCGCAAGGCCGCAAAAGGGCGCGCATTATAACAGCGAAACCGCAAAACGGGCATAGTATTGAGCATATTTTGTACAGATGAATTATCAACATTATCCACAATCGATTTATCCCTGTGCAATCTGTTGTACACACAGTCCACCAAATTCCATTTTTCCCAATAAATTCAGTAGGTTATAAATGGAATAAGTAAGTGGACAAGTGTGAGTAAAATGGTTGTTCATGGACTTTTCCCAGCCATGACCATAAAAAAACCCGGGATATTCCCGGGTTTTTTGCACACTTTTCACAGCTTTACTAACAACTTAGGTAGCATCGGTGCCATCATCCGTGCCGCCATCTGTGCCGCCATCTGTGCCGCCGTCTGTGCCGCCGTCTGTGCCGCCGTCTGTGCCGCCGTCTGTGCCGCCGTTTGTGCCGCCGTCCGTCGACGGGGCCGCGAAGGTCATAAACAGCAAACGGCTGTCATCGCGCAAGTAAAACTCCAGTTCACCGCTGGCATTTACGCCTGCATAACCGGTCATTGGGGTTGTGTTATCCACATCGTCACCGGCGCAGCTTTGACGTTGCGACAGTTGCACTTGATAGAGGTTAAAACTGGTGTTCAGTGTGGATAACGTGCCGCGAAAGTTACAGCCACTGTTGCCTGTGGCTATCCCGAGGCCGGTAAAGGTGGCTGTGGTCGGCGAGCTGCGGGTGATAAACAGCTCATAGCCCTCAGCCGTCCACTTACCCACCGGGGTAATGCGGCTGATGGAGCTGTTATTGGTCCAAGTCGTATCTTCCGTTAACTGCACACGACCGCTGGTGGAGTTATTCACAGCAAAGGCGCCGACCAAGCTATCATCAACCGCCGCCACAGACGCCAGCTGCAGGTCAAAGTCGTAGTCCTGATTACTGCCATCGGCCAACAGTTGCTCTGCTTCGGCTTCAGAGCCGGTATTCAAGGCATAGGATTGCAGCGCCATCTGCGCCGTTTGTGTGAGCTGATCGAAACTGACGCTGCCGTAATAGCCGCGACTGGCATCCACGCCATAGGCGTTACCGTTGTACACTAGCACGCGTAGGCCGCTGTCGCCGTCGAAGGCTCCATCCCAAAAGCCATTGAGAGCCTGTGTATTAATAGTCACCGGTTCGCCTTGATCGTTGGTGACGTCATCGTCGTCATCTGGTGCCGCCAGGCAGCCTGTTAACAGCACCAGTGGCATCGCCAGCCATGCAGTTTGCTTGCGCACGCCTTATTCCTCCATACAGCTGAGTCATCGCTAACATTGGTGTTAGGGAACCTTTAAATAACTCTCACAGCTCTGCGCGATTGCAGCAGGCGTTCAGAACTAGGCTGCGGTGGCAGAAAGTGGCCAGCCCTTTTCAACAGCGCCAACGACGTGTTGAAGGCCGACTGCCCGCGCCCTTCGGGCAACGTCTGCGAACTCCAGCTTGTTGTCGCCGATCTTTGCTGTAGCTGGCTAGAGCGGGCACCGAATTATTCAGAGGTTCCTTAAGCATACTCATCGGCCGCGGCGCTGTATCCTTTACTGGCCTACCTCTGGTTACATCCAGCACAAGCTGTGGATATTTCTGTGCAATTGTTTTTAACAAATGGTCATATGCAGAGGTTGCATTCTGGGTGACCGCGTGCATAACTAACATCTGTTAGCCTAATAACTGTCCGCAGGGAGAATGCCGGATGTCGGAAATGCGCGATCAACTGAAAGTCATTGCTACGCAACAGATTCGTCATAAAACGCTGGCAGCAGCGAGTTTTCGGGAGTTGGGTAAGGCGGCGGGTATCAAGTCCAGCTCCGTGCATTACCACTTCAAGAGCCGGGATGCGCTGTTATTGGAGCTGGTGAAGGATTATCACCGCGACTTCTTTGCCGATTTGAGCCAGCGCTGCAGCGAGATCAGCAGCCCCAGGCAGCGGTTATCCACACTGGCCGATGTGTTTTGCGACAGCCATGCAAAACAAATGCAGTGTTTGTGTCAGGCGTATGCAGCCGGTATCGACAGTTTGAACGACGAGCACCGCCAAGCCAGCCAGGCGTTTTTCGACGAGCTGCAGCACTGGGTCAGCGACACCTTGGCAAACGCACGCTTACTGGCATTACCGCGCGATGAGTTGGCCAAAGTGGTGGTGAGCGCCTTGGAGGGCTCCTTGCTGTTGGATCGTGGCGAGCAAGAGCAACAGCGCCTGCAAGCGACCAAAGCCTGGCTAACGACGCTCAGCAGCTTGTAATGACGTTTCAGCCACTGCGCATGGACCGAGCCCAGTCCGCCATCGTTCGACCCGGCGAGCAACAGTGGCTGCGTGCGCCGCAAGCGCCGATTGAGCGTTGGCCATTGGAGCGCGAAGCGCCCGAGCACGGTCAGGTCACCAGCCTGGTGCGTTACCTGGCCGCGGCGCAGTTTCCGCCGCACCGCCATCCACAAGGTGAGGAAATCCTGGTATTGCAGGGCACCTTCAGCGATGAAGGCGGTGATTTTCCAGCTGGCAGCTATTTGCGCAACCCTCCTGGCAGTCAGCATGCGCCGTTTTCCACAGACGGCTGTTTGATTTTCGTCAAACTCAATCAGTTTGCGGTCGGTGATGATCAATGGGTACGCCAGCAAGACCAAGGCAGCGCGCAGCAGTTACTTCACCAATTTGCCAGTGAGCAAACCTGGTTGCTGACCTTGCCTGGTGACTTGCCTGACGCTCACCTATTTCAACGTGCCGAGCTGTTGGTCATAACCGGCGACGTGAGCCTTGGTGGTCAGAGTTGCCCAGCGCTCAGCTGGTTACGCCTGAGCGTTGACCAGTTGCAGCAAATCACCGCTACCGCTGTCACTCGTGTGCTGTTGAAACTGACGGGTGAATGCGCGACATCCGCCGCTGAGCAAAGCTAATTAATCTGTCAGTTGTTCACCTGTTGGAAAAGCCACCGCAGGGCTAGAGTGTTTATCACTTTCGTACACGCTCTACAGGTGACACTATGACAACCGCTCAGGAAATCAGCGCCAGCATCGATATTCCCGGCCGCAAAATGGATTTTGAATTTGAGCTGGATGACATACCCCGTCACTGGTTCGCGGACGACGCCTTTCGCTCAACTTATATGAATGCACTGTCTTGTTTATTTCCCGAAGGCGAGCGCATGTTTATGGACGCAGTGCGCGCGCATCAGAACAAAATTTCTGACCCTCGCTTGCTGGAACAAATAAAAGGATTTATTAAACAAGAAGCGATTCACGGTCATGAACATGCGCAATACAACGATTATTTGAAAAAATGGGGGTATCCCATTGATCGAATTAATAAAATCGAAAAAGCCGAAAAAGTATGGATGAAAAAGTGGGTACCTAAATCACACCGTTTGGCGATCACCTGCGCATTGGAGCATTTTACTGCCATTATGGCGCACCAAGTGTTGACCGACCCACAAGCAACGGAAGGCATGCATCCGCAATTTAAACAAATGTGGCGTTGGCACGCGATCGAAGAAACAGAGCACAAAGCCGTCGCCTACGATGTGTACCAACAAGCGGTAGGCAGTTATTGGCTGCGGGTCATTACCATGATTAATATCACCATTATGTTTTGCTTGCGTACCACCTTGTACCAGCTGATATTTTTGTGGAAAGACGGTGAGTTATTTAACCCAAAAACTTGGTGGCGAGGGTTTCAGTTCTATTTTCTAAAACCCGGTATGGTGCGGAAAATATGGCGTGATTACCTGGATTATTTTCGCCGCGATTTTCACCCTTGGGATCACGACAATCGTGCGCTGCTGGGCCAATGGGAAGCCGAAGCACAAGCCTACAAACCTGTCTGAAACGTCACTGCGCTTGCGCCTGACGGCCATCATCTAAACTGAACCTCAGTGCCTGTCGCACTGAGGACATGCTATGAAATGCTGGCTCACCAGGCTGTTCTTAAGCCTATTGGCCATTCCCTGTGGCGCAAAATCACTCCAGGTTGCTGTCGGCCTGGCATTGCCGCCCTATGTGATCTCTGAGCAAAACCGTGGTTTTGAGCTCGATATCGTGCGCGAAGCGCTGGCTACCCAAGGACACACCATCACCCCAGTGTATGCGCCGTTTCGCCGCGTTCCTGAGTTGCTGCGCGAGCAGCAGGTCGATGCGGCGATCACTGTGACGGCGCAAACGGTGGATAACTCAGCGTTTTTGTCCACGCCCTATATTACTTATCGCAATGTTGCTGTGGCGCTGAGCAAACGTCAGCTGGTGCTACACAGCGTGTCACAGCTGGCCAGCTACAGCGTACTGGCGTTTCAGAACGCGCATCGCTATTTGGGCGCGGAGTTTCGCAACAGCGTGAAACAATCGCCGGATTATCAAGAAATAGCGCGCCAGTCGGCGCAGATCACCATGCTGTACGGCGAGCGGGTCGACGTTATCGTGCTCGACCACAACATCTTTCACTATTATCGCCAACAAGAGCAGCGGGTTCGCACCAATCAGGCTGTGGATATCTTTCCGCTGTTCGAACCCATCCACTACCAAATGGCGTTTCGTCAGCGTTCCTGGCGTGATGATTTTGATCGCGGTCTGCAGCAATTGCGGGCCACTGGCCGTTATCAACAGATTGTCGATCAGTATCTGCAGCCAGAGCAGGTTTCATTTTCCAATACAGAAACTGCCGAAAATCTCGCCCAATAGGTCATCGGCGCTGAACTCGCCGGTAATTTCGTTGAGCGCCTGCTGAGCCATGCGCAGGTCCTCAGCCAGCAGTTCACCCGCTGCCATGCCTTGCAGCTGTTCACGACCGGCTTGCAGCGCTGCGTTTGCACGCAACAACGCATCAATATGGCGACGGCGCGCCAGAAAGCCGCCTTCTGCGGCGGCGTCAAAGCCCATCACGGTTTTCAGGTGATCCCGTAAGATATCCACACCTTGCTGCAATTTGGCCGACAACGCCAAGGTCGGCATGTCGTTCTCGCTCGACAGAGCCGGTTGCAAACCTACTAAATCGGCCTTATTGCGAATCACCGTCAGGCGACCGGAGTTCCACAGCGTATCGGCCAGTTCATTGGACTGCTGCTGACCATCGTACAGGGCATGCAGCAACGTCAACGGCTCAGTTTCGTCGCTGCTGCTGTCCACCACTAACAACACCCGATCGGCTTGCTCTATTTCCGCCCAAGCGCGCTCGATACCGATACGTTCCACTTCGTCCGGTGCGTCGCGAAGGCCTGCGGTGTCGATAATGTGCAGCGGCATGCCATCGATGTGGATATGTTCTTTCAATACATCGCGGGTGGTACCGGCGATGTCAGTGACAATGGCGCGCTCTTGTCCGGCCAGTGCGTTCAACAGCGATGATTTGCCGGCGTTAGGACGGCCAGCAATCACCACATTCATGCCTTCACGCAGCAGCGAACCCTGATTGGCTTCGCGCAACACCGAAGCCAGCGCAGCTTCGACCTCTGCCAGCATGGCTTCAACCTTACCGTCAGACAGGAAGTCGATCTCTTCTTCGGGAAAATCAATCGCCGCTTCAACGTACACACGCAGGTGAATCAACTGCTCCAATAAGCTGTGGATACGTTGTGAAAACTCACCTTGCAACGAACGCAAGGCACACCGCGCGGCTTGCTCTGAGGCTGAGTCGATCAGATCCGCGATGGCCTCGGCTTGGGCTAAATCCATCTTGTCGTTTAAGAACGCCCGCTCCGAGAACTCGCCCGGACGCGCCAACCGACAGCCCAATGCCACCACCTGCTGTAACAGCAAATCCAGCACCAAAGGGCCACCATGGCCTTGCAGCTCAAGTACATCTTCGCCGGTAAAGGAGTTTGGCCCAGGAAAGAATAGGGCGATGCCTTCGTCCAGAACCTCACCATTGACCGCTTTAAACGGGCCGTAATGGGCGTACCTGGGCTTAGGAGTAAGTCCTAGCACCTTATCGGCCACGGTTAAGGCCAGCGCCCCTGAGATGCGAATGATGCCGACACCGCCGCGCCCCGGAGCCGTCGCGATGGCTGCAATGGAATCGTGATGAAGGTTGCTCGTCATATCAGGTCCACAGGCTGAAAAGCCGCCATTGTAGCGCAGACCAAGTAGAGATGGGGATGCAGGGAAGGGAGAGCTGGCCCTGCGGTTGCAGGGCCAGTGACGTTAAACGTCTTTGTCGATTTGCTTATTGATGTAGTACTGCTGCGCGATCGACAGAATGTTATTCACCACCCAGTACAGTACCAGTCCCGCCGGGAACCAGAGGAAGAAAATGGTGAAGATAATCGGCATAAACTGCATCACTCGCGCTTGCATTGGATCTTGCGGCGCAGGGTTCAGTTTCATCTGAAAGAACATGGAAGCGCCCATGATCAGTGGCAAAATGAAGTACGGATCTTTGATCGACATGTCTTCAATCCACAAGAAGAACGGCGCCTGGCGCAGTTCCACCGACTCCATCAGTACCCAGTACAGAGCGATGAACACCGGCATCTGAATCAGAATCGGCAAGCATCCACCCATTGGGTTGACCTTTTCATCGCGGTACAGCTTCATCATTTCCTGACCAAGCTTCTCGCGGTTGTCGCCGTATCTTTCTCTCATCTCCTGTATCTTTGGTGCAACTTTGCGCATGTTGGCCATCGAGCGATAGCTCATCGCCGATGGCTTAAAGAACAGTGCTTTGATACAGATGGTCAGCAGGATAATCGCCACACCCCAGTTACCCACCAGGCTATGGAAGAAGCTCAATAGCCAGAACAGCGGCTGAGCGATAAACCACAACCAGCCGTAATCGATGGTCAGGTCTAGGTGCTCTGCAATCTCTGCCAAACGGTTCTGATCCTTAGGACCAACGTACAGCTGAGCACCCACAGTGCCAGTTTCACCCGGTGCGACTTGTGTGGCTTCGCTGTAGAAACCAAACAGGTAATTGCCATTGGCAAAACGACCGTTGTAGGTGTGCGACTGCTCTTGATTTGGCACCCAAGCCGACAAGAAGTAGTGCTGCAACATGGCAGCCCAACCACCGGTTTCTACGCGCTTGTAAGCGCCGTCTTCCAGGTCGTCGAAGGAAACTTTTTCATAGTTGTTTTCGGATGTGGTCAGCGCTGCCCCCAAATAGGACTGCATGCCCATCTGGCTGCTTTGTGACGGATCACCTGAACCATCACGTTTTAGTTGTGCATAAAAGACACCCTGCCAGGTCTCAGCGGATGTATTGCGGATACGGTATTCAACATCGATCAGGTAGTCGCCGCGAGTAAAGGTGAAGACTTTTTCCACCACCGCTTTGTCGCTGGTATGGGTCAGCACCACTTGCAGTGTGTTCTGCTCGGCGTCCATCTCATAACGCGTGGCGTCGCTGGAGAACAGCGCTTGTCCGTTGGCGTCGATGCCGTCTTTGCCGAGCAGGCCGCTTTGCGCAACATAGGTACGGCGGCTATTGCGCTCCAGCAATACGAATGGCACATCTTTTTGCTCAATCGAAGCCGGGTAGGCAGGCAGCAGAACTTCAGCCACTTCGCCACCGAGCGGGTCGATGGTCAGCGTCAGCACATCGGTCTGCACCTGAATCAACTCTCCGCTGCTTTGCTCAGCCTCGACATCCGGCGCTGCGCTGGCCACCACCGGCGCATCACCCGTGGCACTGGCATCGCTGATGGCAGGTGTTTCCTGCTGCAATGACGGAGTTGCGGCAATTTGTTCATGAGCCAGCTCAGGCTGACTGGGATAGTCTTCATTCCATGCCAGGATCAGCATGTACGTACAAATGGCCAAGCCAATAAATATGATCGGACGGCGGATATCCATGATTAGGGTTTCCGTTGACAACAGTTGGAGGAATCGGACTCAGGTACTGGGTCATAACCGTGGTTGCCCCACGGATGACAACGCAGTAGGCGTTTCGCCGTTAAGCGCCCACCTTTCCACCATCCATACCGGCGAATGGCTTCATCGGCGTAACTGGAACATGTGGGGTAGTAGCGACAACGACTGGGAATCAGGGGACTGATGGCGTAGCGATAAAAGCGGATGAGCAGCAACAAACCATTAGCGACCGGACTTGGGGCGCGATTTTCGCTGGCCTGGAGCTCGTTTGCCATGGGTGGGACGCTTCAATCGGAACCAAAGGGCGTCAATCATCTCACGAATCTGCTGGTTGTCCAGTGCTACCAAGCTGCCTCGGCCCAGCACCACTAAATCCACCGCAGGCAGATCGTGTTGATGCAGACGAAACGACTCTCGCACCAATCGGCGAACCCGATTGCGAGCAACAGCGTGCTTGATCTGTTTTTTGGCTAACACAAAACCGAGGCGTGGATGACCAAGCTCGTTGTGAGTCGCCAGTACCAGCAGGTGAGGCGTGCTGCCGCGCAATTCGGTGTGATCAAATACCTGTTTGAATTCTGCCGGCTTCAGTAACCGAGAGCGACGAGAGAATTGGTTATCAGGCATTGATCAGCGGCAGCGTAACCAAGATTAAGCAGACAGTACGTGACGGCCTTTGGCGCGACGACGTGCCAATACCTGACGACCGTTTTTAGTAGCCATACGAGCACGGAAACCGTGAGTACGCTTGCGCTTCAGAACGCTTGGTTGAAATGTACGTTTCATAACAAAGTCACTCAGTTAAGAGAATTTAGCCATGGCCATGGTGCTATCGCTGAGCGATGAAACCGTGGCCAGAAAATTAAGGCCGGCAATTGTATGAGAAAGGACCAGTGAAGGCAATGACTGAATTTTGATCACTGCCCAGCATTGGCAGGCTGTGTTCTCCACTGTCCTGTGTATTGAATAAGTGAATAGTTAAGTGTGTTTTGAGAAAGGAAGGAGAAGTTCGTTATTTCTATTCTTAAGCACCACCGAATCTGTTGAAAACCATAAAAAACGCTTATTTATCAATGGCTTGGGTGATTTATAAGTCCTGTAGAAAGGCGGTATGAGCTGGGTGTTGCGTGCGTATAGATGGTGGATCAATTGCCCAGTTGTGCACATGCCGCTAAAGCCACAGCGAAGTCATGCACATTTATTCAGGAGTAGATGGCCATTCATTCACAGGCTTTCAGGCCAGTAGAGCAGTTTTTTCAGTAGGCTATGGTTGGCCTGTGGATAACCTGAGTGGCATACAGTAGAATGGCGGGCCGTTTGGGCATACTTATTAACCGTTTCTGAGGTAGTCGTGACCGCTTTGTGGCAAGAATGTCTGGGACAACTGCAGCACGAGTTGCCGGCGCAACAGTACAACACCTGGATTCGTCCATTGGTGGTGAGCAGCGAAGAAGGTCAGTTGGTGCTCAGTGCGCCCAACCGTTTCGTCAAAGACTGGGTAAAGGACAAATACCTGCAACGTATTCAGGAGATTTTGTCTGAACTTAACGGCGGGCGTATCACCCACGTTGAGTTGGCTGTGGGCGAGTCACAACCCATGTTTCGCCCGCAGGCCAGTAAACGGCCGACGTCGCCACCGCCGAGGCCTGCCCCGCGTTCCAACAGCCAAGCCAGTTACGGCTTTGCCGCGCCGCCAACCAGCGCACCACTGCAAGGTGAGTTGCTCGACGATACACCGGATTTGCATCCACCTGCAGCAGTACGCCAAAGCCGACCCGAGCCAGCTGTGCAGCAGCCGAGCCGCCCTCGTGAGCGCAATGTGCAGGTTGAGGGTGGTTTAAAGCACCAGAGCTTTCTGAATGAAACCTTTACCTTCGATACCTTTGTTGAAGGTAAAAGTAACCAGCTGGCGCACGCCGCAGCGCGCCAAGTGGCTGAAAATGCTGGCGGTTCTTACAACCCACTATTTATATATGGTGGTGTTGGCCTGGGTAAAACCCACTTGATGCACGCTGTGGGTAACTATCTGCAAAAGAAAAATGGCAACGCCAAAGTGCTGTATGTGCACTCCGAGCGTTTTGTGCAGGACATGGTCAAGGCGCTGCAATTGAATGCCATCAATGAGTTCAAGCGCTTTTACCGCGGTTTGGACGCACTGCTGATCGATGATATTCAGTTTTTTGCTGGCAAAGAGCGCTCGCAGGAAGAGTTTTTCCACACCTTTAATGCCCTGTTAGAAGGTGGTCAGCAGATGATTTTGACCTGCGACCGCTACCCCAAGGAGATTAACGGCTTAGAAGAGCGGCTGAAAAGTCGTTTTGGTTGGGGGCTAACGGTTGCTGTCGAGCCACCAGAGCTGGAAACTCGAGTTGCCATTTTGATGAAAAAAGCGGAGCAGACCGGTGTGCACTTGCCAGACGATGCCGCTTTTTTTATTGCTCAGAAAATTCGCTCCAATGTGCGTGAGCTCGAGGGAGCACTGAAACGGGTGGTGGCGAACTCCCATTTTACTGGCAGTGAAATCACCCTACCCTTTATTAAAGAGTCGCTGAAAGACTTGTTGGCACTGCAGGATAAGCAGGTCAGCGTCGACAATATTCAGCGCACGGTGGCCGAGTATTACAAAATCAAACTCTCTGATTTACTATCTAAGCGCCGCACCCGCTCTATCGCCCGCCCGCGTCAGGTAGCGATGGCATTGAGTAAAGAACTGACCAATCACAGCTTGCCAGAAATTGGCGATGCATTTGGTGGTCGAGACCACACGACAGTGCTGCACGCATGTCGTAAAATTAAAGAATTGCAGGAATCCAGCGCAGACATTCGGGAAGATTACAAAAACCTGTTGCGCTCACTGACAACCTAGACAGAGTGGAGAACCATGAAATTCGTTATCTCTAGGGAAGCCCTTCTTCGGCCATTGCAGCTGGTTGCGGGTGTGGTGGAAAAACGCCAAACGCTGCCAGTGCTGTCGAACGTGCTGCTGGAGGTTCAAGGTCAGCAATTAGCGATGACGGGTACCGACCTGGAAGTTGAGCTAATTGGTCGAGTGACGCTGGATGAGGTAGGCCAGGAAGGTGAGATTACGGTACCAGCGAAAAAGCTGATGGATATTTGCCGTACATTGCCGGATGGGGCTCAGATCGAAGTGGAGCAAGACGGTCAACGCGTCAATGTCCGCTCGGGGCGTTCTCGCTTTACCTTATCCACACTGGCCGCTACTGAATTTCCAAACGTAGAAAACATCACCGAAGCGCATCAATCCTTCAGCCTGGAGCAAGGCAAGTTGCGTCGTGTCATCGACCGCGTGAGCTTTGCCATGGCGCAGCAGGATGTGCGTTATTATCTCAATGGCATGCTGTTTGAGGTGTCTGCCAATCAGTTGCGCACCGTAGCAACGGACGGTCACCGACTGGCGACGGCATTGGTCGACATTACCGGTCTGGATTCGACTCAGCAGATCATTGTCCCGCGCAAAGGTGTGCTGGAAATGGCTAAGCTGATGACCGACCCAGAAGCCAGCGTGGAAGTGATTGTTAGCACCAACCATTTGCGCTTATCCACCGATGCATTCACCTTTACCACCAAACTGGTGGACGGCAAGTTCCCAGATTACGGACGCGTTATTCCCAAAAATGGCAGCAACGTGCTGCTGGCAGATCGCCAAGAGCTGCGCCAGGTATTCCAGCGCACGGCCATTTTGTCGAATGAAAAGTACCGTGGTGTGCGCCTGGTATTGGATAACGACCTGGTGAAGGTGTTTGCCAACAACCCGGAACAGGAAGAAGCCGAAGAATCTCTGGCGGTCGACTACCAGGGTGCGCAAATGGAAATCGGCTTTAACGTATCCTATTTGCAGGATGTGATGGCGGTATTGGGGACTGAACAGGTCAAACTGACCTTAGGCGATGCCAACTCCAGTGCTTTGCTGGAAGAGCCAGAAAGTGGCGATGCCTTGTACGTCGTCATGCCTATGCGACTGTAGTTTTTCTTCTATATGCCCATTCGGCAACTCAGTGTCAGCGGCGTACGCAATTTGCAGCCGCTGACGCTCACTCCTCATCCCTATATTAACTTTCTGTACGGTGACAACGGCTCTGGAAAATCCAGCGTGCTGGAATCCATTGCGCTAATGGCGTCCGGAAAGTCGTTTCGTACCTCACAGTTTAAGTTTGTATTGAGTCAACAAGCTGAGCGCATGGAGCTGTCTCTGTGCATTGATGACGAGAACTTGGGAGAAGCAGAGCTGCACAGCTTACGCCTGAAAACCGGCGACCAGCTGTTGAAAATCAATGGTTCTGTACTAACGTCGCAAGCGGAAGCCGCCCACTGGTTGCCGGTGCAAGTGATTGAACCCAATACCTTCAGACTGTTGTCCGGCTCGCCGGAAGAGCGCCGCCAGTTTATCGATTGGGGTGTGTTCCACGTGGAACATGAGTTTATGGATCACTGGAAGACGTTTCGAAAGCAGCTGAAGCAACGCAACGCGGTATTGAAACAGAAAGAACAGC